>CAILUI010000179.1 GCA_903837355.1 uncultured Victivallales bacterium
GAATTGAAGCCATGCCGGCGTCGCTCCTGCTGCTGGACACGCCCGCAGGCAAGACGGTGGAACGGGTGCTGAAGCTGGCCAGCAATGATGGCGAGGCCTTCCACATCACCCGGATCGAAACTGCGGTCAAGGGCCTGCTGGTCGAGGCGCTCCCCGGCGGCGATGGGAAGACCTCGAGTCTGCGTTGTCGCTTCACCGCCCCGGCCGAACCCGGTCCGTTGGGCGGGGTGGTCGAAATCGTTACGGATCGGCTTGCGGGCGGCACCGTGAGCCTCCGCGTCATCGGTACAGTGGTCACTTCTGGAGGACCTTCATGAAGATGGTCCATCGCAATCTCGCCCTGGCTTCCCTGGCTGCCCCGGCCAACGCGACGCGGCCGCACCGCCAGAGAGTCCGTCCGCGCCTCTTCCCCTGGGGCGCCGCGCTCGGGCTGGTCTTCGGCCTGAGCCTCGCGGCGCAGGCCGGGGTCACCCTAACCTCGAACGCTGCCGGCAACCAAGTGGGACAGGGGCAGTTGTTCTACGTCACCTGGACGCTGACCAACAGCGGCACCCAGATCATCAGCGCGATCCATGCCCAGGTCGATCTGATCAACAACACCGAGTTCGTCTATCAGGCCGGGAGCGCGGTCATCACCGTCAACGGGGCCCTCCTCGCCACCAAGGAGCCCACCTTCGACATCACGGCGGCGCCCAAGTACGGTCTGACCTGGGACCTCGATGCCCTCTACTCCCCTACGGCTCCAACCTTGGCTGCCGACAAGATCGCCACGATCACCTTCGCTGTCCGGGCCACCTGCGCCGCGGTCACCGAGCAATTCTCCAGCGACACCCCGCTGCACCTCTCCGTTGACGGTGACAAGATCTGGTTGGCGCTGTATTCCCTGACTGTCCAGCCGCCGGCGCTGAACATCACTCTGACGCCCTCGCTGACGACCGTTTCGCTGAGCAGCGGCGCCAACGTCACCTGGACCGCCAAGATCAAGAACATCGGCCTGGGGCGCGCCCTCAATATCAAGGCCAAGTTCGGATTCGACGCGGGCCTGGTCTATCAGGCCCACAGCGCCACCGTGGGAACGATTGCAGATAGCGGCGCCGGCACCTCTGCCGCCGGCACCAGTCCCTATGGCAATGCGATCACCATCTACACCTGGGACTTCGGCACGGACATGGCTACCGACCCCGATGTCGGTGTCGGCTTGAGCGATCAGGATGGCGACGGCAAGTTCGACGATCTTGCCTCCCTCGCCGAAGTGACCATCACCAACATCACCGCGCAGACCCAGAACTGCGACCCGGTCGGGCTCTTCTTCGATGCCACCTGCGGCTACGTCGGGAACGACTGCGTCAGTACGCTCACCGACGGCAGCACCTTGATGGGCGCGGTTCGCGTTATTCCGGCCACCCCCTCCTTTACCTATGCCTTTGCTGGACTGACCGGCATCGATTATTGCCTTGGCGGCAAGAACGCCACCTTCACCATCACCAATCCGCCGAGCTCCAGCGCGGCGGCGCGCAACCTCGGCTTTACCCTCAGCGGTTTCCCCTCCGGTCTGGATTTCGTCTTCCCCGACAGCGTCAACGGCGGGGTCGGCACCGGCCTCTCCACCGTTCTCTGGGACTGGGATGGCACCACGGCCACCAATTCTACCACGCTCAGCGGCGCCAACGCGGTCACCTTTACCCTCAGTTCCGGTGCTCTCGCCAACTTCCCCGTCGTGGACAAGGGAAAACGCCTGGTTGTCACCTTCGATGTCGACAACCTCAAAGGCGACCTCACCCGTTACTGCTCCGCCTACCCCTTGAGCTCAACCATTTACGTGCAGCCGACCTATAACGATATCTGCGGCGATGCGTACACCCCCGCCGCAACCGCTGTCTCGATTACCCGCACCACCCCGCAGCGCCTGGGGCTGGCGATCGGCAACAGCGGCACCGACGAGATCTACATCGGCGACAGCGGCCAGACCTACAACATCAGCGCCACCATCTCCGCCCTCGCCGGCAGTCCTTGGGGTCAGTTGGACGGCAAGATGCCCGTCACCCTGACCTATGTGTACGACGTGGCCCTGGTCTACGACAGCTACTCGAATGCGGCTGGACTGTTCGCCACCCCGACCGACGACGCCCTGAACCACACCCTGACCTGGACCAACCTCACCTTCTCCCCGGCCAACCCGACCTTCTCGGGCACCCTGAGCTTCCACGTCACCGACCGCGGTGCCAACCCGTGCGAGGCCGGACGGGAGTACACCAACACCCTCATCTTCCCTACCCGCGCGCTCACCGACTGCCTAACCTGCCCCTACGACATCGGGGGTAGCACCAGTTTCCGCGGTTACATCAACCAGGAGGTGGTCTACGCCGGCACCCCCATCGACTCGATGGACAAACAGGTTACCTACATCAACACCCTGAACGGCATCAGCAGCCCGCCCGGCTCCCAGGGTGAGGTGCATCGCCCCTACCGCACCACCGTCACGGTCGACTTCAACCCCTCCGGAGCGCCGACCTCCTGGTCCGCTATCCAGACCTTCCAGACCATCTCCCTATCGCTCTACAAGTGGACCCAGTTGGGTGCGACCAGCACGTACTATCTCCAGACACTCGCTGGAGGGAATCCGGGATTGTCACAGCCGACGGCGTTGAAGAAAGACGCTGTGACCCTGACGCCTGGAACCCTCGGCTCGCTTGGCAGCAACGAATGGGCATGGGGCGATGGTAACTCCCTGAGCTACAGCACGATTTTTGTCAATCTGGGTGGGACAGATCCCGGCACCGTGACCATGGCGAGGGAGGAGCTGCCGCACACCCCCGTCGCAGTGGACTACAGCGAAGTCGTGCTGGTCGAGCGCCCGACCTACGGCCAGACCTTCCGCACACTCGAATCGGTCAAGGTCAACGGGGTGGAATATGGACCCGGACCCGGGGGAACCAATACGATCACGAACGCCAATGTGATCTCTTATTTGAACGGCGAAGTCTGGCTCTTCCTCGGCGGCCTGAATGCGACCGCCGCCCCCAAGCCTAGCGCTGGGGGCGTGCTCGAAGTCATCTGGGACTTCGATCCGCCGACCGCCTTCGGCGTGAATGCCCAGTTCTCGGAGATCCGCTGGCCGGTTGCCAATTCCGGCTGTGGCAGCGAATTCGGCTACGAGAGCGGTTGCTGGATGTACATCACCGACCAGGATCTCACCCTGCGGGTCACTGGGCCCTACTCGGTGCAGCACGGCGCCGTCAGCACCCACAGTTTTCTCCTTACCCGCTCCAATTCCGCCCACTTTGCCTACGATCTGATCGTGACCATGAATCTCGACCCGGACAGCAACGGCCGGGACTACGCCTACAAGACCGGGACGACCGCTTTCAGCGGCTTCCTCAATGCCGCCGGCGTCGACATCCCGGCGTTTGAGCCGACCGTGATCGGCAATACCCTGGTCTGGGATTTCCCCGCCCACGGCAACCGGGTTCTGAGCTCGGTCGGCTCGATCAGCGTCAATCTGCTGGCCTCTCCCTGCGAAAGCGCTCCCTCCTACACGCTGGAGGCAAAATACAACCGCTACGCCGGGTACGAGGCCGACGAGGACCCCTTCGCTAACGTCTGGGCTGCCACCTTGAACGCGACCTCGACGCCGGTCGACTACCGGCCCAATCTCGGCATTCTGGTGACGCCGACCTCGCGCGCCGTCAGCCAGCGTGACGACTACTGGCTGGTGCGCTTCCAGAATACGGGACAGGCCCCCGCCTGGAACGTCGGCCTCACCGCCACCGTCGGCAGCGCTATCGTGGTGGACGGCGCCCGGTTGATGACCGGCGCCGACTGGACCTACACTAACGGGACCGAGATCTCCAACGGCATCGCTGCCGGTGGCAGTGTGTCCTGGATTTTCCAGCCCCCCGGGTACACCACCGACCCCGACGGCTCCGGCGGCCTCAGCGACGCCGATGGCGACGGAGTCTACGACGACCTCGCCCCGGGGGCCGCGGTCTACATCCTCTTCAAACTGCACTACATCGGCTGCGCCACCGCCAACCTGACCATCGGCCTGACCGCCCAGGCCGGCGGCGAACTGCCGACAGTGACGGCCTACACCCCACTGCCCACGCCCGGGAACATGATCACCACCCGCCCGTCCAGCTTCTGCGACACTGGCAGTGGCAGCGGCAGCGTCTCGGAAACCACCGCCAACATTCAGACGGTCCATATCGATCCGAATGTCGAACTGTGTACCTCCACACCGCTCAAGTTCCGCATCAAGAACATCAAAGCGGTCAGCGTCTATCAGCCCTTTTTCCGCGAATTCGTGCCAAAAGCCAGTGTCTACGGCACCACGGCCGATCCGACCGGCGCTACCTATAGCATCGACTGGGATGGAGACGGGGTCGTGGATCCCGGAGACATCAGCGGCGCGGTGTTGCCCCCGCCGACGATCACCCTGGGGGCGACGGGCCAGCCCGATCAGTACGAATGGAGCTACACCCAGTTCGGCACCGCCTTCAACAACGGCCTCCCCTTCGGGGCGGTCGTCGACCTCAACATGAAAGTCTGGGCAAACTGCCTCGCGACCAAGCAGAAGATCACCTTCGGCTCGCAATTGGGGTATACCACTTTCTGCGGCGAAGCGCGGACCACGACCCGGGTCAATACGACCATCCGTGTGCTCGACCTGGTCGGCACCCTCACCATCGCCGCGCGAAACATCACCGCCAATCCCGCCGCCGCCTACACCACCACCGAGGTTTACGGCGGCGCCGGCGACAAGATCCAGTACCTCCTGACCGTCAAGAACGACGGCGGCGCCACCATCCGCAACGCCGACCTCGTGGCCACTCTGCCGGTGAATTTCTCGACGGTGGTGAGTATGTCTCCGGCTGGGGCAGGGCCGGTTTCGAACGCCCTGACTTGGACCGAGACCCAGATCATGTCGTCCGGCCTGCTTCCCTCCGTCGAAACGCAGGTCTCCTTCATCGCCACCCTCGACGGGACCACCATCTGTACCAACAGCACGCTTTCCGCAGATCTCTC
>CAILUI010000180.1 GCA_903837355.1 uncultured Victivallales bacterium
CCCATTCTCCAAGCGCATCCAGGCAGACGGGTCTTCCCGTTGGTGGCAGGCCGACCCCGGCCGGTACGTCGACCCGATGCAGTACCAGCTCGTCGCGTGGCTGGCGGCGGGAGGGGCGCCGGACGTGGTGCCGTATGTGCCTCCGGTCGCGGAGGTCAAGTCCGTGCTGCAGATCAGCAAGCTGCGCCTGCGCCGGGCGCTGCGCGCGGCTGGCCTGGAGACGGCTTTTGACGCCGCCCTAGCAGGCAATCCGCAGTGGTCAGAGGACTGGGCAGACGCGACGGAGCTCCGCAGCGACGACCCGATGTTGCTGGCCGCGTTGCCGGCCCTGGCCGCGGGTGCCGGGATGACGGTCGAGAAGGCGCAGGTGTTACTGGAGAGTGCGGCGGTTGGAGCGTAAGCTATGCCCCTCAACCCTCTCAGCACCAGCCGCGTCGAGCAGCCCGTGGCCGTCTACCTCGGCGCCAGCTTCGCCACGCTGACGCTGAGCCCCTATGTCTACGCCCGTAGTGTCCGCCGCAACCTTAGCCCGGCCTCTGACTCCGCCGAGCTGATGAGCGACTACGGGCGCCTGGCCCAGCCGTTGGCGCCGTGGGCGACCGTCGCGCCGCTGTCCCTGCGGGATCAGTGCTGCGAGGTCCGTATGATCGTCGGCACGATGGTGCATACCATCTTCCAGGGCCTCGTCACCGCCGACATCCTGCAGCCCGCCGGGACCTTCGAGGGCCTGGGGGGAGTGCAGATCCCCAACGGCCAGGTCCGGCATACCTGCCGGGGCGTAGACTGGCTGCTGGATCGGATCACGCCACACCAGAGCATCACCGAGGCCTATGGCGCCGTCGGCGAGCTGTTTGCCTTCAACGGCCACCGCTGCCCGCCCGAACGCAACTGCAACACCTTCGAGACCACCGACGCCAGCGGCACCAGCCGCGTCTTTGCCTGGGGTGGCAACAGTACCCTCTGGAGCTCGCTCGATATCGTCAAGTACACCCTGCGCTTTGCCACCGCCCAGACCGCCTACACCTGGACCCTCGCCGGGGCCACCGCCGCGCTGGACAAAGTCAACCCACAGGTTGACCCCCGCGGCAAGACCCTGCGGCATATCCTGGCCGAGTGCATCCGCCCGCAGGACGGTTACGCATGGCGTGTCGGCGCCAGCGGCACCACGGCGACCATCACCGTCGTCAGTCTCACCGACACCGCCGTCATCGACCTCGATGGGGGGACTGCGATCCCCGCCAACACCGACCTCCTGAGCCTCGCCGTCAGTCTCGACACCGACCGCGACATCACGGCCCCTGTGGTGACCCCCGTCGCCGAGTCCGCTTACCGGTACGTCGAGGTCGTGAGCGAGCCGATCCGCGTCATCGCCATGCTCGGCAAAGAGAGCAGCAACGGCGCCGCTGACGGCCTCGCCCCGGCCTGGACCTCCAGCCAGGCCACCGCCTTCGCGGCCGCCACCGACAAAGAGCGCGCCGAGGATCTGCTGCGCGACCCCTACGCCTCCTACCGGCTGCCGCACAACTGGACCGGCCAGGACTGGACCGGCAACTATGTCGTGCCCGCCTGGGACCACGATACCGCCACCCTGACCTGGCCGGCCGGCACCGGCGTCATCGTTCCGCCCGCCCTGGTCTTCGAGCGCCATGTGCCCCACGCCTCCACCGGCGACGTCGACGCCGATCACGTCGACGCCCTGTTGCTGCTTTGGGATGGCAGCGCCTGGGTCCAGCCCGAAAAAGAGCCGGGGCAGAGCCAGTGCACCGTCGGACTCAGGCTCAGCGACACCGGCCCCGGCATCGCCCTGCGCGCCGCCCACCCTGCCCAGCTCGCCACGGCTACCTGGGGCGGCACCAGCGAATACAGTCGGGACTGGGACCCCTACGTCGACGGGTTCCTGGTCACCGTCAGCTTCTACAGCCACACCCAGCTCGCCATCCGCACCACGGCCACCAGCGGCAGCGGCACCAAACGCATCTACGTCCCTGGCTATCACCTCTGGGTCTGCCCCTACGCAGCTACCTGGAGCCCTGGCCAGGCCATCGCCGCCGGCACCGTCCTGCGCGACGATACCGCCGCCCTCAAACGCCTCGCCGCCCAGCTCAGCAACTGGTACTGCCGCACCCGCAACACCCTGCAGTACACCGCCGCCGTCGCTCCGGGCCCGGTCCAGATCGGCAAGATCGTCTCCGCCATGATGGCGGCGACCGGCGTTACCCTCATCGGTACCCCCGTCACCTCCGAGACTTGGACCTGGGACGACCGCGGCAACTTCTCCTACGGCCTCGCCACCGACTTCGCCGACCTTGATATCGTCAGCCTCTCGCGCCGCAAGATCGAGAACACCGAGCGCGAGACCTCCCGGCGGCTGCGCCGCCTGGAAGAGCGCGTGCAGAGCCTCCCCCTGCGCGAGCCCCTGGGGGGCAGCGGTGGCGGGTCAGCGGGGGCACTGCTCAAGATCACCGGCCTGCATAGCGACAGCCCCACCAGCGGCGTCCGCATGTACCTCGGCAACGTATACGGCAACGGGGAGGGCGCCGCGGCCACGGCCGTCGGCGTGACCATCGCCATCGCCGGCATTGCCGATGACGTGACCCTGCCCAGCTCGGGCGCGTGGGCCGACGTGCCGCACTGCCTGGGCCTGCCAATCACCGAGACGTGGGTAGGCGCCACCACAACCCACACCGCCGATAGGGTGTACTACGCCATCGGGTTGCTGCTCATCATCTGATGCCCTACACATTCACAAGCTGGACAGCCTGTACGGACCCTGCGGCCAACGCACGCACACTCGACTGGTCACTGGCGGCCATGGTCGGGCAGCCGGCGGGGCTGTACTTGGAAGCGTTGCGCCAGGCGGCAGCGTTGCGGCACAGCGTTCACGCGGCGGGCGGCGTCACCGACCCTGGCGGGTTACTGATGCAGCCGGCGCTGGTACAGGCTGACAAGCTGCTCAACTTCATTGACGGCGTAGCTTGGGATTACGCGCCCGACGATACCGCGGGCTGGATCGTGTCGACGTATGAGCCGCTCGACTTCAGCGGTTCCGGCAGCCGGCCGGCCGTCATGGCATCGGTAGCCGACATCCTGACCGCCACAGGTCACGCCGCGCGGATTGCCTGCCCGGTGACGCCCCATGGCATGGTAGGCTTGTCGGCTGAGTACTTGCGGCAACTCTACGACGTACTGAGGGCGAAGATCCGCTACGGGAAGCAGCTTGCGTTAGGGTCGAGCAAATACTGCGCTCTTGGGACCATAGGATGGGCGTATGCGAAATCCGTTTTTGAGTCTTACTCGTTTCCAACAAACTGGTATGACACGTTCACAGGAACGCTCAATAGCTATGTCTCGCAGGCGTCGTCTCCTAACTATGTAACGATCCGTCGCACGGCTTCTGAGATCACATGGGCAGCTCCGAACGGCGTCCAGTGCAGCAAGGCCGACACGTACTTGTATGCGGTCAAGGCGGGTACATGGGAAGAGACCGACTACGGCTTTTCGGCCGAGAATACGTGGCAGCGCCTCGATGATAACCGCGACATCGGAACTGGCATCACCGAGTGGGTTGGGAATATCCAGACTGTGACTGCCTCGGAACCGACCGCAGATACCGGCAACCATGGGTATGTGATCACAGCCGGGTACGTCCTCTCAGACTTCTCCACCGACTGGGTACTAGGAGCGTAATGGACTCAGCCGTCGCTATATCGGTTCACGCTCCTTACTTGGCCTACCTGCCCGATGCAATCGCCAGCATCGAGGCGCAGACCATGGCACCGCGCGAGAAGTGGCTGCTGTGCGACTCCTGCGAAGCCCCGGCGCTGCCGGCTGGCTGGCGCATCGTCCGTGGCGATTGGCACTATGTCAGCGGCGGACGTAACGAGGCACTGCAACAGACCACGGCTGATTGGATCACGTGGCTGGACGCAGATGACGCCTTTGCGCCTGACCACCTGGCGCGCGTGCAGGTCGAGATTGACTCCGCCGGGCCGGCTGTGGGCGTGTTGTACCCAGACCTTGACTACTACACCGCCGACTGGTCGGCGCGCCGTGGAGAGTTGCGTTTCCCGGCGTGGGACCGATTCGCGCTGCTGTCTGGTAACTTCGTTCCGACTCCCTCTACCTGGCGCGTGCAGATGCTTCGCGACCTCGGGGGCTGGCCGGCTGGACCGTGGCAGTTGGACGATTGGGCAATGGCAATGCGTGGGGCGCGGGCAAGCTGGACCGGCCGGCATGTCATTGGTACGCCGGTGCGGGTACGTCTGCACCACGGCAGCATGACAAGGACGGGCGATACCCGACCGGAGCGATGGTGGCAGACTAGGCGCCTGACCGTCGTAACGCTGTTCTCTGGTATCTCTGAACTGCTGCCGCGGTGGGTGGAATGGGTACGGGGGGCAGACCTACCACCGGGGACGACGGTAGTGGCTGGCGACAATAGCAACGACCCGGCATTCAGTCTCCAACTGCGGAACGCGCTGGCGGGGATGGCGTCCGTCGATACCCTGTATATCCGCGTCCCTGGCGGCATGGACATGGAGCGTGGCGTCTCGGGTCCGCACTCGCGCGTCCCTGGACTCTACAACGCCATCATCCCGCAGGCGTGCGACCTGGGCGACCTCGTACTGATGCTTGAGGACGACGTACTGCCACCGCTGGACGCTGTACGGACGCTCGCCGGGTGCTTTGTCACCAGCGACCCCAGCGGCCGTATTGGGGGTGTGGCGGGGCTCTACGAAGGCCGTGGCGCCCGCGGCGTGCTGGCCGTCTCCCGTGACCCCTACAACTGGCGCGGTGGCGTGACGGCGGCTGACATCAAGCCGGGGCTGCAACCGATCGGGCAGATCCCTGGCGGGTGCTCCCTATTCGACTCGCGGGCGTTGCGGTCATGCCTACCGTTTCGTTGGACGGTGGACCCCAATGGCGAGCGGGTAGGATGGGATGGGAACGCCTGCCGCCACCTTCAGCAGACCGGCTGGCGTCTGTGCTACCACGGAGGGGTCCGCTGCGAGCATCACGTCAGCTCGCATCGGTACAGCGGCCAGCGGGTAATCACCCGTCTGCCAGCGCCGTTTGTGGACCGAAACACGCGCGCCGGAGTGGTGCGCCATCCGGTAGTGCGCCTGACCCCGAACAAACGGCCCCCACAGCAGTAGCCAACCGGGAGACGCGACGGCATGCCGCGATTGCAGTTCCACCTCTACGTCAACGTCGAGCGCCGCATCCTCACCGACTCTGCCGGCGACCCGCTGGGCGGCGACCGCCTACAGGAGTTCTTCCGCGAGGAGTCCGGCGTCCTCTGCTTCCACTGCTTCAGGGACGACGGGGCCGTCTGGCCCTTCGGCGTATCGGACGCTTTTGAGTTTGGCACCGCTCGAGATTGGGACCAGACCACTGACCCCGACGTCTTCAGCGAGGATGATCAGTTCAACATTGCAGGGGACTGGGATGCCGCCGGATTCTCCCAGATCAACCCGGCTTTCGGCCTTATCTGCTGCCGGTACAACACCAACACCACCGCCTTCAACACTGCCTTCAGCGCCAACCCTGAGAGTCTCGACGCTGGTTTGTATCTGAAACTCATCGACCTCACCAATGGCAACGTCACCCTCTGCCAGTACCCCGCCACGTATCGCAACATCCGCCGCACCGCAGGCGGCACTCCTCCCGGCGTCGAGAGCCCCACTTACCCCACCACCGTGCAGATGACTGCGGCGGTAGCCACCCGCGCCCCGCTCGCCGCCGTGCGTCACGTCTTCTGGCCGGCGTCGTCTGCCGTGTCCCGGACGACCGCAGGCGCCGCTCCCGGTGCCGTCGAACTCGCCACCAACGACGTCATGCTTGGCAGCTACGATTTCGACACCGCGGCCGATGAGGCGGTCCAGTTTTCCGGCTACCTGGAGCACTGGGGCGCGAGCACGATCAAGGTGAAGCCCGTGTGGACTGCCGCCAGCGGCACTGGGACTGTCTGCTGGTCGGCTTCGGCGCGCGCCCTGGCCAATGATGACGCCCTCGACCAGGCGTTCGGCACGGCGCAGAGCAGCACCGACACCCTCATCACTGCCAACGACGAGCACGTCGGACCGGCCACCGCCGCTATCACCGTTGCCGGGACCCCGGCCAACGGCCAGCGCCTGCAACTCCAGATCCTGCGCGACGTGAGCGAGGACACCCTCAACGCCGACGCCTGTCTTCTGGGTGTCTGGATTGAGTACACCGAGGCAGCCACCGAGGAGGCCGCGTGGTAGTGCAGCTCCTACACAGACGCATGCACTTCCGCACCGCCCCGGCCCCCACAATCAGTTGAGTCAACCGCCCGCGAGGGCAGAAAGGCAGGTAGGGAATGAGAAACGCATGTGATGGTTTCGCGGTGGTACTGCTGCTGGCGGCGCTGGTGCTCTCCGGACTGGGGTGCTCGCGTCTCCGACAGCCGGCCGCCGTCCCCAGCGACCAGAAGACCGCCCTCGTCTGGAACGCCGACACCCGCGACGTGCTGATGAACGCGAGTGACAAGGACATCCAGGTCCTGGCCTCCGCCCTCGAGAGCAACGCCGAGACCGGCAGCGTCATCTACATCGACCACCAGGGATGGGTCTACAATCCTGACGGCACCCTCTTCGTCGACCAGCTCGGCAAACCTATCAAGACCCGAACCCGCGTCATCGCCAAGCTCAACAGTATGAAAGAGCTGGCGCAGATGGAAGGCGTCGAGGAAGTCGAGTACTCCGTCGGCGGCTACGAGTACGGCAAGGATCTCCCCGTGGCCCTGCAAGGCAAAGACCTTTGTCCCCAGGCCCTGCGGCTGAGGATCAAGGGTATTGGCAAGCTGGCTGCCGTCGACCCCACCGCCGCCAACCGCCAGGCTGCCGGCGCCGAGCGAGCGCTGATCCTCAAGGGACTCTCCGACCTGGCCACCGCCAACGGCGCCGCCTTTGCCGTCAAAGTTAAGGCGGTGGCAGACGGCGTGCAGATCGTCACCGCGGCCGGAGCCGACATCGTCGGCAAAGTACTGACCGCGGCGGTCCTACCCACGTCGGGAGTCCCGGCCGATCTGCTCAAGGCCGGCGTGACCAAAGTCGTCAAGGCCGTCATCCGACAACCCAACGACCAGCTCGCCGATGTGGTTGCCGACGGCGCCAACGCCGACGCACTCCAGGCCGCCCTGCCCAAGTAACCTTGCCCCGGCAGGGGCTCCGTCCCTCCCTCCTCGCTTTCCTCACCCTGCCGGGGCCTTCGGGTCAGCCGTCGGAAACGCCCGACGCCTGACGCGAGGGAGTAACGACCTTGAGCGAGCCAGCCAACGATATGAGCCTGCTGGACTCCACGCGCTACCGGGTCGACTGGCGCCGGGGCGAGTGCGGCGTTGAGCTGTGCGCCCTCGCCAGCTACTGGGACGCCACCCCGACGGAGCGCGCCCGCGTCTGCAATGGCGCCGGCCCCGCCTGGCTGCTGGCCTGGCTCCCCAAGCCGGTGCGCTTCGTCCAGTGGTTCGCCAACCACCTCTGGTTCCTCGACTGTCGCGAGGCCTTCGACATCCACGACTGGGACTACCTGCACCTGCCCCTGACTGTCGACGGGATGAACGCGGCCAACCAGCGTCTGGCCGACAACCTCAACCGCATCATCCTCAGCCAGCACGCGCCAGCCTGGCTGACCTGGTGCCGGCGGCGCAACGCCGACCGCTACGTGTACCTCGTCCGTGAGTGGGCCTACAAAGCATACTTCGACCGGGAGGGATGAGAGGATGGCAGACGCAACCAACCGATCCTGGCAGCCAGGCGACCCCGACCGGCGCCGGGCGCTGCCCATGGCAGACGCCGACCGCGACGCACTGGTCGAGGCCATCGCTGCTCGGCTCAAGGAGCACCCCGCCGTGTGCAAACTCGGCCTCGACGAGGAGACCGTCGCCACCCTCAAAGAGATCGCCGACGGCTACCGCGAGGGCAAAAGCAAGGCAGTCAGGTGGATGCTCAAACTGGTCGGGTACGGCCTCATCCTGGGCGCCCTCACCGCCATCGCTAACATCGACATCCGCGCCCTGATCCGCGGCATCTTCGGTCTACCGCCATGAGCCTTGCCAACGACATCTGCCGCTGCCACGACGACGGCTGCCGGGATGCCCTGCGCTGCGCCCGATTCACGGAGCGCATGTACGGCAATCCACAGACCCCACGCTGCGTGAGTCTCTTTCCCTATGACGTGCCCCTGGGCGACCCCTGCCCGATGCTGATCCCCAGCGACGCCACTGGTAACCTGGCACGGCCAACCGGCCCCGTGGACAGCCAGGCGAGCCGGTAGGCGCCGGAAACTCACCCCATGCCCACCATCACCGACCACCTGCGTGCCCACCTCCTGGCCAGCGTCCCCACCCGCGTCCCCGACCTCGACGCCCTGCGTCGCAGCGAGCGCAGCCCCGAGTTCGAGCGCCTGCGCACCAACCGCAAGGTTATCGGGTCCATGCGCTACGGCCTCATGGGCGCCCCCGGCAAGCCCCATTACGACCGGATCCGCTGCATGATCCGCCGTCTCACCGCCTACCGTCTGGACGGCAACGCCGAGCACCTCATCGACGTGGCCAACCTCGCCGAACTGGAGTTCGTCGAAGGCAACCACCGCGGCGTCCATCCCCAGGACGACGGCGAGCACTCCGCCGCCCTATAGCCAACCACCCACCCGTACACCCGGCGGGCCTCTGTCCGCAAGGCACGCTATCTCTCGCCGGGTCTTTCGTCTACACCGCCACCCGTACCGACACCGTTCCCGCCTCAGTATCGCACACCCGCCACGGTTCGCCTACGTCAACGCTGGGCTGCCAGTCTCCTGTACATTCCCCCCTCCCAACTGCGGCCGTGGGCTGCCCGAGCCGATCCCACGGCCGCCGCCGCATGCCGTACTCGCTGGGTCACGTGCACCCGGCCAGGCACCGGAGGCCGACGCACATGATCGGCGCTGGCGCTTTGCGGTTAGGAGCTTGCACCGCTTCGCCCCGCATGATGCCTGGCCGATGGTGAGCGCGGCTGTGCTCGCCGGTCGGACGACGGCGTAGCCCATTCCCGGCCGAGATCCCGCCAGCCATGCTGTAAGTTCCCTTGCCTGTAGCCCTTGCGCGTGGTACTGTTTTCTTGGCCAGTGCCGCCCGCTGGGGCGGGTAACGCGGCAGGGCAGGCATGGGTACCCGCCGGGTGGGGCACTGCGGAAGGAGGGGGCGTCATGAATGGCAGCGCTCGCGGGGGGCTGAGGCTGGGGCGTGAAGTGCTTTGGCTGGCACTTTGGCTGGCCTCGTCGGCGGCCTCGGGCCAGACTGGGGAGCCGCCCCAAGTCCTCTGGGTAACGCCGCCGGCGGCGGAGTATGTGCAGGACATCGACACCCAGATAGAGATGGCCTGGGAGGTCCGCAACTTCGCCTACGACCTCCCCCATCACACGGAGCCCGCCTTCACCTTTGTACAGATCTGGCAAGGCTCTTCGTGGCAGCAGGTGAGCGTCGTTCCCTGGCAGGCGGTGACCGGCGATGGCACGTTCCACGCCACGGTGCCGGTCTCCAGTGTAGTCTTATGGCCGGAAACACGCCGATACCGCGTCAAGTACATCCACGCCAACGGCACGCCGTACTACGCGGAGGCGCAGACCACCCTGCGTCCCCACGCGCCCGTGTTTGTGAGCATCCTCCCGCTGACGGTCACGATCGGCTCCACCGAAGTGATGCAGATTGTCGGGAACTGGGTCGTCTCGACGGGCCGTGTGCCGGCGGGTTCGTCGCCGCTGACGGTGACGGTCGGGGGCGTCACTATCCCCGACGGGACCGCCGCAGGTTGGTGGTCCTTCGACTCCAGCGTCAGGCCGCCGTCCTGCCAACTGAGCTTCGTTGTGCCTGCAGCGATCACCACCCCCGGGCCGAAGGACGTGGTCATTACCAACCCGGACGGCCAGAGCGTGACGGCCACGGGTGCCGTCACCTTTGTTCGGCCGCCGCTGCAACCGCGGGTCGACTCGGTCGCGCCGGCTCGGGGCCCTACCACGGGCGGCACGCTGGTGACGATCCGCGGGGCCGGCTTCGAGAGCGGAGCGCGGGTGCAATTCGCCTCGGAGTACGCCACCGCGGTCACGGTCATTGACGAGACCGAGTTGACCTGTCGCACGCCGACCTCGCTCGGTTGGACCCTGCCGGTGTACGTCAGCGTCCGCAACCCCAACGGCCGGAGTGGCAACAAGCCCGACGCCTTCACCTTCCGCGCTGCCCTTGCGGTTACCTCCATCACCCCGAGCACGGGCACGGTGCGTGGGGGCACGACGGTCACCATCCAGGGAACCGAGTTTGCCACCGCGGGGTACGTGGTGTTCGGCAGCGATCCGGATTGCCGCGGCTTCTTCGTCACGGTCACGAGCCCGACGACGCTGACCTGCGTGACTCCCAGTCACGAGGCTGGAGTTGTCGATGTCGCGGTCTTCAACCCCGACTTGGAGGGCGACCTGCTGCCGGGTGGCTACACCTACACCGAGGCCGCCGTCTCGGCGCGGTTCCATGAGCGCTATCTCCAAGAGATGACGCCGCCCTCACGCGATGTCGGCGCGCGTCTCGTCGACGCTGCGGGGTTCCGCCTGGCGGGGACCATGGACCTGACCGGACTTGACCTGGCGCTCCTGGGCGAGGGAAGCAGGTTCACTTTCGGGAGCCTCCAGGGGGCTCCTGGCGAACCCGGATGCCCGACCCTGACGCTGAGCCTGAGCGACGACCCGGAGTACAGGTGGGGGCGCACGTCGTTCAACCGCGTTTTCGCCGGGCCGGATGGGCTGGCCCTGGAAGTGCGCCTGACGTGGAACAGCCGTCGCCTTTCGTTCTTGATCAGCGGCCGGTACGAGCGCGAGGTCGATCTCACTACCGGCACAAACTACGGCGAGTCCGGCTACTGGCTGGTAGCCCAGAACCACTTGCGGGAGCCGACGTTAACTATCGCGGACGTAGAGATTGCGGTTAGCTTCGGTAACATGGGAGATGCTGTGACCGGCAGGGCGCGAGTGCCTTACATCGCGACGGCTCGGACGAGGACGTCCCTTACGTCCACCGGCGCCGTGCGGCGCTTCCGTACTACGGTCACTGCCGTCGGCTACTGACGCGACGCCGGTCGCGGCCCTTCCCGCTTGGCGATCTGCCGGGCGTAGTTCGTGCCCAGCAGCGCAGGCGGGATGAAGAAGCGTCGCCGCGAGAGCGGTTGGGCCATGGGCCCCCCCGCCGTTCCGCGACGCGATCCGGCACTCAACCGCCGTCGTCATGACGCTGCTACCGTGGCTCCTGGCCCCCCCTGGGTGAAGGGTCTCGCGCCCCGTCCCCGCGGAGGACGGGTGCGGTCCCGACGCCCGCCTGGTCTTCGATCAGTTTTGCCACTAGGGCGGTCCAGCCCGTCTGGTGGCTGTCGCCGAGGCCCTGGCCGCTGTCGCCGTGGAAGAACTCATGGACGAGAACCAAGCTGCGGCCGTATGGGTCGGCGGCGTAGTACGGGTCGGCACCGTGATCCGCGCTTCACTGACCGGCGCCGCTGGCCGCATCTTCGCCCTGTTCGAGCCCGGCGAGGTGGTGGTGGCCAAGGCGGGTGACGCCTTCGAGATCCTGCACCGCCTGCAGATGGGCGGCTACCCGGCGCGCTCGACCCTCAGCGTTGCCGACGAGGCGCTGTTCGTGCGCACGGCGGACCGGCTGTTCTGTGTCGGGCAGTAGTCTCCGTGAGGGCACCCGCCAACCGGGAACCCTCGCGCGGGCGCAAGACCGCTTATGGGGCGCGCACCATACGCTGACTTGCGCCCCACGGCAAAGCGTCGCTTGGGTCTCTGGCTGCGGCCCAGCACACGCGCTATGTTGAGGTGCGTAGCGGGAGTTCACTCTGGCGACTGCCCAGTACCGGGCAGGGGGGGGGCACACATGGCTATTGAGCGTGTCCGTAAGGTTACTGAGCAGATACTGAACCGCATCCCTGCCGTGCGTGGCAAAGGTGAGGAGGCCACGAAGCAGGCACTGATCCTGCCCATGCTGGACGCCTTGGGGTATGACATCTGGCATCCCGGCGAGGTGTGCCCCGAGTACGACGCGGACTTCGCCATCCGCAAGGCGGGGCAGAAGGAGAAAGTTGACGTCGCGATTCTGCTGGCCGGCGTTCCCCGGATCTACTTCGAGGTCAAGGATATCGAGCAGTCCCTGGACGGTCACGAGGGGCAACTCGCCAGGTATTTCAACGCCACGCTGTCTGTCGCTCTGGGCGTCCTGACCAATGGTTTGGAGTGGCGCTTCTTCACGGACACCGGCGACCCCAACGTGATGGACTCGCAGCCCTTCCATGTGGCGAAACTCGACGCGGCAGACCAAGGGCTCGATGTGCTGGCGCGCTTTGCCAAACCGGTATTCTGCGCGGACGCCATCCGTGGGTTTGCCACGGAACTCATCTATACTGCCAGGATCGCTGCGTTTCTTCGGACCGAACTGGACCTGAAGGACCGGGAGCCCAGCGAGTACCTCGTCCGGTGGATACTCAAGTCTGAGCATATGTATGATGGCACAGTCAACCTGAATGTGGTCGATCGTTTTAGGCCGATCACCAAGGCTGCCCTGGCCCGCGTCCTCCGCGAGGTTGTGCGCCGTGCGATCACGGCGATGGATGAAGAGGCCGTTCAGGCCCAGAACCCACAGCCTCAGCCGGTACCAGGCGAGGCGTCCGCGAGAGCTCAGGACGTGAGCGCTGCGCCGCGGATGCCGGCGCTGGCCGCCCCCGAGCCTGAACCGTCAAGGACCGACATCGTCACGACAGAGAGCGAGCTGAAGGCTCTGGCCGCGGTGAAGTCCATATGGGAAGCGTCTGGCCTGGCGGGGGCACTCATCTTCGATCCATCCCAGCGGCGTGAGGTACCTGCGGTGCTGACCTCAAAGGACACGACGGGCTACTTCGGGATCTTCCTCAATAAACCGGGGTGGTGGGCGATCCGCCTTGTCTTGGATGCGAGGAGGATGTGGGTCGGCTTCTGTCTCAGCGAGGCGGAGATGAGGGCTACTCTTCCACCGGCGCTGGGCCTTGAGGTGTTGCCCCCGTCACCCTGGGCAGCCTCCCGCGTAGCCATCTCCTGTCCCGACGACCTAACCAAGCTGGCTCCCGTGGTCATCGCCGCCTTCCAGCGGGTCATTGCCGACCGTAAGGCCGGCCGTGATGTCCAGCCGGCGCCAACACCATAAACTACTCCGGCCCGCCCGGCTGCAAGAGATCATCCAGGCGGGCAAGCGGGTGCCGGGCCTCCGACGCCGGCCCTCGGCTTGAGTTTCCGTTGTGGCACGTACTGCGGGCCCGACACAGGCTGCACAGGCTGTCCGTGCCGCCTGCAGTACCGGCCTTGCGCAGCCCCCCGCCCGGCACCCCAGGACCGCCCCCCGTGGAGCTCGACCGCGGTCGCACGGGGCTGGAGGGCGAGAACAGTCCTGGTGGCCAGTCTTGCCGTACGGTAGGAGATCGCTGCCGCCATCGCCGCCCACGGCGGTGGCTAAGACGGCGGCGCGCCGGGCCGGTGAAACCGCCCCTGTGCTTGCCCTCCAGGCTCGCTCCGAGAGCTCCAACCTAAGACGGCGGCGCGCCGGGTCGGTGAGACCGCCCTGGGCTCAGGCCAGGGCGGTTCCAAGATCGCGGTTCCCGCTACGGGTGAGCGGGTGAGCGCGTGAGAACGTGAAGGCGTGGATTCGTGGCAGACGGCCGGCACACGCGCCGTAACCATCACGCAATCACGCTCTCACGCTTTCACCGTGCCGGTGACCAACACCGATGGTCGTTGGGAAGACGGAACAGCCCTGGGCTCAGGCACCGGCCGGTTGCAGGCAAGGAGGGCTGCGGTACAGTGTTTGCGGCACTGTGAAACCGGGCGGAAGCTGTGGAGAGGAAGGCGTATGAACTCTGCAGGTGGGCCGCGCTGGTGTGACGATCTCCACGCCCTGGTGGGCTGCCACAGCACGCCGGGAGACGAAGACGAGGTGGCTCACTTCCTGCGGACCGCCTGGGCGGCGGCCGGCTGGACCGTGCACGCGCACGGTCGCTCGGCGATCTCGGCGTGTCGGCCCTGCCGGCGGGCGCGCCAACCGACACTGCTGGTCTGCGCTCACATGGACTCGCCCGGCTTTAGCGTTGAGCGTGTCGGTGTCGAGACCACGTCGGTGATCTCGCTGGGCAAGCCAGTCTTCGCCGAGCCCGCGGCCGAGGTTATTCTGAAGACCGGGGACGAGCGCGTCTGGTTGGTGCTGCAGCGTGAGGAACCGGGGTTGGGGCAGGCGACGTACCGGATGCCAAGTCTTGCCGGCGTACGCCCTGGCGACCGCCTGTGTTTCCACGGCGCTCTGGCGGCGGCGGCGGACGGTCGTCTGACCGGCCCATTCCTCGACAACCGCTTAGGGTGCGCGGTGCTCTGTGAACTGGCACGGCGTCTGGCCACCGCGGCAACCGGAGTCAACGTGGTGCTCGGGGCCACTGCCTGCGAGGAGATGGGCGGGTTTGGCGCGCCGGTCCTGGCTCAGGCCATCCGTCCCGACCTGGTGATCTGCCTTGATGCCACCTATGACAGTGCCGAGACCGACGTGCATCTGGGGGGCGGCCCCGTCCTGACGCTCAGCGACGCCTCGGTGCTGCTGGGTTGTCGAGAGCGGGACCGGGCGCTCGAGTTCGCGGCTGCCGCCGGCATCTCCCTGCAGACGGAGGTCTACAACTACAGCGGCACCGATGCTCGTGCGTTCCCGCACCTCGGTCTGCCGGGACGCGTCTACCCGTTACTGCTGCCGACGACCGGTAACCACTCGCCGCAGGAAACGGCAGCGCGGGGCGACGTCGAGGCCCTGCTGGACTTGCTTGGCGCCGTCTGCGCACCGCGGGCCTGGCGCTCGTTCTTCGTCCCGACGTTCTGAAGGTGAGGCGGCCATGGAGGAACGTCGCCATATCGAGACGCGGTTCCTGGTGCTGCGCCTGACCCCCTATTCCGACACCAGTCTGATCGCGGCCGGCCTGACGCCCGCCTGGGGGCAGGTCCATTTCCTGGTGCGTGGCGCGAAGCAACTGGGGCCGAAGCGCTTTCCCTTGCTCGACCTGTTTCGGTTGCTGCAGGTGAGTTACCGGGATACGGGAGCGGACCTGCAGCGCCTGATCAGCGCGGATCTGGTGACCGATCATGGCGGGGTGGCGCGGCACCTGGCCGCCTTCCAGACGGCGGGCTGGCTGTCCCACTTCGCTTTGGCCAATGCGCCGCTGGGGCTGGGGCAGGAGGCCCTGTTCGAGGCCTTGTGCGTCGGCCTCGGCCGGCTGGCCGCCCTGACGCCCGCGGACGACGCGGTGGCTCAGGCGGACGCGGTCGTGGTGGGCGTGCTGCTTGCCTATCTGCAGGACGGTGGCTGGCTGGCGGAGCAGGACCGCGATGAGCGGGCCGCCCGGCAGTGCCGGCACCTGCTGGCCATGGCCGCTGGACAGGCGGCGCCACCCCGCCTGACCGCCGCCAGTTGGCAGGCCCTGCGGCGCTGGGCCGTCAGTCTGGCGCGCGCCGCCGAGTGCGTTCTGCCCGACTGAGAGGCGGCGAGCGCACCGCAAGGCCCGTGCCGCCTCCTGCCCAGGGCCGGCGGTCCGCCCCCAGCATCTGCGTTTGGCGCAAACCCGGCCGGCGTGGCTATAGTGGCGCCGTGGATACTGGCAGAACACCCGGAGACTCGTTACGGAGGCGCAGCCTATGGCCAAAGAGATCATCGACATCGTTTTCATCGGTGCGGGCAGTCTGTCGACCATGTTCCACTACCCGGCGTTGGCCGACATGCCGGATGTCCGTCTCAAGGCCGTCTGCGATCTGATCCCCGAGCGAGCGCAGCGCAACGCCAGCGCATTCAACATCCCGAAGGTCTATACCGACTACCGCGAGATGCTCGAGAAGGAGACCTTCGACGCCGTCTACATTGTCATGCCGCCGCAGGACAGCTTCGACCTACTGGTGGACTGCCTTGGCCGCGGCCTGCACACCTTCTCCGAGAAGCCGCCGACGGTGACGACCTTCCAGACCAAGGTCCTGGCGGCCCTCGCGGAGAAGCGGGGCTGCATCACACAGATCGGTTTCCAGCGCAAGCATGTGCCGCTGGTCAAGGCGTTGCGCCAGCGGGTTGAGAAGCGGGGCCCCGTCGATCAGTTCTTCAGCGAGTTTGTCAAGCCTTCGCCGAGCGCTGGGCTGTACTACAAAGGTCGCATCGACATCCTGACCTGTGACGCCATCCACATGGTCGACACGGCACTGTGGCTGGGAGACCGCTCGATGCCCGAGATCGCCAGCGTGTCGCGGCAGTCGTATACCGACCAGAACGTGAAGTACAACGCTCTGCTGCGCTTCGCCAACGGTACCAGTGGCTTCTTCAGCGCGACCTGGAACTCCGGCCGCCGGCATCTCGCGCTCCACATTCACGGCCAAAACTGCTGTGCCGTGATCGATATCGAGACCCAGGGCACCTACTTCGATCCCGAGCACCCGCAGGGAATCACCCTGACGGCTGTCGACGCCGCCGGCTCAGACAAGCCGTTCCGCGTGCTGGGCTTCTACGACGAAAGCCGTGAGTTCATCGAGGCGGTGCGGGCCGGCGACCCAAGCCTGACGCAGTCTTCATTCCAGAAATCCGTGCGCACCATGGACGTGGTTGAGCGCATCCTGGCAGATCGTATGAGCTGACGCAGTGGGTAGGGAGCGGCGCATGGAGTTCAAAGGCATCTTCACGGGCTTCGCAGACGAGGCCGGGGCCGATCTCGAGACGCAGATCCGGGCGACACAGGCCCTGGGTTGGTCCTGCATCGAGGCGCGCAACATTGGCGGGAGGAACATCCATGACCTCCCCGAGGCGGAGTTCGACCAGGCCTGCGGTAAGCTTGCCGACGCCGGCATCAGGATCAACTGCTTCGGCTCGGCCATCGCCAACTGGGGCAAGCAGATCACCGAGCCGTTCGACAGCTCCCTCGCCGAAGCTCGGCGGGCTATTCCCCGCATGCAGCGTCTGGGCACGACGCTGGTGCGCATCATGAGTTTTGCCGTCCTCAAAGACCGTGGTCCCGAGGAACAGATGGCCGAGGAGCGTTTCCAGCGCTTGCGCGAGTTGCAGCGTCTGTTCGGCGACGCCGGGATTACGCCGCTGCATGAGAACTGTATGAACTACGGCGGCATGGGCTACACCTACACGCGGCGGTTGCTGGAGAACGTGCCGGGGCTGAAGCTGGTGTTCGATACCGGGAACCCCGTCTTCAGCGATGATCGTGGCAAGTCCGAACCTTGTCCGAAGCAATCGTCGTACAGCTTCTACCAGCAGGTACGCGAACACGTCGCCTACATCCACATCAAGGATGGCATCTGGGATGCCGCCGCGGGCAAGGCCCGCTTCACGATGCCGGGCGCGGGTCATGGGGACGTGCCGGAAATTCTGGCAGACTTGCTGGGGCGCGGCTATGCGGGCGGTATCTCCATCGAGCCGCATCTGGCGGTCGTGTTTCACGATGCCACGGTGCAGTCCGAGACGGCGGTGCGTTTCCGTAACTACGTCGACTACGGCCAGCACCTTGAGCGGCTGATCGCCGCTCTCTGAGGGGACCACGCACGGACCCGCGGCGGCCTGCGCAGTGAGGCCGCCAGGGCGCACCGTCCCCCGTCCGCGGCCGCTCACCAACGGGGTGCTGTGGGCACGGCTGTGGGTTCCGCTGGGGCCTTCTTCTCGGCACGAGCGGGGGCCGGAGCCGGACCTGGGGCCGGAGCCGTCCGCTCCTCGGCTGCCGGTGCTGCTTTGGGCGGCTGTGGCGAGTCCTTTCCCAGGGTCACCAGAAACACCTGGCTCTCGATATCGAAGTTGCGCGTCTCACGATGAAGAACGAGAGCCAGCCGCGAGCTGTCAGGCCCCCAGGACAGATCGCCCACGAAAGCGCGGCGCCCATTGGACTCGGCCGCGCCGGCGTCGTTGAAGAACGTCAGTTGTCTGGGGTTGCCGCCGTCGGCGTCCATGATCCACAGTTCCGAGCGCAGGTACTTGGTCCAGGCCGTTCCGCCGGGCCCTAGGAAGGGGATGTTGAAGGTACGGCTGCTGGACCAAAGGACCTTCTTACCGTCCGGCGAGTACACCGCGTAGCGGTCCCAGCCGCCCGGATTGCGGGCCAGGACCGTGGGCTCGCTCTCCCCCCGAACCAAAGCGCAGATGTCCATACAGTACCACGGTTGGTCATCGTTCAGATTGGCCGCAAACAGCAGCCGGTTCCCGTCCGGACTGAAGCCATAGCTCTCGTAGAACTCCTTGCGCTGCCCGGGCTGGAAGACCTGCTCGTCCGCCAGGGCCGGGGTCCCACCGTCAAGGCTGAAATCGGCCAGATGCAGGTCACGCTGCTCGTAGGCTGTGGACGCCGCCTCCTTGCCCGTGAAGCCGGTCCAGAACAGCTTCTTGCCGTCTGGGCTGAACACGGGCATGGTGACTCCGCGCGGGGTGCTGTAGCGGGTCGGCAGATCGGTGAGCTGCCAGAACTGACTACCCTCCCGGTTGCCCACCCAGACGTTACAGTGCCAGCCGCAGCCGGGTCCGGAGCGATGGTTGTCGGTGCTGCCGCGATTCTCTCCCGAGAAGACGAAGTACTGACCGCCGGGATGCCAGGCCGGGGTACAATTGTGCAGTTCGGTTGAGCCGCGGCCGCGCTCCAGGGTGAGGGCGGCGAGGCGGAACCCTTCGGCGGTGATCGAGAAGACGTTGTAGTACTGGTTGAGGCCGCGCTTGTCAAAGAGCAGGAGGCCGTTCTTGGGGGACCAGTCCACCGACTCGACGTTGCGCACGGAAGCCCCGGTCAGCGGCACGATGCTATGGACGTAAATGCGGTTATTGCGCAGATCGGTCACCGCCTGGGGACTGGGCTGCGCTGCCAGGCGACCCCCAGCAACAGCCAGGAACACGCCGAGCATAGCAGTCGCCTGGGGGATGTGCTTGACAGACTTCATGGGTCGTGTACCTACCGGGTTGGCAGACGCTCCGGTCACGTGCCGGTCTTCCACGTCAACACCATACTCGTTCAGAGCCGCCGCCACAACTGACACCCCGCCGGGGAGTTCAGTTGCAGGTCGGGTCGTCCGGGAAGAAGCGGAACATGGGATGTGACTCGCCGTAGTGCCGTACGGCCCTGGCCCACACTTTGTCGGCAGGCGTTGCGTAGATCAGCGCTGGACTGCTGGCGACGTGTAGCCAGGCGTCCTGGGTGAATTCCTCGGCGAGTTGTCCGCCCCCCCAGCCGGCATAGCCGAGACAAAAGCGACAGCGTCGGGGGTCCATGGCTCCCTCCTTGAAGCCGCGGCAGAGGACGTCGAAAGCACCCCCGATCCAGACCCCCGGAAAGACCTGCAGGCACTGCGGAATCCGCTCCCCGTACGGGTGGATCACTTGCATGGCTTCGACGCGTACCGGGCCACCCTGATAGATGCTCTCGATTTCGAAAGGCAGAGACTCTCTGACGTCGGTGGGTACGGGGACAGGACGATTCAGGACCAGACCGAAGGTACCCTCGGTGGCGCTGTGGTCGCACACCAGCACGACCGCGCGCCTGAAGTTGGGGTCCAACAGCGAGGCGCTGGCAATCAGCAGATCGCCGCGTTTGATCTCCGGATGCATGACGTCCCTCAGTCCGAACCGCCCTGGCCGGGCAACGTTCCCCGCCGTTCGCTGACAACGCGGGTCGGTAACGCCGCCCGCCTGTCCATTGTACACCCAGGCCCGTCCGCGCGCAACCTCGTTTGCGCGGCGCCCGGAGCGTTCGGGTCAGGGTTCCGGAAGCAGGATGATGCGCTCCGCGATGGCATCATTCAGGAGCAATCCCGCCGGCGTGGGCTGGATCGTGTCGGAACTCCGCTGCAGGAGCCCTAGGGCCACCAAGGGATCCAGCACGCCGGGGCAGATCTGGTCAGGATCCATACCGGTAACCTGACGGAAGCGGGCCAGATTCCAACCGGCTGCGGTCCGTAGTCCGAAGGCCAGAATCTCGGCGGCGCGGGCCGCGGGTCGGATCTCATCGAGGTCGGGTGGGGCGCCGGCCAGCCAGCGGTCGAGGTCCGCGGGCTGGGTCCAGCGCCTGACCCCATCGAAGCTGGCCGCGGCGGGGCCGCAGCCCGCGTAGGCGTCCCCGTACCAGATACCCAGGTTGTGCCGGCACTCGTCGCCCGGGCACGCGAAGTTACTGACTTCGTAGCGCTTCAGGCCATAGGTGGCGGCCACGCTGTCGCAGGCCTGCCACATGGCCTCGAAGACGTCCTCGGCGGGGAGGGGCACTGCTGCGGCGGCCAGTCGGGTTCCCTCTTCCAGCGTCAGCGCATAGGCAGAGAGGTGCGTGATCCCGAGGTCGAGCACCTGGCGCAGGTCGGCTGTCCACTGGTCCACGGTCTGACCGGGGATGTGGTACATCAGGTCGGCGTTCAGGCGCCGGATGCCGGCCGCGCGCAGAGCCGCGACGGCGGCGGGGGCACGCAGGGCCTCCCCCTGCCGCCCCAGTGTCTGCCGCACCTCCGTACGGAATGACTGTACGCCCATGCTGACGCGGTTAACGCCGCCGGCGGCCAGAGCCTCCACGACCGCGGCGTCCAGCGTGTCTGGGTTGGCTTCGACCGTGAACTCGGCCGCGACGTCGACGTCGAAAGACTGCCGTATCAGCCCCAGCAGGCGGGCCAGGTCAACCGCGCCCAGCAGCGTCGGCGTCCCGCCGCCGATGAAGACGCTGTCCAGCCGCCCGGCCGCCGGCGCCAGGCGCGCACACTCCGCCGCGAGGGCCTGCAGGTATAAGGCCACCCGGTCCGGCCCCCGCAGGACTTCGGAGTAGAAGGCGCAATAGGCGCATTTCGCCCTGCAGAAGGGGACGTGGACATAGAGGCGTGTCGCGCGCCGAACGATCACCACGGTGCTCCACAGGCGGGCTGCCATCCTCACTGTAGTGCCGGCGAGCGCGGCCGGCGACCGTTTTTCTCAAGAGCCATTTGAAAACCCTCCGCCCTCGCGTAGACTTAAACGCTCTTCACCTTGTGTTTCCACACGGGAAACGACTCGGCAGGTCAGGGCGTTAACGGGCCGACCCTGAGGGTCCGCGGGCAGCGGTCAGCGGTCCTGTTGGCTGCGTCAAGCATGGTTTGCGGGCAGCAAGCAACAACGCGAAGGAGTCCTCGAGAATGAAGCGCCGGAATGGTGGGTTCACCCTGATCGAACTGCTGGTGGTGATCGCGATCATCGCGATTCTCGCGGGGATGCTGCTGCCGGCGCTGGCTCAGGCCCGTGAGAAGGCACGGCGCATCAACTGCACCAGTAACATGAAGCAGCTCGGCCTGGCCCTCAAGATGTACGGCGATGACTACAAGGAGCAGTACCCCTGCTACGACGGCAGGAACTCCTTCGCTCTGCTGGTCAACCACAAGTTCATCACCGCCAACAAGACGATCATCTGCCCCAGCACCAACGATACCGAGTACACGGGTGCCGACTTCTTCAACGCCAACGCGCGTTTCCACGAGGGCACCCTGGCCCCGGCCCCGGCCGCGCCTGCGCTCAACAACCTCAGCTACATCTACCTGAGCGACCGTTACGCCATGGCGCCGATCAACGCCCGGCGCCTTACCGAGTCGTCCTGCACCAGCAACTCGATGCTGGCGATGGACGAACGCTTCAACCATCGCGAGTACGGCAACGTGCTCTTCGGCGATGGCCACGTCGCCGGCTTCGCCGGCCCGGCCTGGTACAAGACCAACGGCGCGCACGGCATCTACAACCCCACGGCCATCCTGCGCGACTTCCTCGGCTTCGTCTATCCGTAATCGCCAACGGGCGCACCCTTCGCTCCTACCGACGGCCGGCAGTCTCCTGTGGGAGGCGCCGGTCGTCGCCGTTCCGGGAGGGTGATGCCGCCGGGGGGGCGCATACTGCCCGGTGGTGAGCTTCAGGAGGTGTCAATCATGACCCGACGCGAACTGGTGACCGCGGCTATCGAGCACCGTGTCACGCCCCGTGTGCCCTACAACATTCGTCCGGATGGCGACATGCAGGGCAGGCTACGCCAGCGCCTGGGCTGGGCCGAACCGCAGGCGCGGAGCCTGGGTCGTCTGGACCTGAACGATTGGCTCGACAACGATGTCGAGATGATCGCCATACCCTGGTGGAACTGGGCCGATCTGGGACCGGACTGGAGGGGGCCCTATCCGCCGGCCAGCCGGATCAAGACCATCGGTACGGGTAGCTACATCTCCTTCTACGACGACCTCAAGAGGTTGCGGGATGAGACCGACCGCTATGTGCTGGCGATGGTCTACGGCAGTCACTTCGAGAAGGCGTACTTCGCGCGCGGTTTCGGCAATTTCCTCATGGACATCGCCGGCGACCTGGCCTTTGCGCAGCACCTGTGCCGCGAGATCGTTGACCGCAACATGACGATGCTGGAACAGGTGGTGCACTGCCCTGAGATCGATGGCGTCCTGCTGGGCAGCGACTGGGGTAGCCAGCGCGGTGAGTTGATTGCGCCGGACGTCTGGGACGAACTCATCCGGCCGGGAGAGCAGCGCGAATACGACCTGGTGCATGCCTGGGGCAAGCATGTCTGGGTCCATTCCTGCGGCAAGATCGACCGCCTCATCCCGCGGCTGGTCGAGATGGGCGTCGATGTCCTCAACCCCGTGCAACCAGAGTGCATGGACCTGGCCGCCCTGAAGCGCGACCACGGCCACAAACTGGCCTTCTGGGGCGGTATCAACACCCAGCAACTGCTGCCCTTCGGCCCGCCGGCAGCGGTGCGCGCCGCCGCCCGCCAGACGCGCGATCTACTCGCGGCCGGTGGCGGCTACATTCTGGCTCCCGCCCAGGATGTCCAGGCCGATGTGCCCTTCGCCAACCTTGACGCCCTGTTGGACGTCGCTCGTGAGGGCAAAGCCTGAGACGGCAGGTCAGCCGACCGTCGCGCCGCTGGGGATGTCGCCATCGACGCTCAGCAACTGCAGGCGACTGCCCTGCTTGGCTGCCAGCAGCATGCCTTGTGACTCGACACCGTGCAGGATGGCTGGCCGGAGATTGGCCACGACGATGACCGCGCGGCCGAGCAGCGCCGCAGGGTCGTAGAAGCGCGCGATCCCCGCCACGATCTGGCGTGTCTCTGGGCCCACTTCGAGGCTCAGTTTGAGCAGACGATCCGCGCCCGCAATACGTTCGGCGCTCAGGATTTTGGCCACTCGTAAGTGGACGCGGTTGACATCGTCGATGCCGATCCAGGCGATCCCTTCCGGGGCACCGGCACTCGTGGGCGGCAGGCTGGTGGGCGGCGCGGCCGTGGGCGGCGCGGCCGTGGGCGGCGCCGCCGGTTTCGTCTCGATGCGCGGGAAAAGGGCTTCGAGGTCCGCGACATCAGCGCCCGCACGAAGCCCGCCCCACCGCGACAGGCCGGCCAGGGCTGGCGTGGCGGCGTCCTCAACCAGGCCCAGGGCGCGGCGCAGTTCAGTCATCTTTGCCGGCATCACCGGAAGCAGCAGACCCGAGACGATGCGCAGACATTCCGCCGCGTGGTAGAGCACCCGCGCCAGCGCCGCGGTGTCACCGGCCTTGGCCAGACTCCAGGGCTTGAGGCGGTCGAAGTAGCGGTTGCCGGCCCGCACGGCCGCCATGATCTCGGCCAGGCCGCGGTCCAGTTGCAGGGCCTGTACGCGCCCCTGCATGTGTCCGACGGCACCCAAGGTGAGTTCCACCAGTTCGTGCTCCTCCGGACCCGGTTCGGAGGGCGCCGGCATGCGACCGTCCTGGTTCCGGCGGATCATCTTGATGATGCGGCTGGCCAGATTGCCGAGGTCATTGGCCAGATCGGCGTTGTAGCGCGTCACAAAGGCGTCTTCGGTGAAACTGGCATCCTGCCCCAGGCTCATCTCCGCCAGCAGGAAGTAACGGAAGGCGTCCACGCCGTACGCCGTCACCATGTCCATGGGGTCGACCACGTTGCCCACCGACTTGCTCATCTTGTCGCGGCCCACGAGCCACCAGCCGTGTGCGAAGACCGTCGTTGGCATCTCAACACCCAGCGCTTTGAGCATCGTGGGCCAGTAGACCGTGTGCGTGGTGAGGATGTCTTTGCCGATCAGGTGGACCGTGGCCGGCCACCAGCGCGCAAACTGGGCCGCGTCGGCGCCGTATCCCACCGCACTGATGTAGTTCACCAGGGCGTCAAACCACACGTACGTCACGTAGTCCCGGTCAAACGGCAACTCGATACCCCAGTTCAGTCGGCTCTTGGGGCGACTGATGCAGAGGTCCGTGAGCGGCTGCCGCAGGAAGCCCAGCGTCTCCTGACGCCGGTGCTCCGGCTGGATGAATGCAGGGTGGGTCTCGATGTAGTTCACCAGCCACGACTGGTAGGCGCTCATGCGGAAGAAGTAGCTCTTCTCGGCCAGGCGCTCCACGCCCCGCTGGCAGTCCGGGCACTGTCCTGCCGCCAGGTCCTTCTCGAGGAAGAAGCGTTCACAGGGCACGCAGTACCAGCCGGCATACTCCGCGGCGTAGATCTCGCCGCGCTCGTAGAGATCCTGCAGGCTCTTCTGCACGATGGTCTTGTGGCGCACCTCGGTGGTGCGGATGAAGTCGTCGTGGGTAATCTCGAGGCGCTGCCAGAGTTGCTGGAAGCGAACCACGGTCTGATCGCACTGCTCCTGGGGCGTGATCCCGTTGAGGTGGGCCGCCCGCTGCACCTTTTGGCCGTGCTCGTCGGTGCCGGTCAGGAAATGGGTTGGCACGCCCAGCAGGCGGTGGTAGCGCGCCAGCACGTCTGCCAGGATGGTCGTGTAGGCATGGCCGATGTGTGGCTTATCGTTGACGTAATAGATCGGGGTGGTGACATAGAAGGTGGGACTGCTCATGTGACGGTGTCCTCGTGGGGTCGCTGCTGCTGCGCGGGCGGCGTGGGGGCAGGGGTCCAGCCCAAACGCCGTCGGCACGACTCCGCTGCCTCTGGGCGGCCGGCGGACGGGCGCGGGGCGGTCGCGGTCGCGGTCAGGCCACCGCCTGGCTGCCGACCTCGCGCTGCCAGAACAGTGCGATGGCCAGTAACATGAAGAAGCTGACCACCAGGATGGCGTAGGCCGCCCCGAGCGCCACATAGCTGGCAGGAATGGGCCGTTTGGCTGCCAAGGCGTCTGCCATCCAGAACAACTGCCAGTTCGGGAAGCAGGCGTGGCAGAGCGACGCCACGCGGCTGCCAGGGATGGGATAGGGCAGGCTGTAGGTGCCGCCGGCGGGCACCCGTGGACGGTGCACGGAACGCCGGAACACATACTCCGTGAACGAGTGTTTAGCACCCTTCTCCTGCGCCAGTCGCGGCTCGTCGACCAACCGCAACACCTGCCAGGTCAGTGCCTCGGGGTTGTAGCGCGCCATGTGCAGGGGTGCCGTCGTGAGGTCGCGGAGGTTACGGAACCAGTCGCCGCCGTCCCGCCACACTTCCGCCGGCTTGCTGCCCACCATGGGCGGCGGCGTGGGGGCCGCAGCCGTGCTCCAGACGGTGAAGACACGACCGTCATCGACACGATCAGGAATCGACCACCGGCCGACATCCAGGACCTCGGTCGGAACGAAGGTGTAAGTCGACATCCAGACCGGCCCACCGCCACGCGGCACGGTGTCCGCCCACGCCTCGCGCGCCTGCCGCCCGAACAGGTAGTCCGACATCAGGCCGGCCAGGAAGATCACCGTACACAGCAGCAGGTTACTCACCAGAGCAAAGCGGGTTGACAGCGCCGTGGCCAGGCTGCCCATCGCCCACACCGAATACAGGATCAGAACCAGGGCCGGCGCGGTCTCCATCGGCAGCCCGACCCGCTGCCCGGCAACCGGCAAGTAGTAGATGCCCACGGTCAGCAGCGGGAACAGTACCAGCAGAGCCAGCACTGCCGCCATCGGGAACGACGAGCGCGTGACGTAGTTATGCACGCCAGCGATGATCAGCGCCAGCGCCAGTACGCCGAAGTAAAGCCCCATCGCCGTGTTGTCCAGCCGGAACTGGTCCTTGGCGACTCGTATGCTGATGACCGCTGCCAAGGCGCACAACAGCCAGAAGGCACTCAGCGCCGCCAGGATACCCATGATCTTGGCCACGATGAACACCGGGCGCTTCACCGGTTTCGACAGCAGCAGCAGGGCGGTGCCGTTATCGATCTCCCGGCTGATGGCATGGCTCGCGCAGAGCACGGCCATCAACCAGCCGATCACCATGGTGGTCGCCATGGCACTGTCCACGACCAGTTTGACCTGCTCCCGGAACACGAACATGGTGAACACGGGGAAAATGCCGATCAGGCACAGAGCCGTCAACAGCAGCAACAGATAGATCGGCTCGCGAAGGCTCTCGCGAAAGGTGTTCTTGGCGATCTGGTAGAGCGAAGTTAGCACGAGAGATGCTTCCGCTGGCGCAGGAATCGTGCGCAGGACCCAGGGATCACGGCTGGACCGGGGGCAGCAACTGGGGCAGCGCCACGGGCTCGGCCGTGGCGGAGCCGGCCCGCCGCTCACTGTCACCGATGAGGCCGCCCGCGGCGGCGTCAAGCTTCTCGAAATAGCTGCCGTACAGTCCGGCCAGGCTCTTGTCCTTGATGAGGCTGCCCAGGGCCTTGGCGTTGTCCAACCAGTCGCGGCTGTTCAGCACGACCGTTGGGAACCGTCCCCGGACCTGGTCGATGTACGACTGGGGCACGACCGTGGTATCGCCCAGAAAGATGATACGCGTCGGATGGAGGTAGTCGATCCATTCGGCGTATTTCGCCGGCTCCATGGCCGTGGCCTCCGCAGGGGTGGTGAACAGGCAGAACAACTGATCCTTGCCACCGTCCTCGGGGCTGATGAGCAGCAGGGGCTGCCTGGTCTGGCGCTGATACAGTTCGGCCAGCAGGCGTGACTTGGCGAAGTTACCCGTCACCAGCAGCGTCTCGACGCGCCGGCCTCTGCTCCAGGTGGGCCAAGCGGCCTGCGCCGCGATGCACGTCATCGCCACCGCCACGAAAAGGAGATTGCGCCAGCCTTTCATGCCTTCAACCCTTTCTTGCCCCTGTGCTAGCCACCCTCTGGCAGAACGCAGCGCCCATAGGCACCGCGTCTGCCGCACCGCTCACCAGATGACGCCGTCCACAGGCGCCGCTATACTATGGAACCGTTACGGTAACTTTCAACATGCCGTCATCTGCCGGGAGCGCCGCCGAGTTGCGCGCGCCGTCGCCCGCGGGAAGAGAGGGACCTTGAAACCGAACATCAGGCCGTTGGTCGCCCGCGTCGCTGGCCATCGTACCCGCGTTGCGCTGTTCATGAGCGGTGGCGGCAGTAACGCTGAGCGTGTGATTGCACGCATTCGCGCCGCTCCCGCCTCCCCCTGCGAGGTCGCCGTCCTGGTCACCGACGCGCCGGAGACCAGCCGTGCCCGCGCCTTGGGCCAGCGCTACGACCTGCCCGTCATCGAGCACGATATTCGGCGCTTCTATGCCGAGCAGGGCGAGGTGCGTGTCGCCCTTGCCAGCGCACGTGGGCGGGAACTGCGCGAGCGCTGGACCGACGGCCTGCGTGCCCGCTTGCGCCCCCATGCTATCGATCTGGCGGTCTTCGCGGGGTTTGTGCCGCTGACCAACCTTGCCGGTGATCTGCCGTGTCTCAACGTGCACCCCGGCGACCTCCTTTACCTCAAGGACGGCAGCCGCTACCTGGTCGGCCTCCACACCGTGCCCATCGAACGGGCCATCCTGGAGGGGCTCGATGAGCTGCGCTCCAGCGTGATTCAGGCACTGCCGTACAGCGCCGGTACGGACATGGACAACGGCCCCATTCTAGGTCTGTCCGGACCCGTTCCCGTCGACCTGCAAGGGGCCGCGTTGGCGGATCTACGGCAGCAGTTCCTGGCCCGCCCGGAACGGCGCCCGAAGGAAGGCTATGGGGATCGCCTCGAGCACCTTGCCAGGGCCAACCAGGAGGCTCTGAAGGAGCACGGTGACTGGGTGGTTCTGCCCCCGGTTGTCGAGGATGTGGCCGAGGGCCGTTTCGGTACCGACGACGCGGCCAACGAACTCTGGTTCCGACTGGGAAACGCCTGGCACCCCATCGAGACCGTGGTCTACAGCGCGGACGGCAACCGCGAGATCCGCTTTCGCACGGCCGGTACAGCCGAGATCCCCACGGTGTAAACCGGCGCCGTCAGTTGGCGGGGGCCGCGGGCGGGGCGGGCACACCGGCCGGGGCCGTCGGCGCGCCGGGGAAGCCCTGGGCGCCCTTCGCCTGCAGCTCGATCAAGGCCCGGCAGTCCTCTTCGGTCAGGTCGGCGACCAGCGACACCGCGGTGCCTTCGAGGCGGCTGTTGAGGCTCTCGATAAAGGGGATCGGCCGGCCGACCGCCTGCATCAGCAGCATCTTGCCCATACCCAGAACCATGCCGTCGAGCATGGTCTTCATCTGCACCGCCTCCTGCGCCACGGAGAAATGGCCCGTGAGCTGCATGCCGACCCGGTCGGTCGCGGTGGCGCCAAAGACCACGCTCTGCAGGCCGCCGACCGCCTGCATGGCGCCGGCAAACAGCGGATTCTGTCCCTGCATCTTGACCGCGCTCTCTTTGGCCTTGGTGCGCTGGGTATCGCTGGGGACGAAGAAGAGCAGGGTCAAGGCCTCCGGCGTGGCGCTTTCCTGGGCGGTCTTCATGGCCGCCATGAACGCTGCCGGGGTCTCCGCCGCCGCGCGGTCGAGTGCCGCCTTGACGTCGGCACCGGCACCCAAGTAGACCGCCGTGGTGTTGTCAAGCAGGGCCACCGTGAGCTCGCGGGGCAGCCACGTGGTCTTGCCGGGCTGATCTGGCCTGACGGCCGAAAGCGTGGCGGCACCCTTGTAGTCGCCTTTCTCAAACATCAGCTCGATACCGTCCTCAGCGGCCGCATTGGTGAGCGCGAGACGGATCTGCGTCAGGCTCACCGGCTTACTCACGCGCAGCGCTACCACCAGCCCCAACTGCTGCAGGGCCAGTTGCGGGGTCATGTTCCCCTGCTGTCCGTCGAGCCCGCGAACGCGGCCTGAGACCACCAACGCTCCCATGTCCTCTTTGGCGATCCCCAGAGTCTCGATGAATTTGTCCATGCGGGCCTGGATGGCACCGGCCTGACTGCCGGGACCGGCCTTGGCCGTAACCTCGGCGCGGATGGCGTCCATCTTCGCCTGGATCGGCGCCTTCTGCCAGCCCGCCGCATCCTGAGTCAGCAGCAGATCCGCGTCTGGCACTACGGCAGCGCGTAGAGTCTTGTCCTGCAACGGGTCCGCAGCGCCGGCGAAAGTCGCCAGCAGGAGCATGGCCAGGGCGGCGGCGGAAGCACGTCTTGAGGGCACGAGTCTCACGGTCATGTCAGGCTCTCCTTAGGCTGCTGCGGACGGGCTCCGCCACACGACGGGCACCACGAACCCTGGCCTCTTCGGTAAATATGCTGCGCTATCCGGGGTGCGTCAACTCAGGCTGGGACGGGCTCGCGCTGCCCGGTCTGGCCGGACGCCTCTCCGGCGCACCTGTTCGACAGCGCTTTGAGCGGCCGCGAAGGCGAGCCCTCAGGGGGTGGCGTAGGCCCACTCGATGAGGCCCGTTGCCAAGTCGTCGCGCTCCGCACTGCGGGCACAGCCCGTGACCGCTACGATCACCTGGCGACGGGCGCGGTCACAGGTGGCAACGAGGCAGTATCCTGCTTTGTCGGTGAAGCCGGTCTTCATGCCGTTGACGCCACGCACGCGACCCACCAGACGGTTGGTATTGAGCAGTTGCGTTTTCTTTCCATCCAGGCGCGGTTCCAGGTAGCTCAGGCGTGTCCCGGTCCACTCGAGCACTTGCGGGTACTGCAGCAGCCGTCCCGCCAGGTAGGCCAGCTCGATGGCGCAACCGGTGTTCTCGCGCTGGGTCGGTCCCTCGGGCAGGCCGTGGGCATTGTGGAACGCCAAGCCGGTGACCCCCAGCAGGGTCGCGCGCTCCTGCATCCGCTTGACAAAGGCGCTCTCGGAACCGGACACTCTCTGCGCCAGCAGGAAGGCGGCGTCATTGGCGCTGTGGATGAGCGCACACCGCATGATGTCCTGGAGTGGGAACGTCTCGCGCGGGTCAAGCCAGACCTGGCGACCGCCGACCAACGCGGCCTCACGGGTCACCGGGATGGGGGTAGTCAGGTCAAGGTCCGTTCGGGTCTCAAGATCCTGCACGAGAACCAGCACCGTCATCATCTTGGTGAGGGAGGCGATCGGGACCGTGCGCGTCTCGGCCTTGCCCCAGAGTTGCTTGCGAGCCGACCAGTCGATCACCACCCCGGTACGGCACGCTGCCGCCGCCGCCTCCAATTGCCGCGGCAGCGGCCGGACGGCCTTCGCAAAGAAAGTGGTGGAGTAGGGTGCCAGCGCCTGGCCCGCCGTCGGCGGCGTCAGCAGCGGTGTTGCCAGGGGCGCTGCTGGTGGCGTCGGGGTGGTCGGGGGTGCCGGCCGCGGCGGCAGGGAGAGCGCGGTCGCGGTCGGCCCAGCCCCGGCGGCCGTGGGGGTGACGGGGGTTGGGCTCAGGGGCTTTTCGCCACGCCTGGACGTGGGCCCGAAGAACACTGCCAGCAGCACGAGGTGAAGCGCGATAACGGCGACACCAATCCCGTATTTCATGCCCCCTCGCGCCGGGCCGCTCGCGGCGCCCTCCTGCGGCGCGGGCGCGGCGGCCGATCCGCCCCTGCCTCGGCGTCCTCCGGCGCCTCTGGCCAGCCGGCCAGGGTCTCGGCGGGCCAGCCGCAGACATGCCCGGTGAGGGTATAGAGCTCACGGGCGTACTTGTACTCCGGATGCCGCAGCAGGCGGGACATACGTGCCCGGCTGGCAAAGCGCGGCAGGAGGAGCGCGATGTCGCGTACCCGCGTCGAGAAGAAGCGGGACACGGGGAAGGGGGCGAAGAAGTCGTGCACGGCATCGCGGCAATGGTGGTCCGCCGGGGAGTCGGAATCCCACAACTCGCCGAGGTCTCTGCCGCCCAGGCGTGCGGCCACATAAGGTAGGCTGGCGGTCGCCAACGCCAGTGCCTTCGAGGTCGAGTAGGTGCCCGCTTCCACACGGCGGTCGCGCTCAGCCAGCAGTCGCCGCGTCTGTTCTCCAGTGGGTGTCTGCCAGACGCTGGATAGGGTCGGCCAGTAGTGCGCCAGCAAGCCGTAGTGCTGGAAAGCCTCGAGAATGGGCACCGTACGCGGGGTCGCCAGGATCTTCAGCAACTCCTCGAAGAGCCGACTCTGGCTGGCCAAGGCAATGCGGTCGGCCCGCGGGCGCAGGGCCTCCTCAAGGGCCGGCTCCAAGTGGAAACCGAACTGGCCGACAAGTTTGAGGGCACGCAACATGCGTACCGGGTCTTCCTCAAGGCGCGTCGCCGGATCGCCGATGGCGCGGGCGCAGCGCTCCTCCAGATCCCGGACGCCGCCGACAAAGTCGATGATGCCGCGCTCGCCGACCGGGTCGTAGTACAAGGCGTTGACGGTGAGGTCGCGGCGGCGGGCGTCCTGCTCCAAGGTACCGTACTCGTTGTCGCGCCAGATCATCACGCCGTCATCGTTGAGACGCTCCCGGCGTTCGTCGGCCGAAGGCTCGCGCCGGAAGGTGCTGACCTCGTAGATCTCCGCCCCGGCGTAGACATGCACCAGGCGGAAGCGGCGGCCGATGATGCGCGACTGGCGCTTTCCGAAAACGCGGCGGATGTCCTCGGGTGAGGCCGCGGTGGCAATGTCGTAGTCTTTCGGCTCCAACCCCATCAGCAGGTCGCGGACGGCACCGCCGACGATGTAGGCCTCAAAGCCTCCGTCCACGAGCTGCCCGATGATGCTGCGGACGACCGGCCTGATTTTCTGGCGTATGGGCATAATGACGTCGTTCGGCTGGCGAGGGCACCCCTGCGGCCGTCTGCACGCGGCAGCTCAGGTGCCAAACGGCAACTCCGGTTGTACGGGACGAACGCCAGCGCACCGACCCACCGGTGCGAAGGAGCGCCGATGGACAGGCGTTGGCCCCAGACGGAACAAAGCGTCCAAGTGCGCGCGTGTACCGTAGCCCTTGTGGCGGGCAAATCCATAGCCGGGGTACACGGTCTCCAGGCGAACCATCAGGGCATCCCGATGGACCTTGGCGACGATGCTCGCCGCCGCGATGCTGGCGCTGCAGGCGTCGCCTCGGACGATGAACTCCGCCGGCAGCGGAAAACGCGGCATCGGCAGGCCATCGACGAGGGCAAGATCGACGGGCGTACCCAGATCCTGTAGGGCGAGAACCATGGCCTCGGTGGTGGCCCGGAGGATGTTGATCTCGTCGATGCGCTCGACACTGACCACCGCCAGGCCGATACGGACAGCGGCGTTGGCCAGCAGCAACGCCGCAATCGCTTCCCGACGGCGGGCCGTGAGCGTCTTCGAGTCGGCGACAGCAAGGTCAATGCCCGCCGCCGGCAGAATCACTGCAGCGGCAACCACCGGGCCAGCAAGAGGCCCCCGCCCCACTTCATCGACGCCGGCTACGGCGCGATACCCCCGCGCCTGCGCGCGTCGCTCATGGACGTACAGGTCCACCGGTGGTGTGCAGCAGCCCGGACCGACGTGCCGCCGGAGGTGGGCCGACGCTGCCTCAATCCTGCTGCTGGTGTTGCTCTTTGACGCGGGCGGACTTGCCGACCAGGTCGCGCAGGTAGTACAGCTTGGCGCGGCGAACGCTACCGTGGCGGACCACGGTGAAGCTGGCGATGCGCGGGCTGTGCAAAGGAATCACGCGCTCCAGGCCCTGGCCGTAGGAGACGCGCCGGAGCGTTACGCTCTGGGCAATGCCCTGGCCATTGCGGGCGATGACGGTTCCGGTGAACGCCTGGATGCGCTCCTTGCCGCCCTCGACGATGCGGACATCAACCTGAAGGGTGTCCCCGATATTGAAATCGGGCACGTCCGTCTTCATGTTCTCACGGTGAATTTTCTGGATCTTATTCATGGCCTGTCTCCAAAACGGCGCTGCAACAACTCCGGTCGGCGGGCTGCGGTCCGCACCAGGGATTGCTCCCTGCGCCAATGCTCGATACTACCATGGTCGCCCGATAGCAGTACGTCGGGCACCCGCATGCCGCGAAACTCGGCCGGCCGGGTATACTGCGGGTATTCCAGCCAACCGTCACGCCCAAACGACTCGTCTTCACTGGACTCGTCTGTGCCCAGCACCCCCGGCAACAGCCGAATCACCGCGTCGGCCACAACCACCGCCGCAATCGTGCCATTGGTCAGCACGTAATCACCAATCGATATCTCGGCGTCGAACAGGACCTGCCGAGCTCGCTCATCGACCCCTTCGTAGTGGCCACAGACCAGCACCAGGTGCGTCATGGCTGCCAGCCGCCGTGCCGTCTCCTGTCGGAAAGGCTGCCCCTGCGGGCTCAGGAGTACGACATACGCCGCCGCCGTCACCACCTGCTCGACGGCGGCGAACAGCGCTTCCGGTTTAAGCACCATCCCCGCGCCGCCACCATACGGGGTATCGTCAACGGTCCGATGCCGATCATCCGTGAAGTCTCTGGGATTGGTATAGCGGATATCGACCAAGCCTCGTTCCTGCGCGCGTCCGACGATGGATTCACGCAGCGGCCCCGCGCAGATGCCAGGGAAGAGGGTGACGATATCGAGGCGCATCCGATATCCCGCTTCAGTCCTGCACTTCCACGTTGACCCGCTTGCCCATCCGCCCGCCCGCCCCGTTGGCGAGAGCACGGATGGCGGCGATCGTCTTACCATTCTTGCCGATGATCTTACCGATATCCTTCTTCTCGCAGCTCACGGTCAGCACGGTGGCGCGTTCGGTTTCCGCGGTCGTCACCCGCACGCTGTCCGGGGTGTCGACCAAGGCCCGAATGACATAGAGTACGAAGCCCTCAATGCCTTCACCTGCCGCCGCCACCGCCAGCGCCAGCGGCTCCGTGTGAGCCGCCACCGCCGCGTCATCCTGGCTCGGGTTGGCGCTGGGCGGGGGCCCCGCAAACAGCTTCTTGAAGAACTGAATCATGATCCCGTCCCCTCGCTCGCGTTAGGCATCAGCCTTGGCAGGGGCGTCAGCCGGAGCCGGGGCCGCGGGTTCTGCGGCGGCCTGGGGGGCCGCTTTGACAGTGGGCTTGACAGTCATTTGCACGCCGGCGCGAGCACGCTTGATGATCGCGGCCACGGTCTCGCTGGCCTGGGCACCACAGCCAAGCCAGTAGTCGGCGCGTTCCAGATCGACACGCTCAGTCTTGTGGCGTGGATCATACATGCCGATGTTTTCGATGAAGCGGCCATCGCGCGGGCTGCGCCCGTCCGCCACGACGATCCGGTGGCAAGGCTCGTTGACCTTGCCCGATCTGCGAAGTCTGATCTTCACTGCCATGTCTGTCAGTTCCTTACTCGACGGCCCCGTCCAGCCTGTGCTTCCATACGTGCCACTTCGGGGGACCGTTACGGCCCGCGGGGACCCCGGCGTTCCGCGCTGTATGTCTCCGCTGGAAGCGCTCGCAACACCACAGGTCGACACGGTCCACCCGTGACCCGTCCTGCAATGCGCATCCCACCGGCAACAGGCCCGCGACCAAACTGGCGCCCGAAAAGCTGAGAACTGTGCAATATACAGCGCACTCCAGCCACGGCAACCGGGATGCTACGAAAAGCCGGGATCGCCGCCGCGCTTGGCGCTGCCAACGCCTTGTCGCGCCTTAGCCCATGCCGCTGAGTTTGCGCTGCAACTCGACCTGGAACTCACGCACGTCATCCGGCGTCGGCCGCGCGCTGTTGGCGGTGGGGTTGAGCCCCAGACGCCCGGTGGCATCGAGGAACCACTCCGCCTTGGCGCCAGAGGCGAAGGTGACCTCGCCACTCATGGCCGCGCCGGGCCTGACCAGCTTGCTCACGGTCACCACCGTACGGCCGTGGGGAAGCCCGTCGTCGTCATCCGCATCGAGGTCGTCCAGGACCGTGGCCTTGGCGGGTTCCGTCTTCCGGGGCGGGTCTTGCTGCTTCCACTTCACCGGCAGATCCGCCGCCAGCAGGCGCAGGGCGAGGTAGGTCATCGGCAGGTTGTACTCGTGAGCGAGGAGCTTCTGCAGATCGGAAAGGCTCATGCCCTCGCCGAGCTTCTTGGCGATCAGTTGGTCACGTTCCTGGTCGGTCATGCGGACGTCCTCCGGGTTGCGACCCGCGGCGCGGGGTGAATGTCGGGTTCATAGCGCGCTGAACTTGGCCACGCGCTCCTTGACCTCAGCGACGAACCGGTCCATGAAGTCGGCGATGAAGGCGCCCGGCGTGAGGCTCGGGTCGTCGATGAGCGCGGTCATATCGATGGCAAACGTCAAGCCCTCGGAGTCATCGACGCCGTGGGAAGCAAAGAAGGTCGCATTGGCGCGGCGGCGCCCCATCGTTGCCAAGTCGTAGCGCTTACCGCCCGCAATCTGGGAGTCATACACTCCGAGCAGTGCCGCGGCGAGGCTCTCGTGGGCGTCAACGCGCAACGCTACCTTATCACTGTCACACAGCCAATCAAGGTCGCGCCACACCTCGCAGCCGTAGAGCTTGCGCGGCCGGACGGCGGCCGGGAGCTGGCGCAGGGCCTGGATCAGGCGCAGGGCGACGGCGACGTGCGTGTCGTGCTTATCCGCCAGGTTGTGGGTGTAGATCACCTGCGGCCGGGCGGCCTGGATCAAGGCCATGAGATCGGCGACCGGTCCCGGCTCGCGGGGGTTCTTGACCACCGCCGAGGTGTAGTCCAGCAGGGCCACGGCGCCGTAGTCGCCGACGACGGCGGCCTTTTTCTGTTCCTGACGGCGCACCGTACACATCTGGGCGTCGGTGTAGGCGGCGTAAAGCCCCGCACGTGCCGAGCCGCTGCCGTTGGTGACGACGGCGCCGCTGTACCACTCGTCGGTCTTGCCGAACGCCTGAATGATGCCGTGGTAGGCCAGGATCTCCATGTCATCCTGATGCGCCACGACGCCCATGGAAGTGGTGCGGGCCAAGGCCGCCTCGACCGCTACACCGTCCGGTACAAAGATCTCCGCCGTTGGGTTCACAAGCTTCATCGTCTGCATCCTTCCTGATGGGGCCCGCCCCGCGCCGTCGTCCGGCGGGGCGGGGCCGGTACCTTCTGCTCTACGGCTCACCCACGGATCACGGGCAGATTGGCGGCTGCCGCGGCCTGGCCGTGTCGCTTCTCGCGTTCGTCGGGCTCGTAGAAGTGGACCCCGGCTGCGACCGCCGGGAACTCGCTCGTCAACACTTGGCGGGCCTCGTTCAGGATCACCTGTCCGCCCTCACCGCTCATCACCCGGCCGAGGACCTCGACGTGGCGGATGGGCCGGTAGAAGTCGCAGAAGTGAGCTACTGCATAGCCGAAGTAGCGGCCGATGGTCTCGTAGATGCGGCGGGCGCGCACGTCGCCCTTGGCCATCAACTCCTGTACCCGCTTGAGGCGGGCCGGCAAGGCATCGGCAGGCAGATCGGGCATCTCGATACCGGCTGCCGGAATCAGCCGACCGACGGCCTGCTGCGAGAAGTAGTTGGCGCCCACGCCGCGGTCCCGCGACCACTCATCCACCGCCGCCCCGGGGTTGTAGTCCACCGGCGCGAAGGCGAGCTCGTTCATCCAGCCCTTGATGCGGCGCTGCTCGTCGACGAAACCGCCGGCCAGGCTGGAGCCCATGGCCAGGCCCAGGACGGCGCCGTCGTTAAGGCTGATCGCTCCCGCCAGCGCGGTCACATCCCCGTCGTTCTCCAGGCGCAGCGGGATGCCCCAGTCCGCGGCGAGACGCTCGAATAACGGCGCGGCTTCCTGCTCGAAGCGGGCCCGCGGCGTAATCCCGCGGAAGAGTGATGCGGCGCGCACGCGGCCGTTGACGTAGACGCCGGCCGAGCTCCCGCCGATGCCCGCGATCCGGGCCCCGGGGTCGACCTGGCGGATGGCGGCCTCAGCCGCTTTCAGGATCTCCATGATGTGCGTGTAGTGGTAGGTGATGTCCGTCTGCGGCTTGGGGTCCCAGACGTACTCCTCGCTGAGGACCGGCGTGCCGTCCGGCTTGAGGGCAAGCCTGCCGTCCTTGACGACGGCGACCTTGCGATCGCTGGCACCCAGGTCAAAGCCGATACGCCAGCCGGTCCAATCCAGCACCACCTCGGCCCCGGTGCCGTCGTTTGCGGCCGGGACGTGTTCCGGGTCCGTGGCCACGAACTCCATCTCGTGTTCGTAGGTCATCTCGCCCCAGAACTCCGCGTCGAAGGCGCGGCAGCCGGTGTCGGTGTAGCAGGACTCCAGGAAGCGCACCAGGGCCGCGGGACCGCCGACGGTCACTTTCCAGCCGCCCCACTGCCAGAGCAGGAACTTGAGCAGGCGCTCGACGTAGAAGAAATTCGCGGCCGCCCGCGGGTGGCTCATGGCGAAAACGCGCGTCTCAAAACGCGACACGCGTCCCTGTTCGCGCTCCGCGGCAATGATCAAAGGTACGCCTGCACCCGAGGCGTCGACCTCCTCCAGGAAGGCGCGGTTAGCCAGCACTGGCGGCCTGAAATCGGGGTCCAGGATGGGTGCAAAACGAGGTCTGACGAGCCGGAAATACTGTTGCATCGTTGCCCTTCCTCTGCTGGCTGTGTGTGGCGGCCCTTGGCGGGCGCCGCCGTCGACGCGCCGGGGCCACTGCGCTCAACGGTAGCGCGACACGATCCGCTCCATCTCTTCCGCCCGCTGCTCCATCTGGCGGACCATCTCAAACTGGGTACGCAGGCGATCAAGGTTGTGTCCTGGCCGATGCGTCTTGAAATAGACATCGCCTTCGAGGTAATCCGTCAGGAAACGGATTCCGATCTCGAAGGTGATGAGCCTGCCGCAGAAGGCCAACTGGTCGATCTCAGCGGGGACCAGGAACTCGCGCGCAGCCTCCATGTAACCCTGCACCAGCGCCTCGAACATGTCCACCTGGAACCGCACCTTCTTCAGGTCGCGCTCATCTTCGGCGGCCGTGCCCGTTGTGGTGCGCACCTCGTCACCGAAGTCATAGAGGACGGTTCCGGGCATGACGGTATCCAGGTCGATGACGCAGATGCCGCGGCCATCGCGGTCGTCGATCATGACATTGTTGATCTTGGTGTCGTTGTGGGTTACGCGCTGCGGCAGCACACCGGCCGCCAACTGGTCGACGAGCAGGCCCGTCAGGGCTTGGCGGGCGAGGGCGAAGTCGATCTCCGCCCGGCAGGTTGCGGCGCGGCCGACAGGGTCGGCCGCGATGGCGGCCTCGAGCTTGGCGAAGCGGTTTGGCGTGTGATGGAAGAAGGGAATCGTCTCCTGGAGGGCCGGCGCGGGCAGGTCCATCAGCAGCTTCTGGAACGTGCCAAAGGCCTTGGCCGCTTCGCGGGCCATGTCGCGGCTCTGGACTTCGTCGTAGGTTCGGGCGCCCGTGATGAAGGCGTAGACCCGCCAGAATTCGCCCTCGGCGTCCTGATGGTAGGCCGCACCGTCATGCGTCGGCACGATCGTCAGCGCCTCGCGGTGGGGGGCGCTGCCGGGGTGGCTCTGCAGGCGCCGGCGGAGGTGCTCGGTCACACGCAGGACATTCCCCATCAGTCCGGGAACGTCTCGGAAGATGTTCCGGTTGATGTGCTGCAGGATCCAGGGTGTGTGGGAGTGCCCCTCTTGCAGGCGCACCAAATAGGTGTCGTTGATATGGCCGCTGCCGTAGGGCTGAGCATCGGCAAACGTCCCTGCCACCGCGAACCGCGCCATCACCGCCTGTACGTCATGCTTCATAGGACCCGCCTCGACTCCTTGCCTGTCTCGCCCCTGCGGCGCAAGCCGTTCAGCCCCATAGATCGCGGGGGTAATCGCCCGTGCGAATGAGGTCCGCGATCCGGCCCATTACCAGGGCGCGGTCCTCTTTGTAGGTCATCCCGAACCAGTGCTCGTCCGTGTCCAGCACCAGCGTGCGGCAGCGCCCGCGCTTCACCAGACTATCCACGGCCGTCGGAATGTAGAACTCCGCAGTGGGTTGGTCGCCACGCTCGTGCAGGAACTCCGCGAACAGCGCCGTCAGCGCCGGAAAGAGGCTGGGATGGAATCCCCACAGGTTCAGCGAAGCGGGCTCGTCGCCGCGGAGCTGCCCCCAGGTGCCATCCTCGCGCCGGTAGCGCGCGCCGGACTCGGCGCGCTCGATCTGCGTGCGTTCGTTGACCTCGAGCAGGAAGCCTTCGGCGTCACGGCTGCAGATGCCGCGCGCCACACTGCCATAGGGGCTGAGCGTGTTGGCCAAGCGGTAGGCGACCATCGCATAGGTGCGTTCATCGTGGCGCGGCCCGCGCAGGAACTCGGCGAGAGCACGGTAGGCCGCCGCCCCGTAGAAGTCGTCGGCGTTGATCATCCCGAAGGAGGTCCGTACCGCGCTGCGAGCCGACCATACGGCGTGCCCCGTACCCCAGGGTTTCTGACGGCCGTGGGGCAGGGCGAAGCCGGGTGGCAGATCGTCCAGGCGTTGGCACGTATAGGACACGCGGACGCGGCCGTCGAGCCGCGTTCCGAAGTGCTGACGCAGCGGCTCCTCAAGCTCGGCGCGGATCACCAGGACGACCTCGGAGAAGCCGGCCCGCCAGGCATCGTAGATCGAGTAGTCGAGCACGAACTCGCCGCAGGGCCCGACCGGGTCCATCTGTTTGATGCCACCGTAACGGCTGCCCAGCCCGGCCGCCAGCACCAGAAGTGTAGGAGAACTCATCCGCACGCCGTCCTCTTGTAACCTGCCCCGCGAGCGCGGCGGCGCCCGCCATCAGCCGCGGGCGGCCTTGACGAGCGCCTGCCGGGCCAGGTCCGTGATGACCGACCACTGCCCGGCCGCCAGCAGCTCCTTCCGGGCAATCCACGTACCGCCAACCACGGCGACCTGCGGCAGGGCGAGGTAGCTGCCCATATTCGCCTCAGTGATGCCACCGGTCGGGCAGAACTCCACTCCCAGATGGCCGTAGGGGCCGATCAGGGCCTGCAGCATGGTCACGCCGCCCGCGGCTTCGGCAGGGAAGAACTTAAGCAGGGTCACGCCGCACGCCAGGGCGCGCTCGATGTCACTGGGCGTGCAGACGCCCGGCGCAAAGGGCAGCCCCATCGCCACCGCCGCCTCCACCACCGTCGGGTTCGTGCCCGGCGCCACCGCGAAGCGCGCCCCGGCGGCCGCGGCACGCTGGAGTTGGTCCACGGTCAGCACGGTGCCGGCCCCCAGGATCATTTCGGGGAAACGTGTCGTTGCCGCGCGGATCGTCGCCTCGGCTGCCGCCGTACGGAAGGTGATCTCGGCCACCGGCAACCCTGCCTCGCACAGCGCCGCACAGAGTCGCAGGCCTTGCTCGGGAGTGTCGACCGCCACCACCGGCACCACGCCATATCGCCGCAATTGCTTGAACATGACCGCTCGCGCTCCCGCCAGGACACGCCCCGCCCGCTGCCCGTACCGACGTCATGACCCAAACCACCGCGGCAATGTAACCGCAGGTCAGAACTTTGGTAGCCGGCCAGAGCCGTCGATGCAGGAGGGGGGAACGGGCGGCGGGGCAGAGACCCCGGTGTTGGCTGCCGGCCGGCCGGGCGCTACATTCCTCATGCCGCAGCCAGTCGTCCCGCCGCGTCTGCGCCATTCCGGAGTGTGCCTGTGTCAAGCGCTACGACAGCCCTCGGCTCTGAGCCTCCGACCTCTGCCCGCGCGGGTGGCCCCGTGCCGCCTGCGGGTTCTGCTGCGGCTACGGCCGCCAGCGTGCTTGAGCTTCTGGACCCCTTGCGGGCGCGGATCCATGCCGGCGACAACACGCACGGTTTTACCGAGCGCCAACGCCTCCTGGCTGACCTCGCGCCAGGGATCGAGAAAATCCCCTTGGAGGAGCGCTACGCCACGGTTCTCGCAACCCTGCTCAGTGGCGTTTCCACGCCCATCGAGGCGGATGACGTGATCTTGGGGCGGGTGGTGGAAGGCCCATTGGGATCGGGATCGGAGTGGCACCCCAACCTGCCTGGATTCAGCTCGTACGGCCACATTACTCCAGATTACCCGACGCTGCTGGAGAAGGGCCTGCGCCGCATCGCGCAAGAGGCACGGGAGACGGCTGAGCGCGTGGGTGATCAAGAGGCGCGTTGGTTCGCCGATAGCACCTCGTGCTGCTGTGAGGCGGTGGTCAGCTATGCCGAGCGCTATGCCCAGGCGGCTCTGCGGGTCGCGCGGTCGTCCGGCGGGCCAGGCCGAGAGCGGCTGGAGAGAGCGGCCGTGGCTCTGCAGGCGGCGCCCGCTGGTCCGGCCCCCGACTTCTTCTCAGCGCTGCAGGGCATCTGGGTCTTCCATCTCGTCCTCAGTTGCTATGTCGGAGCCCGTGACTTTGCCTTCGGGCGCATCGACCAGTACCTCCTTCCCCTGTACCAGCGCGGCCTCGCGGACGGCACTCTCAGCCGGGACCTCGCTCGCGCCTATCTTGCCCACTTCCTGATCAAGACAAAAGAGATCACGGGGACTGCCACCGACAACCACCGGCCCAAGCCAGTGCCCAGCTTTGCCTCCAACCAGTACCTCGTCATCGGCGGCCGGGCAGCCGACGGACACGATGAGTCCAATGCCCTGAGCAGCCTCTTCCTGGAGGCGGCCTGCCTCGCCAAGGTACCGCAGCCCGGCATCAACGTCCGCCTACACCGGGGGACCGGCCGCGAACTGAAGGCGGCGGCGGCGGGTGCGCTGCCCACCTGCCAGCACCAGATCCAGTTCTGGAACGACGAGCGCACCATCCCTGCCCTGCAGAGCCTCGGAGTCCCGTGCGCCGACGCCTCTGGCTACGACCTGACTGCCTGCAACCGGGTCAGCCTGCCTGGCGCCCTCGACTGGCGCAGTTGCGACGCCTTCCATAACCTCGCCCACTGGTTGCTGCTGGCGCTGGGTGCCGGCCAGGATCCGCTGACCGGCCAGTGCGCGGTGGAGGCTATTCCAGGGCCCGCCGAACTGCTCTCCCTGGAGGACGTTCTGGGAGCCTACGCGAAGGTTGTGCGGCAGGTGCTCGCTCGCAGCGTCGTGGAGCGGAGCGCCTGGATGCAGGGCGATCCGCGGGAGTTCCAGTTGGAATCCGTCCTGCTGCAGGATTGCGTAGCCCGCGGGCGGGGCTATGCCAGTGGCGGCTTGAGCCGCCGCGCTCAGTTCCATTTCTTCGGTGGCGTCGCCACGGCTGCCAATTCCCTGGCGGCCATCCACCACCTGGTCTTCAAACAGCGCCGTTTTGAGCTGCCGCGGTTCCTGCGGATCGTGGCCGACAACTTCGCGGGCCACGAGGACCTTCGCCAGGAGATCCTGCATCGGGTACCGAAGTTCGGTAACGATGAGGAGGACGTGGACCGGTTGGCGCGGCGGTTGTGCACCATCGCGTTGGACGCCTTGGCGGCGGCGCCCAACCCCCACGGTCACCTGCTTCTCCCCTCGATCTACTCGCTGTACTGCCACATAGCCTGGGGACAGGCACTGCCCGCAACTCCCGACGGGCGCCGGCGCGGCGAGCCGGTCAGCGAGAACCAGTCCCCGACCTATGGCACGGATACGGCGGGCATCACCGCGCTGCTGCACAGTGTGGCGCGGCTCCCCCTGGAGCGCACCCCCGCCGGGGGCCTCAATGTGAAGCTGGCCTCCGCGCCCGATCCGCAAGCAGTGCTGCAGCTCACTGAGAGCTTTTTCGAGCTTGGCGGGGTGCACGTCGGGTACACCTTCGTGAGCGCTAAGGACCTGTTGGCGGCGCAACTGCATCCCGCCGAGTACCGCACGCTCTGTGTCCGCGTCACCGGCTTCAGCGAGTACTTCCTGGCGCTGGCCCCGGAGCACCAGGCAGCGATCATCGCCAGGACGGAGTACTGAGCCGCCAGCGGCGCGAGTCGGGCAACCTCAGACCTCCTCACACGGTGCTCCTTCCGTAGCCGGAGTGTCCATTTTTCCTGCCGTTGGGGGCGCTGGTCACGGCGCGCGCACGGCCGAATATAGGATGAGCCGCGAGCCGCGCCGGTTGGCGATGGCGACCTCGAACCCCTGCTCGCGGATCGCCTTGCCGGAGACGACCCAGGTGGCGCCGGAATCGTAGTCCTCGAACGTCCATTGCTGCGCCGGGTCGATGGTGACGAGGTCGAAGGTCATGGCGCGGATATCGCTCTGGGCGCGGCGCAAAGCGAGAATCATCCCCTCCTGTTCCTCTGGCAGGTACAACTGATAGGCCGTCCATGCGGCCGGGTTCCGCTGCTGACTGGTCAGAGGATAGTAATCGCCGCGGAAGTACTTCTTGCAGCGTTTCGCCTGAACCACGTTCGCCTTGATCTGGAGCCACTCCTCCCGCGTCTTGGCCACGACGGCGTGCTCCATGCCCGGACTCAGCGCGCAGCGGGCCTCGTAGGTATCGAAGACTGACCAGCCGCGGATCATGCTGCCCTGAATCGGGAGCCAGTGGAGGATGCCGTAGCTCTGGTCCTGCGTCGACTCCGGGGTCGCTTCCGGCCAGCAGTTGTAGTCGCTTCGCCAGAGCGGTTGGCCGCGCGGCATCGTCTCGAGGTCGATGCGGCGTCCGCCGCTGGCGCAATTGAGGATGGCCAACCGCGGGAACCTCTGGCGCAGTGCGTCCCAGAAGGCGAAATGGCCTTCGATGAACCGCATCTCGTTCATCCCCCAACGGTCCGCCACCGCGGCGGTTTCCAGATAGGGGTTCGGTTCGATGTTGAAATCCTCCTCGTACCAGTCGATGTCGTAGTCTTTGATCAGACCGGCGACGACGTCGACCGCCCACTTGCGAGCGTCCGGTTTGCCGAGGTCCAGAAGCAGCGTCTGCCCGTCGCGGATCTTGCCGTCGGCGTTCCCGGTCAGGAAGTACTCGGGGTGTTCGAGCGTGATCGGCCGACCGTGAAGGGCGCGGCAGGGCTCGACCCAGACGAGGAACTTCATCCCCGCCGCATGCGCCGCGTCACTGACCGGTTTGAGTGTGCCATGGTGCCAGTTCGGGTTCGGCCGCCAGTCGCCGGCCATGATCCCCCAGTCGCCCTCGAAAACCGTATAGGACGGGACGACCCCGGTTCCGTACCAGCCCGCGTCGAACCAGTAGACGTCAAACGGGATCTCATACTCCTTGATCTTGCCGATGATGTCGAGATGCTCCTGCGAGGGGATACCGCCCCAGACGACTCCGGAGATCGGCGGCTCGACCAGTTTCCCCTCGATGCGCGGCGAGTAGTGTTCCAGGACAAGTCTGCGGAACAGGTTCTGGCCGTGCATCATCTCCCCTTGCCAGTAGAGGGCCAGGTTCAGCGTCGAGCGCACCGTCTCGCCGGGGTGAAGGATCGAGTCGAAGTTCTCGACGCCGGCCAGAATCGTCGAGTTCCCACCCCCCTGATGATCGAAGTAGGCCCGCCAGGCGCCGCTCCAGCCGAGGCCGGTGATCAGCCCGTCGCCACCGGTCTGGTAGTTGAAAAAGGGCAGCCAGACGGCGCTGGAGCGTTTGTCGGTCGGGAGGTGGTAAGCGTGTGTCTGCGCCCAGCGGGCGTTGGTCGGGGTGTCCATCGGGATCCGCCGGCGCTTGTCCCACATCGAGTTGTGCATGACCTCGCTCATGAGTTGATAGTCGTCTTCATGGGCGGGCGAGCCGACCGAACGGTGCAGGATGGGCATCGAACCATCGGCAGCATTCCAGGAGGTGTCGATACCCCAGAAATCGTGCAACTTCGCCGAATCGGCCAGGCCGTCGTTGCGGACGTGAACGACCCACTGGAAAGCGGGGAAACCCCGGAACTCGGTCAGTCTCATCTCGCACGCGAGCGCCGTTTGCGCGTCCTTCCAGCTCAGGATGTGTGTGCGGGTCTTGTCATCCTGCCAAGCGCCTGAGGCGACGGTCGCGGTCTCGATCTTGACCCATTCGCGGCTGCTGCGCTCGCCACACTTGAACGAGAAGGGGAGGTCGGCAAGGTAACGTCCTGGGCTTGCAGCCCCTTGCCCGAGGATGAAACGCTTCCACTGTTCGCTGAACGCCATCTCGCTGGCCGTCGGCTTTGACGAGTAGGGTTCAACCGGCATCTCGGCACCGCAGGCGAATGCGGAGACGAGCATCGTCGCGGGGGCGAACAGATGCGCGGGAAGTAGGTGTCTCATCGTTTCTTCTCCTCGGATAACTCCGCTGGCCCGGGACGCTGGGGAAACTAGCACGGCGGCAGGGGTGGGTCAACGGCCTGCGGTACAGCCTCAGGGCCGTGATGGCCGAACCGTGGAGCCTCCAAGGCCGAACTGGGGAAAGTGCACGGCCCTGGAACCCGATGACTCACGGTCTGTCTGAGTAGGCAGTGAGACCGTCCGGAAGCGAGACGGTTCAAGTCCCGGCGAACAGATCCAACGACGCTTGACAACTTAACACCCCGGCAGGCTCCTACCCCTCCCTCCTCTCTCTCCTCTCTCCCGGACCTGTCGGGGTGTTTCTTTTTGGCCGCCGTCATCCCACACCGGCGCTGCGTCCGATCCCGCTGCCGCCGCCGCCACCGCGGTGCCGTTACGGTGCCTGGGGAGACTGGTAGGCGTCGTCGGCCCCGGCGGTCAGGGCCGGTCCGCTGGCCGTATCACTTTCCGATTCCGAAGAGCCGGTCCAGGCCGGGATCGCGGGCGCTGCCGAGGGCCAAGGCCCGCTCATACCACTGCCGGGCTTCCTCCTGCCGGGGGGGCTGCCGCGAGGACAGAAGGACCGCCAGGTTGAAGGCGTTCTCCGGGTCCTTGGCGTTGAGCTCATGGGCCCGGCGGAACTGCACCTCGGCGGCGTCGTACCAGCCCAGCGAGCTGCAGGCCAGCCCCAGGCAACGGTGTGCTACCGCGTTGGTCGGCTCCAGAGCCACGGCCCGGCTGAGCATCGACACCGCCAGATCGGGTTCCTGGCGCCGCAACAGGGCGAAGCCCAGGGGCACAATGGTCTGCAGGTCGTCGGGATCCAGCTTGAAGGCGCGTTTCAGGTAGCGCTCGGCATCCTCTTCGTTCCCATGCTCGGCCGCCAGCAGCCCCAGGCGTTGCGCCGCCAGCTTGCTCTCGCCGTCGTGCTCGAGCACGCGCAGGTAGTTCCAGCGTGCGGCTTCGATTTTGCCTTCTTTCTCGGCGGCGACCGCTTGGCGCAGGTAGCCGCGCACCAGGGTCGCCTGCTCCCGCTCCCGCCGGTCACGTTCCGGGTCAACCGGAGCTGGACTCGCCGCGGACGCGGCGACGGGGGGCGGTGCGGCCGCCGCCGGCAACGACGCCAGAACCGCCTCCAGGGCGCGGCGCTTCTCGGTCTCCGCCTCAAGCCGCGTCGCCGCCTCCTGGAGCTGCTGCAGCAGGGCCTTCTCCTTCGCCGTCGTGTCCTGTGCCGCGGCCGTGCGGTAACGGGCGATCTCCTGGTCACGCTCCTGCGTCTCCCGGCGGGCCTCCTGGTAACGGGTCTCGCTGGCTAGCTTGTCCTGCTGCATGACGGCCACCTGGCGTCGAAGGTCCTGGGTCAGCGCGTCGGCGTCCGAGAGACTGGCCGCCAGGCCGTCGACGACCTCGCTCTTGGCCTTCATCGAGGCGGCGTCGCGGGCGAAGGCAGCGGCCTGAGCCTCGCCGCTGGTCTTCTGTGCGGCCAGATCACGCGCCAGGAGGTCGGCGCGGTCGCTGAGTTCGCGGCGCTGCTGCTCGAGGTCGCGCAGGCCCTTTTCCTGCTGTCGCAGCAGGGCCAACTGGTCAGTCGTCTTCTGCCGCAACTGCGCGCGCTCACCCTCGGCGGCGGTCAGTAGGTCGCGGGCCTGCCGCAGTTGCTCCTGGATGTCCTGTTGCGAGCGTCCGCTGTCCTCCGCGGTCCGGTTCCGATCGCGGAGCTGGGCGGACAAGGCCAGATTCTGCGTTCCCAGGTCCGTCGCCTTGGCGGTGAGTTGCTGCACCGCCGCCTGGCGCTCGCGGACCTCGTCACGCGTTGCTGCGAGCGCCGTGCGTTCGCGGACGAGATCCTGCCGCAGTGCCTCGATGTCGGCCACGGCGGTGGCGAGAGCCTTCTCTTTCTCCTCCAGCAGCCGGCCGACCGCAACGGTGGCCGCCAGTTTCTCGCCCTGTGCCTGCAGCAGCGCCTGCTGCGTTTCGATCGTACCGCGCGCGGTCGCAAGCTGCCGCTGCGCCTCCACCCGCTCACGCAACAGGGCCGCAGCCTGCTCTGCGGCGGCCAGCAGGCGTTCGGCGCGCTGTTTCTCCTGCGCCAGGTCGACACGCAGAACCTCACCCTGCCGGCGTAGGTCGGCAGCGTCCGCGACGGCGGCCAGGAGCTGCTGCGCATCTGCCCCGGGTACCGCCACCGCGGCCGGGGGCGGGGCCGGTTGGCGTTGCTCCAGGAGAGCGATGCGGTCCCGCGCTGTCTGCAACTCGGTCCCCAGGGTGACCACCCGCGCGTCGGCGGTCGCCACGCGTTTCTCGGCGGTCGCCGCACGCTCCTCGGCAGTGGCCACGCGTTTCTCGGCGGTCGCCGCACGCTCCTCGGCAGTGGCCACGTGTTTCTCGGCGGTCGCCGCACGCTCCTCGGCAGTGGCCTTGGCGGTCGCGAGAAGCTGCGCTTGCTCGACCAGGCGTTGACGCTCGCCGGACTCCTGGGTGGCCTGGTCGCGCAGCCGACGCAGGTCGGTCAGTTCGGTGCGGGCCATGGCGAGGTCGCGGCGTTCCTGCTCGACGTCCGCCTGCTTCTGTGCCAGCGCCGCGGCGTCGGCCGTGCGCTGCTGTTCGAGGACGGCGTTGCGGGCCTCCAGCTCCGTGACTCGTTGCCGCGCCGCCGCGACCGCTGTCGTTGCCGCCTCGCCGCGGTCGTTGAGGTCGCGATTCTGTCGCTGCCACTGTTCCTGCTCCGCGGTCGTCTGCCGGAGCTTCTCCTTGACATTCTCGTAGGCTTTGCGGTAGGTGTCGAAGGCCTGCTCGAGCTGTTGCTCCCGCATGCGGGTACGCTCAAGATCCTGCTGTAACTGTTTGGCCACCTGCTCGATGCCACTCTTCTGGCGCAGGGCACCCAATTCGCCGGTCTGCTGCTCGAGCTGTTGGCGCAGGGCCGTGTTCTCCGCCTTCAGTTGAGCCCGTTCGGCCATCACGTCCTTGATGTCTTCGGCGGCGCTGACCGTGCGTGCCGACTCGACCCGCGCGCGCTCGAGGGATTCCGCGGTAGTTGCCAGCCGGGTCTTCAGCGCCTGGTTCTCGTCGCTCAGCGCCCGGATTTTGTCAACCTGTCCGCTCACCACCTTGGCCAGGTCCTGCTGGCTCATGTCCGGGCTCTGTTGCTTCACCTGCCCCTCAAGGCGCCGGATACGTTGGGTGCAGTAGGTGATGCGGTAGCCGAGCAGCGCCGGGTTCCATTCGGGGTACTGCCGGCGCACGGCTTCGAACGTCTGCAGGGCATCGCGGTAGAGGGCCATGGCCTGCGCGGCATCGCCAGCCTCCTCGGCCCGCCCCCCTTCCTCAAGCTTGACGTAGCCGACCATCCACTCTTCACGCGCGGTCGCCTCCTGATCCGCGGCGCGGAGGGGAATGAGGAGGAGCGTCCAGGCGCAGAGCAGCAGGTGCCAGTGGAGCGCTGAGACCGGTCTTTTCATGGCACGCTATCCAGATTCGGCCCGCCGGGGTGGCGGCGCCGCGGCAGCCCCCCGGGGCCACGATCACTTACCGTCCGCGAAGAACCCGTCCAGGCCGGCGTCCCGCGCCGCGCCCAGCGCCAGGGCCCGGTCGTACCAGGTCCGCGCCTCTTGCCGGCGCGGCGGCTCCGCCGCGGCCAGCAAGACCGCCAGGCAGTAGGCGGTGTCAGCCCGTTTGGCGTCGAGTTCAAGCGCTCGAACAAACTCGCGTTCGGCCGCGTCCCGCCAGCCACTGTCAACGAAGCAGGCGCCCAGCAGATGATGCACGGGAGCTCGTTCCGGCGCCACCGCCGCGGCCTGCATGAGCACCGCCGCCGCCGGCAGGGCCCGGCCCTGCCGCAGCAGTACCAAGCCGAGCCGCAGCAGCACATCGGGATCATCCGGCAGGCTGCGCCGGGCCATCTGCAGCAGCGGCTCCGCCGCCGGCAGGTCGCCACGGTCGGCAAGCAAGCCGCCCAAACGGGCCGCCGCGACCGCGTCCTGCGGGTGGGCCGCGAGCAGGCGCCGTAGGGCGGCCTCGGCTGCCGCCGTCTCGCCGCTTTCCAGCGCTTTGGCCGCCGCGGCCTCGAGTTCTTGCCGTTCCGTCCGGCGCCGAACCTCTGCCTGCGTCGCTGCCAGCGTGGTCTGAGCGGCGGCTTCCTTCTCCGCCAGCAGACGCTGTTCGGCGGCGCGCGCCGTGGCCAGTGCCGTGCGCTCCTGGACGCTGGCCGTCTGCAGGTCGTTGATCTGGGCCAGGGCCGCGGCGTGGGCCTGGCGCAGGGCCGCAACATCGTCTGCCTGCAGGCCGCGCCGTTCCTCGCGCAGGGCCGCCGTCTGGCCTTTCAGGGTCTCGATCTCACGGGCGGCGGCCAAGAGGCGGTCGTCGGCGCTCTGGGCCTGTGCCGTTGTGGTGGTGCGCTGGGCTGACAGCTCCTCGACCTGACGCTGGGCGGCGGCGAGTTGATCCCGGACTGCCTGCGTGGCGTCCAGAGCGGCGCGGCGGGCTTGCTCACTCTGCGTGGCCTGCTCCTTGGCCTCGCGGCTCGAACGGAGCAGACTTTCGCGCTCGGCCCGGATGGCGTCGGTCTCGCGCCGCCGGCGGTCTGCCTGTGCCACCAGTTCCTCCAGGCGCGCCGCGTCCTGCCGCCGCTGCGCTTCGAGGTCGGCCACTTGGGCGCGTGCCGCCGCCGCCTCCTGTTGCGCGGCCGTTGCCGTAGCGGCCTGCCGACTGAGGTCGGCCAGGCTGCTCTGCAGTGCAGACACATCGCCGGCGCTGGCTTGTAGCCGTGCGAGGTCGGCCTCGCGCGCCCTCACGTCGGCCGCCACGGCGTCCAGGCGGGCTTGTTGCTCCGTTGCCTCCAGGCGGGCCTGGGCCAGCTCCGCGGTCAGCCGCGTGACCTCAGCGCCGAGCTTCTGGCCCGCGGCCACTGCGGTTTGCAGGCTGGACTCCAGTTGCTCGACCTTCATGGCCAGTCCCTGCGCCTGAGCATCCAGCCCCTGGCGCGCCTCGCGCAGGCGACGTACCTCGGCGGTCAACTCCGGACGGCTCATGGTCTCCAAGGCGGCGGTCACGGCCTCTTCCAGGCGGCGTAGTTGGTCGGTACAGTCGGCGGTGCGGTAACTGACCAGTTCGGGGTTCCAGTCCGGGTAGCGCTGGCCGACGTCTGTAAACAGCGCCAGGGCTTCGCCGTAGAGCTGCCTGGCGAGAGCGAGATGCTGGTCGCGCCGGGCGCCGGCCGCCTGCTCGAGCTTGAGATAGCCGAGCATCCACTGCTGGCGGGCCGCGGCGCTGCCGCCCTCCGCCGCAGACAGGCGGCCCAAGCCGCCACTGAGCAGCAGCGCCAGAAGCACGCTCAGACGGGCACTATGGGGGTGGCTCCGCATGGGGCCTAACTCCACTCGTAGACGGCGTTTTGGCAACCGGCTGACATGGACATCCGGGAGGTCAAAGGCTATCTTGTGCAGCCCCGATGGAAGACCGGCCTTGTCGACTGCGCCACGGCCAGTCGACCGGGTCCGATCTGCTGCGGGAGCCGAGATCAAAGAGTAGCTTGGAATCCGCGCTCGTCAAGGCCATGGGTACGGATAGTTCGTACTCAACCTCAACGACCAAAATACGTTATAGATATACCCATGGTAGAATGGATACTCAAGAAGATCTTTGGGACGCGTAATGCTCGCCAACTCCGCCGCTTGTGGCCCTTGGTCGAGACGGTCAATGCGTTCCAGAAGGACCTCGCCGGCCTGACGGACGAACAACTGCGTGCCAAGACTGCCGACTTCCGGCAGCGCTTGGCTGCGGGCGCGACGGTGAATGACCTCATGTGCGAGGCCTTTGCCGTGGTCAAGGACGCCTGTCGCCGGCTGGTGGGCAGGCCCATCGAGGTGACGGGGCACACGCTGGTGTGGGATATGGTGCCGTTCGACGTGCAGGTCCTCGGTGCCATCGCTCTGCACCGCGGCTGCATCGCGGAGATGGCCACGGGCGAGGGCAAGACGCTGGTCGCCACCATGCCCTTGTACCTCAACGCGCTGACCGGCCGCAACTGCCAACTGGTGACGGTCAACGACTACCTGGCGCACCGGGACGCGCAGTGGATGGGCGCCGTCTACACCTTCCTCGGCCTGACGGTCGGCTGTATCCAGAACAGCATGTCCTCGGCTCAGCGTCGCGAGCAGTACGCCTGCGACATCACCTACGGCACCAACAGCGAATTCGGTTTCGACTACCTGCGCGACATGGGCATGGCCATGAGCCGTGAGGAGATGGTCCAGCGCGACCACTACTTTGCCATCATCGATGAGATCGACAGTATCCTCATCGACGAGGCCCGGACCCCGCTGATCATCTCCGGGCCGGCTGCCGTTTCCACGCATCGCTACGACAAGCTCAAGCCGATGGTCGCCGATCTCTTCCGCCGCCAGGGCCTGCTGGCCTCGCGGCTGGCCGCCGAGGCGCGCGAGGCGCTCGACAAGCCGGACCTGGCCGAGGCGGACCGCGATGACGCTCTGCTGAAGCTGGTCAAGGTCCGCATTGCCATGCCGAAGCACAAGCAGTTGCAGCGCGCGGTGGAAGACCCGGCGCTGCGCAAGCAGATCGAGCGCCGCGAGGCGGAGGTATTCAGTGACAACAACCGCGGCTTCCTGCAGGAAGTCAAGGAGTCGTTGTTTTTTGCTATCGACGAGCGCGGTGGCGAGGCGGATCTGAGTGAGATGGGGCGCCGCTTCCTACGGCCCGAGGATCCAGACGCCTTCGTCATTCCCGACCTACCGGCGCTGTTCAGCGAAATCGACGCCGATCCGGACCTGACCGAGCCCGAGAAGATGGCGCGCCGGCAGGAGGCGCAGACCCGCTTCGATATCCAGGCTGAGACCATCCACAACATCTCGCAGTTGCTGCGCGCCTTCTGTCTGTTCGAGAAGGACGTGCAGTACGTCGTGCAGGATAACAAGGTGCTTATCGTCGATGAGTTCACCGGCCGTTTGATGCCGGGACGGCGTTTCAGCGAAGGCTTGCACCAGGCCCTCGAGGCCAAGGAAGACGTGCAGATCGAGCGCGAGACGCAGACGCTGGCGACGATCACGATCCAGAACTACTTCCGCATGTACGAGAAGCTCGCCGGGATGACCGGAACCGCGGAGACGGAAGCGACGGAGTTCAAGGAGATCTACAAGCTTGAGGTCGTGGTGGCGCCCACCAATCGGCCCTGCCGTCGCGTCGACAACGATGACCGCATCTACAAGACTAAGCGCGAGAAGTACAACGCCATCATCGACGAGATCGAGACCTGCAACCAGAACGGTCAGCCGGTGCTGGTCGGCACGGTCAGTGTCGAGGTCTCTGAAGTGCTCAGTCGCATGCTGCAGCGCCGGCACATCACGCATAATGTGCTGAACGCCAAGCATCATGAGCAGGAGGCCGAGATCGTGGCCCGGGCTGGCCAGGCGGGGGCGGTCACCATCGCCACCAACATGGCCGGCCGCGGCACCGACATCAAATTAGGGCCTGGCGTCGTCCACCTGGAGCGCTCGCTGGTGGAGTCCAAGGTTCTTCACCTGGATACCCGCCTGACGGCCGAGCAACTGCAGAGCGGCGTGAAGCTGCAGCCGCCGCCAGAGGGGGCCTCTACGCTGCGCCAGCTCCTGCTGGCTCGGCCCTGTGGCCTCCACGTCATCGGCAGCGAGCGCCACGACGCCCGTCGCATCGACCGGCAGTTGCGTGGGCGTTGCAGCCGCCAGGGTGACCCGGGCTCGTCGCGGTTCTATGTCTCGTTGGAAGACAATCTGATGCGCCTCTTCGGCTCGGACCGAGTGGCGAGCATCATGGAGAAGCTCGGCTTGGAGGAGGGCGAGGAGCTCTCGCACCCGATCCTGAACCGCAGCATCGAGCGCGCGCAGCGCCGGGTCGAGCAGCAGCACTTCGCCATCCGCAAGCGGACGCTTGAGTACGACGACGTGATGAACAAGCAGCGCTCGACCGTCTACGGCTTGCGCCGGGACATCCTGCTCACCGAGGCCCCGCGGGAGATGCTGTTCGACTTCATCTATACGACCCTGGCCGACAAGGTCGATACCGCCTTCGCGGCGGCGGGACGGGGCGGCAAGCCCGACCTTGAGGAGATCAAGAACTGGTGTTCGCATACCTTTCCCATCGGCTTCCGCTCGGACCTTTTCGAGACCGCCCCGGATGCGGAGTTTGTGACCAAGGCCGTGATCGAGCAGATTGAGCGTGCTTACGCCCTCAAGGAGAAGCTGGAGAACCCCGACTCGCTGCGCTTCCTGGAGCGGCACATCATGCTCAACGCCATCGACTCGCTGTACCAGGAGCACCTCTACGCGATGGATTCCCTGCGCCAGGGTGTGCAACTGCGCTCGTACGGCCAGCGGGATCCTCTGGTGGAGTACAAGCAGGAAGCCTACGGTCTGTTTGCGGACCTGATGGACTCCATGCGTAACCAGATTTGCTCGAATGTCTTCCGCTCGGCCACCACCCTGGCCGCCTTCCAGTCGCTGTTCAGTTCGGCGCCGCAGCAGCAGATCCACGACTCGCTGGGGCAGTTCGGCGGCATCGCCGGCGCGGGTCCAGAGGCTCCCGAACAACCCGCGGGCCTCCCCCCGGGGCTGACCCTGCGTCGGCAGTTGCCCAAGGTTGGCCGCAATGAGCCCTGTCCATGCGGTAGCGGCAAGAAGTCCAAGCACTGCTGCGGCAGTTGACGTGTTGACGCTGGTCCTCCCTGGCCAGCGCCAGCGCCTGCCGTGGCGTCGGGTGGGTGCAGATGAACGTCGTCATCGCTCTCGACTCGTTCAAGGGCAGTCTGTCCGCGGCCGCCGCTTGCCGTATCGTCGCTGCGGCGTTCAGCCAAGCCCTGCCTACGGCGGTTGTGCGTTGCGTTCCCATGGCCGATGGCGGTGAGGGCACCGCGGCGGCCATGGTTGGCGCCTGCGGGGGCGAGCTGGTGGAGGTGCATGGGCTCTCGGGCCCCCTGCCTGGCCAGCGCCTGTCGGCCTGCTATGGGTGGCTGCCGGCAACCCGTACGGCGGTCGTGGAGATGGCACAGGCCAGCGGCCTGACGCGGGTACCGCCGGCGGCTCGGGATCCGCGACGAACCACGACTCGGGGTACCGGCGAACTCATTGCCGCCGCCCGCGCCCGCGGCGCGGCGCGGCTCGTGCTCACCCTTGGCGGCAGTGCGACCAACGATGGCGGTTGCGGCGCCGCCGCCGCCTTGGGGTGGCGTTTCCTCGATGCGGCCGGACGAGACCTCCCCGACGGCGGCGCGGCACTGGCCCGACTGGACCGCATCGTGCCTCCTGCCGAGCCGCGCTGGCACATCCCGGTGGAGGCCCTCTGCGACGTCACTAACCCGCTCTGCGGCGAGCATGGCGCCGCCGCGGTCTACGGGCCCCAGAAGGGCGCCACTCCCGACCAGGTTCGCGAACTCGACGCCGCCTTGGGCGTCCTCGCTGAACGCTGGCGTGAAACGCTGGGCCTGGACGTGGCCAACCAGCCCGGCGCCGGGGCGGCCGGCGGTTTCGGCGCCGGGGCGGTCGCTTTCCTCGGGGCACGCCTGGTGTCTGGGATCGATACCATCGCCGAACTGACCGGGCTTACCGACCGGCTGCGCGAGGCCGACTGGGTGGTGACCGGCGAAGGCCGTTTTGACGAGTCCTCGCTGCTGGGAAAAGTCGTGTCAGGGGTCCTGCGTCGCGCCGCTCTGGGGGGCGCTCGCGTCGCCGTGCTGGCAGGGTCGGTGGCTCTGGGGCGCGCCGAGTGGCTGGCCGCAGGCGTTCACGAGGCTGAGGCCTGTGCCCCGAGTGGGATGTCGAGCGCCGACGCCATGCACCAGGCCGAGGAGTTGCTGCGCTTGGCTGCCCTGCGCCTGGCTCCCCGCCTGCGTTTCCCCTGATGCCAGCGGACGTCTGGCCCGCCGCGCCACGGCGGCGAAGTCGGTGGCGCGCGTCAGGCCCCGCCCACGCGCCGCTGGCGCTTGCCCAGATCCGTATCCTGCCCGGTCGCCAGCGAGTAGAAGGTACACTTGCGAGGCTTATCGCAGCAACAAGCGTAGATATGGCTCAGGTTCACGTAACGGTAGGACTGCACGTAGCCGTCATGCAGAGCCAACTGCCTGCCAAAGTTCTTGATCGCCCCACAGTCGCAGGCAATCCCTTCGTAATCCGGCTCGAGATTGCCGTCGACACCCGTACGGGCCGACATGATCTTCTTGTACTCGATGTGCGGCGTGAACTTACAGACCGCGTGCTGCATGCACGTGTGGATGATGTGAGCCTGATCCAGGCTGCTGGCCCACTCGGGAATCTGGTCGAAGGTACTCGGATATACCTGCGGCGCGGCCTTGACCTTGTCCGCTTTGGGCGAACGAGACGCAGGATCTTCCTTCTTGCCGAAGAGACCCAGGATACCGTCAAGCAACCCCATACGCCAGCCGTGCCTTTCCTCTGGGCGGCAGACCACCGCCAGAACTCTCGAGTTCCTCAAACAGCCACGCACGAAGACGCGCTGCCCGGCACCGGAAAACACCGCACTATCGTCAGCGTACGTTAGCATGGGTCTACGGAATAGCAACTTTCCGGAAACCCACCGTTGCCGGCGGCACGTCGACGGACTCTGGGTGCCAGGCCGGGCCTGGGACGGGTTACGCGCCCGGTCAACCCGCTGAGCCGGCGAAGATATCCGCCGTGTCCTTCAGCACGAAGTTGCGGTCGACCGAGTCCTCGCCCGTAGCCCCACGCTCCCGGATGGACTCAAAGACGCCGCGCACGGCCGCGGCGGCGGTAGGCGTGTAGAGCTTGACCAGGCCGACGCGGTGTTCGCCGGAGAACATCACCACCAGAATAACCTCGTCGGTGGCGGCCGCCATCAGAATGCTGCGCTTCAGCCCCTGGTGCAGTACGGAGCTGAATTCGTCCTCCCCCAGCAGTCGCGCCAGTTCGCGTGTAGCCGCGAAGACACCGGCCCCGAGCGCCGAGATCAGCAGCGGGTCATGGCGACTTACGTTCTCGTGCGCCAGCACGTGCCCGGCGCCGTCACAGATGAGGCAACTATCCGCTTCGGACTGGTCAAGGAGTTCGGTGAGGATCTTGCGCAGCCGGCTGACATCCTTGCGGGTCAGTTCGTAGGTCATCTTCGAATTCCCTTGCGTTCGCAGGCGACAGCCCCGATCGGCGCTGCCGCGACCGCCGCCCGGGGAGGTGAAGCTCCGGGAAGCACGGGAAGATCAGACAAGCTTGATATCACGGGTCTTGCCGGCGGGCGTGTTGCTGGCGTCCTTGACGAAGCGGTGCAGCACCAGCCGGGCGATCATGTTCAGCGTCTCAAACACCCCTTCGCCGCTGGTTGCCACGGAGGGGAAGTGGGGACGTCTCTTACCCCGGTTGTTCAGGAGGAACTCCATGAAATGCACCGGAGCCACATTCGGCAGATCACGCTTGTTATACTGCAGAACGTAGGGGATGTCGTCCAGTTTCTTGTTCTGCGGCAGCAAGTTCTGCTGCAGGTTCTTGAAGCTCTCGACGTTAGCAGCCATTTCGGCCCACTGGCTGTCGGCCACGAAGACCACCCCGTCCACACCGCGCAGGACGATGGCGCGGGTGGTGTTGTACATCACCTGCCCTGGCACCGTATACATCTGGAAGCGCGTTGTGAACCCCTGGACCACATCGGCCACCAAGGGCATGAAATCGAAAAACAGCGTGCGATCTTTCACCGTGTCCAGAGAGGTCAGGTCACCTTTATGGTCCGGCTTGATCAGACGGTGCACCACCTCCAGATTTGTGGTCTTGCCGCAGCGCGCCGGACCGTAGTAGACGATCTTGAGCTGGATCTCGCGCGTTTCCTGATTCACGAACGCCATGTGCCGTATCTCCATGCGGCTGAAGGCCAGCCTACCCACCCCCTTGCGCTGCGAGGCAGAACTCCACCCGATTGCCGGCCCGTCGACCGTACCGGACTCCGTGAACCACGGCCTGGGGTGGACCGAGCCAGCCCCTGGGCCGTGTACGCGTCCTACAAACTCGACTGGATTTCCTTGGAATTCAAGTCATCTTGCTTGCAGAATGTCGGTAAGGTGCCGGCTTGGACCGGGTTACTGGCTGGCAACGTGCTGGGTTGGGCCGTGTGGTTTCGTCAAGCGCCGCGAGCGCGTCGCAGGGTAGTGCGCAGGTAAGGAACTTCGGCCATGAGTCTGGCAAGACGCATTTTCGACGGGTTTCTCGGTAGGAAAGACAAGGACGAGGACCGGCCGAAGGGCGTCGAGCCGCCCAAGACTGCAGGGGCGCCAGAGCCACCGAAGGTAGGGAAGGGCGTGCCTCCACCGCCCAAGGTGGTTCGCGTGGAGCCGCCGGCGGGGGCTGCGGTCCCGCCCGACCGGCGCCACGAGAGCCAGACGTTCCCGGTCAGTGCCGCGCGGCTCCCGCACACCGGTGCACCGCCAGAGGTCCCGGCCCGGAGCGACGAGTCCGCGGGCGTCGGAGCACGCATGCGCTTGACGCCGCTGCGGCCCGCGGGGGTCGAAACTCCGGCGGGCAAGGTCGCCGCCGAGGACCCGTTGCGCCGCAGTCAGACCATCCGGGTCTCGCTGCCGAGCCAGGGCTCTGCGCCTGCGGGGGCCGCCCACGGTATCTCGATCAGGCCCGACGAGATGCGCCGCAGTCAGACCGTCCGCGTCAACCCGCCCCCCGGCACCGCCGCGAGACCGGTCGCGACACCGGCTCTGCAGCGCGTTCGCCTGCGTCCGGCCACGGAGCCGACGCCGCGGCCAGGGGTCGAGCTTCCCCTGCGCGCTCTGCTGATGGCCTTGCCGCCGAGTCTGCGCGGACCCGCCTGGAGCGCGGACGATCTGCCGGACGGCAGCCTGTTCGTGGACCCGGAACAGCTTCGCACGCAACTCGCAGAGGGTGCCGTGTGCGTGCCGGCCGAGGAAGCGCGGCGCTACCTTCCGGAGGGATGGCTGGATGACAACGCGATCGGAGATCTGGATTTGGACCTTGCCGAGGTGATGGCGGTCACCCCCATCGACCTCATCCCCGTGGCCCCGCCGCGTGCGGTGCCGGCCGCGCCCTCTGCGGCAGCGGCTGACCCGGAGCTAGAGCAGGACCCGGAGCTAGAGCAGGACCCGGAGCTGGAGCAGGACCCGGAGCTAGAGCAGGACCCGGAGCTGGAGCAGGACCCGGAGCTGGAGCAGGACCCGGAGCTGGAGCAGGACCCGGAGCTGGAGCAGGACCCGGAGCTGGAGCAGGATGCCGTTCCGCTACCGCCCGCGTCTTCCGTGGTGCAGTTGCCGTGCGCGGTTATCCTGGCGGCCCTGCCGGCGCCGCTGCGCGGGCCAGCCTGGCGGGACACGGGGATGCCGGACCGCGCCGTTCCCCTCGAACGGGACCCCTTGCTGGAGCAACTGCGCTCCGGTCGGGTGAGCGTGAAAATGGAGATGGTCGCTACCGCGCTGCCGCCGGGGTGGATCGCCCCAGGGGCCTGTGGCGAGGTGGTCCTTGACCTTCCCGCAGTGGTCAGCGCCCTGCCGCCGGAATGGTTGCAGCCGAGCAGTGAGGAGGACCATGAAGGGGCTGCGGCAGAAGCCCTACCCCTCCTGTTTGTGCGGGCCGGAGCACCACCGGTCCCCCCGGTCGCCGAGATCAGCGTCCCTGTCGTGGTTGCTCCTCCCGTCGTCCAGATGCCGCCTGTGGCTCGGCCCCCGGTCGCCGAGATCAGCGTCCCTGTCGTGGTTGCTCCTCCCGTCGTCCAGGTGCCGCCTGTGGCTCCGTCGCCAGTCGCTGAGGACACCAGGGTCGCGCTGCCGGTGCGGCTTGCCCTGTCGGCCCTGCCGCCAGCCCTGCGTGGGCCCGCCTGGCACGCCGAGGGTCCGGTGGGTGCCGTGCTCAGCATTCCCCGCGAGCACCTGCTACGGCAGCTCGCTGGCGGGCGAGTCGAGCTCAGTGTGGATCTGGTGCGAGCTCAGCTTCCCGCCGGCATGTGCGCCCCGGACGCCCAGGGCACGCTTGTTTTCGACCTTGCGACCGTCGTCGCCGCGCTCCCCCCTGAACTGCTACAGACCAGTGGCGACTTGGATCCGGAGGCCAAGGCTGTGGTCGTGATGGGCAACTTGTTCAGCGCGGCGCTGCCGCCGCCGCCCGCGCCGCCGCCGCCTGGTCTGCCCGAGACGATCTCCTTACCGTGCAGTGCTGTCCTTGGCGCGCTTCCGGCCGCCTGGCGCGGAGCCGCCTGGCGTGCCACGGACTTCCCGGATATCCGCTTCGACCTGCCGCGGGTGGACCTGCTGCGTCAACTGGCCGGCGGAAGCGTCGCGGTGTCGCTGTCGCTACTCCAGGGGAAGCTTCCGCTCGGTTGGGTCGCAGAGAACGCCGCCGGCAACGTCGTGCTGAACCTGGCCGACGTGGTGGCCGCCGTACCGCCGGAGTGCATGGCCGTGCAGGAGGACCTGGCGGACGACGTGGTGGCTGCCGCGCAACTGGGTCGGCTGTTTGCCCCCGCCTTGCCGCCGCCCCCCGTGGCGCCTTCGGCGGTTATCCCTGTGGCCGCGGCTCCTGCGCCTGTAGTGCCCCTGCCGCGCCCGGCGGCGCCCCGTCCAGCCGAGCCTCTTCCCGATGAACCACGTCGTCCGGCGGTGACCGTGATGTCTGCGTCGGCAGTAGCCGTTCTGCCGTCCGCACCGCCCCTCCCATCTGGCCTTGACACGGACGAGCTTCCGGAGCAGCCACTGCCGCTGTCCACACCGGCGGAGGCCGCGGATGCCGATGGCATCACAACCTCGCCGCTGCCGTCCTGGAACGGTGTCGAAGGCTCCTTGGAGCGTGCTCCGCGTGGCATTGATCTGAACGTGGCTCGGGCCGCGGAACTGATGCTGCTGCCGGGGGTGGGCGCATCGCGGGCGCAGGCGATCGTCGCCGCCCGCACCGCCCGCGGAAGCTTCGACTCGATCTACGATCTGGCGGCGGTTCCTGGGGTCGGCCCGGCGGTGTTCCGACGCATGACCGGCCTCTCCCCGCAGAACCGCGCGGATCGGCACGCCGTCATGGAGCACTACCTCACCCTCCCCGCCGATTCACGGCCGCTGCTGGAACGGATTGTCGAGGCGATCCGCGCCGAAATGGGTGCTGCTGGAGCGGTGTTGACCAATCTCGAAGGGATGCCGCTTGCGGTCTCCGGCGGGGTGCCGGAAGCGCACCGCTACGCAGCCTTGGGCAGCCGTTTCTTCTTCCGTACCCGCCGCCATTTGCAGCGTTTCGTCGACCGCGCTTCGGACTGCATCATCCTGCCGGGCAGCACGCCGCCCCTGCTGCTGCTGTCCAGTGAGGACGTGGTGGTTATCCTCACGCTGACCGGCAGTGCTGTGCTGCAGAAACGGCTGACGCGGGCGCGCCGGGCGATGCGTGAGGTCGGGTGGCTACTGAGCCGCCGCGCCGTGGTCCTGCACGTCTGATCGGGTGCCGGCAGGCCAGGGGCCGCCGGCAGGTACGTCTGTTGGAGACAGCGCCTCATGTCCAGCGGCGATGAGTTGCCAGTGGAACTGCAGTGGGCGTGGACGAACAGTGACCGTCGCACGTTGCTGGGACGCTTCCATCGTGGCTTGCAGCACCTGCTGGCGGTGTTTGAGGCCTGGCGTCAGCAGGACGATGGTGGCCGGGCCGCCGCCGTCAAGGAACTGGCCGACCGCCTCGAAGCCGCGGGTACCGACCTCGATGTCTGCGCGTCGAACTGCCACGCCTTGGCGAACACCCTGCGCTCCCACGTCGGCATCGACGGCGCCCCCCCCGCCTCGGCTCAGGCCGCGGTGCGTCTGAGCAGGGCCATGGGATCGCCGGTCATCCTGACACGAACCACGATTGCCCAGTTGGCGGGGAAGACGCTGCGGCTTGAATACATCGAAGGCGCCAACGCCATCGTTCAGGTCAACGGCGAGTACTGGGGGACGCCTCTGGACCGCGTTCTGGTGGTGCAGGAACTCCCCGCGCCGGATGGCTCCGCCGCGGATTCCCTGCCGCCGCAGACTCCGATCGCAGCGTTGCCCGCCTTCGTCTTCCGTTTGGACCGCATGGAACTCAGCAACGCGATCCAGTTCCTGACCATGACGGCTCGGACCGGTATCCTGTCAGTGACCCCGGTAGCGGGGTCACTACGGGGGCGCCTGGTGCTGGTCTTGGGACGCGTCGTCCACGCCGCCTTTGGCGCCTACACGGACGTGGAGGCTGTGGCGCGCATGATGAATCTGGGGGCTTCGGCGGCGACGTTTGAGAACGACGAGGCTGCCAGCACCGCAGAGCGGACGCTGAACCTGGCGACGGACCAATTGCTGATCGAGTCGGCTGTCAAGGCGGACGAGTTGGCGTCCTAAGGCGAGCCCGTGCGCCGTCAGGACGGCGCTGCGAAGCGGCACGGCCGGTCGGGGCGGCGGGGCAGGGGATCACTCGGTCATCCAGTACAGGAGCGCCTCGCAACCGGGCTCCTCCTGGGGACAACCGGGGCAGATGGCGCCGGATTCCGGGAGCCTCGCTTCGCGCTGCTGCACGAAGAACTCCTCGCCGCGGTCGTCGTAGATGAATGTCCCGTTGGCGCTGCGATCCACCACCATGAACTGGCCATTACGGTAACAGATATCGGCGTGGTGACGCGAGGCGGTCTCGACCTGTAGGACGATATCGTTACCGACGTCCCGGCCCATCGAGATGGAGGTCTTGCTGTCGACCTGCAGCACCTTTTCACGGTAGATAAGGCACAGGCGGTTCGCGCGCAGCGGTGCGCTGGCAGGGGTGACCGGCGGTGTCGCGGGCACGCCGCCGACGGTGGGGTCGGCTGGGGGGACCGTGTCAGCCAGCGTCTTGGGGGCCTCTTCGGGAGGGCCTTTGATCTCGCGGAGAGTAACTTTCCGTACGGCCATGCCGGAGACGGTGGCCCGGGGCCGCAGGCGGTTGACGGACGTCTTGAACTTGCTCCGCGGGTCAGGTTGGTAGGCTTGCGCTGTCGGCGCGGGCTCTGCCGGCGCCTGGGGGGGGGGCGTGTCACCCCACGACACCTCGTAGAGGTCGAGGTTCAGCTTCTCAACGGCCTCCCCGGTCATGGGCACAAAGCGCGGTTCGACGCGCTCCCCGGCCTGCTCCAGAACGTCGCCGGTGGCCACGATGCAACCGGCTTTGGCCAAGGTCGCCATGCGTGCCGCCAGTGTGACCACTTCGCCGGAATAGTTGCCGGCGCGGACGTGGACCAGCCCGCAGTGCAGTCCCATGCGGACGCGGATGCCGCTGTCGGCCAGGCCGCCGTCGAGGACGGCTTTCTGCATGCCGATGGCCGCATCGACCGCATCCCCGGCATCGAGAAACGAGCACAGCAGCGTTCCGCCGATGGAGCGCACCAGGTTGCCGGCATATTTCTTGCGGAGATCCCCGAGGAGGGTCAGGCAACGCTGCTGACAGTCGCGGGCCTCACCCAGGCCCTTCTGCTCGCGGATCGTCCCGATGGTGGGGATATCCACAAACATCAGGGTCAGATTCTGTGTCTGCTGATCTGCCATGTGAGCTGTCTACTACTCGCCGATGCTTCGACGCCCAGACCCGTAGGCGCAGATATGCCAAGAGCCCCCATTCAGCGTGTGCCAGTCTGGAAGGGGGCTTCTGCCGCAACGATCCCTAATCATACCGCCCGATTGGCGGCTTGTCAATGACCTCGCCACACCTGTCGGTCCACACTCCGACCTGGCCGCGAGTGCTCACCCCGGGGGCACCGGCCGCCGCCGCGCCGCCGGCTTACGGCCGCCGTTGCTTGATGGAGAGGTCCGGCTTGGCGACCGCGATCTTACTGTAGGGCTCAACCGACTCCGTGAGCCAGACATTGCCGCCGACGACGCTGTCATGCCCGACCGTGATGTCGCCCAGGATCGTGGCCCCCGCGTAGATGGTCACGTTGTCTTCGATGTTCGGATGCCGTTTGGCGCCCTTGATGAGCCGGCCACAAGCATCTTTCGGGAAGCTGAGCGCCCCGAGGGTCACACCTTGGTAGATCTTGACATTGTCCCCGATCACGGCCGTCTCGCCGATGACCACCCCCGTCCCATGGTCGATAAAGAAACTGCTGCCGATGGCCGCGCCAGGGTTGATGTCGATGCCGGTGATGGTGTGTGCGTGCTCGCCCATGACGCGGGGGATGAGGGGGACCTTGGCGACGTACAGTTCATGGGCAAGTCGCTGGACGGCAATCGCCTTTAGTCCGGGGTAGGCGATGATGATCTCATCCGTCGAGCGCGTGGCGGGATCGCCATCGAGTGCCGCCTGGACGTCGGTCTTCAGCACATTGCGGATATGGGGCAGGCGCCGCAAGAGGCCAATCACCGCGTCGTCGGCCTGTTGTACGCAGTCACAGCCCGTGCAGCACTCCTGCGCGCAGCGGTAGGCATAGGCTCTGCGCACCTGTTCGGCCAAGCCTTGGTAGACCGTGTTGACCAGGTCCCCGATGGTGAACTCGATGGCGGCCCGCGTGACCGGGTGGCGGCCCGTATAGCCTGGGAACACGATCTCGAGCAGTTTCTCGAGGATGGCCACCACCGCGTCGCGCTCCGGCATGTTGCCGCCGTCGATGTGGCTGATGCCCTTCTCGTCCTCGTAGGTGGCGCAGATGGCGCGGGTGATATCTACGGCAACGCTGGAACTCCAGGCGCCCGCGGGGGTAGGGTGGCGCCCAAAACTGCACACAGCCGGTGCTTCATGGGGGGCTTTGTTCATGGATCTGACGCATCCTTTTCGACCATCACCGTCACCGGCCCGTCATTGAGCAGACGGACCTTCATCTGGGCTCCGAATACGCCTTGGGCTGTCCGCAGTCCGCTCGCCGCCAGGCGTTCCACAAAGGCCTTGTAGAGGGGCTGCGACAAGGCTGGCGGCGCCGCGTCGATGAAGCTGGGTCGGCGGCCCTTGCGGCAGTCTCCGTAAAGCGTGAACTGCGAGACTACGAGGACGCTGCCGGAGAGGTCGCGGACCGAGCGGTTCATCTTGCCGTCCGTGTCCTCGAAAATCCTCAGGTCAAGGCACTTGTCGGCGACGTACTGGACCTCTCGCAGGGTGTCGTCCTGGTGCACGCCCAAGAGGATCAGCAGGCCGGGCCCGATCTGTCCGACCAGGCTCCCATCGACCTCGACCGAGGCTTCCAGCACCCGTTGCAGCAGCGCACGCATAGGCCCAACGTCTTGTCCCGCACTCTTGGCGACTCACGTCCGCCGGCACCGCCGCGAGGTGTTGCCGGTGGTTCTCCTGCCCGCTACCCCGGGGGGGGCGCCGTGGTTGTCGTCGGCGTCACCTCCGGCCACCGTCCAATCTAGTGCCGGCGGCGAGCGCTGGCTACCCTGCGGCGGCGGGTGCAAGGCGGTTGCCCGGTCGACGTTCCCCGCACCCAGACCCGGAGATGGCGGCGGGGCTTGGTAAGTGCGGGAGTCGGTGGGTAAAGTGGCAGGCAGCAGGTCCACGAACAGGAGTGCCGCCATGACCTTGGAACCGACTCGCCAGGTCCACTTGGACTTCCACACCTCGGAACACCTTGCCGCGATCGGGGGGCGCTTCCGCAAGGAGCAGTTCCAGGAGGCGTTGAAGCTAGGCCGGGTGAACCTCATCAATGTCTTCGCCAAGTGCCACCATAGCTGGAGTTACTACCCCACCCGCATCGGCACCCCGCATCCGCATCTTACCTGCGACTTGCTTGGGGGAGAGATCGAGGCCTGCCACGAGATCGGTGTTCGCGCCCCTATCTACTTCACCATGGGCTGGTCGGCTCACGATGCGGAAACACACCCTGAATGGTGCATGCGTAACCCAGACGGGAGCATCGTCGGAGCCTGGGACGCCGGCGTCAGTCCGGACGCCGCCAAGCCCGTATTCCAGTGGAAGTGCCTGTGTCCCACGGGTGCCTACCACGACCTGATCCGGGCGCAGACCGAGGAGATTTGCGGACTTTACCCGGTCGATGGCTTCTGGTACGATATCTACCAGGCTGAACGACTGTGCTACTGCGAGACCTGCCGGCGCGGCATGGGCGAGGCCGGGCTTGACGTCGGCAACCGCCACGACGTGGAACGTTACCGTGCCGATGTCCTGCGACGCCACATGGAGGAGTTGCGAGGGCTGATCCTGGCGCGTCACCCCGCTGCCAGCGTCTACTTCAACGGCATCACGATCCTGGGGCGTCCGGAGAACGCGCGTTACCGCCTCTATGCCGTGAACACCAAGAACGACCTGGAGGACTTGCCGACGACCTGGGGCGGCTACGACAAGTTCCCGCTGCGCGCCAAGTTCTTCCACAAGGAGGGGAAACCCATCGTCGCCATGAGCGGCAAGTTCCACACCTCGTGGGGCGAGTTTGGTGGCTTCAAGGACCCCGAGGCGCTGCGCTACGAAGCGGCTTCCATGATCGCCTTCGGAGCCCGCTGCAACATCGGCGACCAACTCCACCCGAACGGCGAGATGGACCTCGGCACCTACGCCAACATCGGACATGCCTACGGCTACGTCAAGCGTATCGAGGAGTACGGCATCGGCGGTCGTCCGGCCGCGACGCTCGGATTGTGGCTGGCGCACGCAACCGCCGAGGACGAGGGTCTGGCACGTCTGCTCATGGACGAACAGATCGACTTCGACGTCGTCGGTCCGGAGGATGATCTGGCGGCCTTTGAGGCGCTGGTGGTGCCATCGCGGCCGGGAGTGCTCGAGGCGGCAGCGGGCCTCATCCAGGACTACCTTGCCAAGGGCGGCAGGCTCCTCGTCCTGGGCGAGGGCGCGCTGAACGTCGCCGGCGACCGTTTCGTCATCGATGTGGGTGCAGACTACGTCGGCCCGGCAGGCTACGACGTTGACTACACCGTGGTCGGCGACGCTCTGGCCGCAGGCGTCGTACGCTCCCCCTTCCTTAACTACGAGGCCGCGGTGCGGGCCGTTTTGCGGACGGGGACCGTGGTGCTCGCTGGCCTCCGCGAGCCCTGCTTCAGTCGTACCCATGGGGCCTACTGCGGACACCAGAATACGCCGTACCGCCCGGAGGCGGCAGAGCACGCGGCCGCACTGCGTTGCGGCGCTGTGGTCTGGCTCGCGCACGGATTGGACCGCAGCTACTTCCGCCACGGGGCCAAGGTCCACCGCCGGTTCTTCGCCAACGCTCTGCGCCTGGTCCACGCCCGCCCGCTGGTGGAAGCGGCCCTGCCCAGCGCCGGGCGCATCAGCCTGCTGCATCAACCCGACCGGCGGCGCTATGTGCTGCATCTGCTCTACGCCACGCCGCTGCAGCGCGGTCGCTGCTTGGTCATCGAGGACCTGGTACCGTTGCGCGACGTGGCCGTGACCTTGCGGTTGCCGGTCGAGCCGACGCGAGTGCGACAGGTTCCTGAAGACCGCGTGCTGCCAGTTTGCCGGGCGGGCGGGGTCATGAAGGTCGTCCTGCCCGAGTTCACCTGCCATACCGCCGTGGTCGTGGAGTACTAAGGAGGTGCGCGCGATGAGCGTTCCCAATCGGGCCCAGCGGCTCCGCGGACCGGCCGCCACCCCAAGGCGGTGGCAACCCGCGCGGCGCCGGTTGCTTGCCGTTCTGCTGGTGCTGACGTGGGGCTGCAGGGGTGGCGCCACGGAGTATGTGGTTTCACCCACCGGCAACGACGCCAATCCCGGCACCGGCGCGGCTGACACGCAGGCCTTGCGGACCCTTCCGGCGGCGGTTGCGCGGCTGGCTCCGGGCGACACCTGCCTGGTGCGTGGCGGTACCTACTACCTTGAACGTGCCGTCGTTGTCGGGGCTGAGCATTCGGGGACCGCGGTCGCGCCGGTCGCCATCCGTGCCTATCGGGACGAGACGCCGGTCTTGGTTGCTGGCCAGCCGGTGACCGGCTTCGTGGCCTACCGCGGGGCGGTCCTGGTGGCGGACATTCGGGCCCTGGGCCTGCCGGCGACAGCCGGCGCCGTGCTCGTCTTCGGCGGCAGACGCCAGGAACTGGCCCGTTACCCCAACCGTGACCCGGCCGACCGGCATGGTGGCGCCTGGGCCTATGTGGACGGCGAACGCATCGGCATGTACGCGGACCGTCCGGACGACGGCGGCTACAACGCCACGAACCGCAACCTGGACTTCTGGCAGCGGAACATCCCTCGCTACACGCGCACGCTGCAGATGCAGGCCAGCGACCTGCGTACGTGGGCCCATCCAGAGCAGGGCGAGGTCTCCATCTTCCCGCGCTTCAACTGGTCGCACTACGTGCTGGCCATCGAGTCTCTCGACGCGGATCAGCGCACGCTGCGTCTGGGGCCGGGGTGTTTCTATGAAATCCGACCCGGCGACCGCTACTTTGTGCGTAACCTGCTGGAGGAACTCGACCAACCCGGGGAGTGGTGCATCGACCGTGCGGCCGGGCGGCTCTACTTCTGGCCGCCGACGCCCCTGGCCGGTGAGGAGGTTCGTATTGCGTTACTCGAGAATGCGTTCCGGCTGTCAGGATGTGCCTACGTCAGCGTGCAGGGGTTCACCATCGAAGGCTGCACCGGCGACGCGGTCGTGCTGGACGACTGCACCAACGTGCGGGTGGCCGGCAACACCATCCGCCACACCGGCGGGGTGGGCGGCGCTGGGGTGCGGGTTCAGGGCGGCCGGGGGAACGCCATCGTGGGCAATGACATCCACGACACCGGCGGTTCAGGCATCAAGCTGGGCGGGGGCGACCCCGTGACCCTGACGCCGGGGGCCAACCGTGCCGACAACAACTGGATCCACCACGTCGGCCAGGTGTCGCGGGATGCCAAGGGCATCGAGCTGACCGGCGCCCGCAACCTGGTGTCGCACAACCTCATCCACGACATCCCGCACTACGGTATCCTGATGTGGGGGAGCGGACACACCATCGAGTACAACGACCTGCGCCGCACCTGCCTGGAGACCGAGGACGCGGGCGGCATCGGCGGCGGCGCCATCGATTGGCTGTCCTGGCAGGGGGCGATCATCCGCTACAACCGCATCGAGGATACCATCGGCTACGGTTACGACACCCAGACGGGCAGGTGGACATCGCCCTACTTCACCTACGCACTCTACCCCGATTGGGCCGCCAGCGGCGTTCAGATCATCGGTAACCTTCTGATCCGCGCGCCGTCCGGCTGTCTCCATCTGCACAGCGGCCGCGACAACGTCATCGAGAACAACGTGCTCGTCGACGGCGGGCAGAGCCAGATGGACTGGAATGGCTGGACGACCCAGACCGGGTTCTGGAGCACCATGGTCGAGGGCTGGGTCAAGGCTTACGAGGCGGCGGTGCGAAGCGCCGCCTGGCGGGAGATCCCCACCCTCCAGGACCCTCGCCGTGTGCCCCTGCCTGACGGTCAGGTGATGCATGGTAACAAATTCCAGCGCAATATCGTCAGCTACCGCGCTCCCGGTGCGGCGCTGTGCCGTTTCCGCGGGGTGCCGCTGGACCGCAACGTGTCGGACTACAACCTCTACGACCATGGCGGTCTGCCCCTGCGCACCGGCCAGACCGCGCTCAAGGCCGAGTCCGGACCTAACCTGCTGGCCAATCCCGGCGTGGAGGAGGGGCCGGAAGGCGCCTTCCCAAGCGGCTGGGGCTGGACCACGAAGGCCTCTGCAGCCACCCGCGCCGTCGTGGTCACGGACCTGGCCCACAGTGGGGCACGTTCGCTCGTGGTGGAGCCGGGAATGCTGGGTCCCGACGCCAAGGTCACCGCGCCCGTCTACGTGGCCCCCGGTCCCGCTCTGCCCTTCCAGCCCGGTGCCAGTTACCGCTTCAGCGTCTGGCTGCGGACGGTCGACGGCCCCGGCGAGGTCAGTGTCGAGGCCTATTCCTGGAAGAAGGACACCCACACCTGGATGGTGACGGCTCGGGCCGTGGTTACGCCGGAGTGGCGGCAGTACGATCTGCTCTTCCGTCTGCCGCGCACCGACGATCCGGCCTACACGCCGACGATGGACACCTTCAGCCCCCGGCTGACCTTCCAGACGGGCTCGACCCGGTACTGCGTGGATGACGTTTCCCTGCGCGCCGCCGAGCTGATGGACGAGTGGGAGGCCTGGCGCGCCGCCGGCATGGACGCCCATTCCAGCGTTGGCGATCCACGGTTTGTGGACCCAGAGCGCGGGGACTACCGGCTGCGTCCGGACTCCCCGGCGTTCAGTCTCGGGTTCCAGCCCCTCCCGCTCGAACAGATGGGGTGTTACCAGGACCCGCTCCGCGCCAGTTGGCCGGCAAGCGCTGTGCCGGTGCCGTGAACCGCAACTACGAAAGGTCCCCCCGAGATGCAGCTTCGCACCCCTGATGAACCCGGTCGCAGCGCGCCACTCCCCGCGACCATGCCGACGGCCGTGCTCGGCCGCAGCGGCCTGGTCGTGTCGGTGCTGGGCTGGGGCCAGCCCGGACTGCCGGACCTCCCGGGCAACACGGTCGCCACGGCCGACGCATACCAGCACCGCGGCGGCAACTTCCTCGATACAGCGCCCTCCTACGGCGCCAGCGAGGAACTGATCGGCACGCATCTGGCCGAACGGCGCCGGCACGTCGTCCTGGCCACCAAGTCCCACCCGGTGGACGCCGATCAGACCCTGCGCGATGTCGAGACCAGCCTCAAACGGATGAAGACGGACGTGATCGATCTGCTCTATGCCCCGCACGGCTGCTGGGACGAGGAACGCTTCCAGAACTGCTTCAAGAAAGGCGGCGTCATCGAGGGCGCGCGTCGGGCCGTCGAGCGCGGTCTGGCGAAGCACCTGGCCTTTAGCTTCGACTACTTTCAGGGCCTGGACATTCGGCGCTTGCGGGCGCTGATCGATACCGACCTCTTCGAGGTCGTGCAGCTCCCTTACTGCCTGGTGCAGGTCGAACCAGTGGACGAGGAGATCATTCCCTACGCCCGCGCCAAGGGCATGGGCATCATCGCCAACTTCCCGACGCTGAACGGCCTGACCGGTCGTGAGTGGGGTGTCTTCTACCCCGACTTCGCGGGGCTCGCCGACACGCCTGGACAGGCCACCTTGCTGGCCATTCTCTGCCATCCGCAGATCGACTGTGTCCTGGTGCGCTTCAGCAGTCCGGCCCGCGTCGAGGAGAACTGCGCGGCGGCGCGTCGGGTCGCCGTCATGACGGCTGCGGAGCGGCAGGAGATTCGCCGCCGCGTCGAAGCGCACGGGACGGTCCGTTACCTGCAGCGCAGCGCCTGCCCGGCGTCCCCACCGAGCCTGCGCTTCCGGCACGGGATGATCTACTTTGACCTGTTCACGCGCTTCGGTTTCGGTGGCGCCCGGCCGGTCGTCGAGCAGTTCATCCAGCAACTCGAGGCGCACCCGGACATGGCTTGGGATGCCGAAACCCGAGCCGCCATCGAGCAGGTTCGGCGCGCCTGCCCGGTCCTGCTGACCAAGTGAAAGGCGTCCCACAGGACGCCAAGGCTGTTAGGTACTCAGGCTGTAGGCTGTTGGGTCTTGCCTCGTGGCATTTTGCATTTCCGGATTCAGGTCCGGTCTTGTAACGTAATAGCCTACAGCCTAGAGCGCTACAATCCCTGAGTTTCCAGGGGACGGAGCAAGCCGATGCCCAGGTACGAGCGTTCAGCGCGTCGCGTCACTGTGTTTGCGGGTCGGCTGGCAGTGCTGACGCTGCTGCTGGGGCTGGCCGGCGCGCTTGTCGGTCAGGACACGAACCTGATCGACAACAGCGGTTTCGCCGAGGGCGCGAAGGGCTGGATCGTCGGGACCGTCGGCACGATCGACCCACAGGTCTACAAGACGCCGGAGATCACCAACGACGCGGCCGATACGAACAGCCTGAGGGTGGTCGCCACGGGGCTCTGGGAGACCGTCGCGACGCCCCAGGTCAGGGTCGAGCCCGCAGTCGAGTACCGCGTCTCGGCCTGGCTCAGACTCAAGGATGCCCACCAGGCACACGTCAAGCTTAACTGGCTGAGTGCCGCCGGGGACCTCGTCGCCACCGACTACCTCTGCACCGGCACGGACGGGACGCTCGACTGGTATGAGCAGGCCGCCCCTTTCACCTCGCCCGCGACTGCCGCCTTTGTCCAACTGTGCTTCCTGAGCGGTGGCAAGCCCGAGCGTCCAGGGACGCTTTGGATTGACCGGGTGGTGTTCAGCAGGCGGACCGCTCCCGCCACGCCCCTGGCGCTGTGGCAGCAGTCGGTGGCCGCCCTCTATGGCCCGGCGGGGATGGCCACGCCCATGCAGGAGAAGGTCATCTACTACGACGTCCGCCATGATCTTGCCGGCGTCAGCGGTATCGACGCCCTGGTGCATTTCTTCAGGGTCCGCGGCTTTGCAGTCAAGAATGCCGATGAGCTGAAGGCCTGGATGGACGAACGCATCACCCGTGCTGCCGACGGAACGGTGTGCATCCTGGCCATGGGCGCCATCCCCGACGTGATCTGCGAGAACCGGACATCGCCGACCCTCAAGCGCTACCTGGAGGCCGGCGGCAGGGCGGTGTGGATTGGCGACGTCCCGCTGTTCTATCTCTCACACACCGACCGGCTGCTATCGGACTGCGGCTGGGGAGCCGAGGTCATCGGCTACCAGGATGGCCCCTGGAACTCGCGTAAGCCGGGAACCATCACCGCGGCCGGCAGGCAGTGGGGCGTGGAGCGCCTTGACGATACCGCGGCTCGGCCGGTCACGGCCGCTTCGGTGACCATCGCCTTCTCAGAACAGCCGGAGACCCGCCTGGCCTGCTCCTACTTCATCAACTACAACCGGAGCTTCCCCTACAGCGGTTTCATCCGGTACTTCGGCGCCAGCGGCTACCTTGGCGAAGACACCTCCTTCAACCACGACCTTTACCGTGTAGCCCTGTTTCGCGGGGCTGCCGTCAGCGTCCCGGAGGCACCGGCCTGGGTCAGCCCCCGTACGGCGGAGGCGGTTTCCCTTTCCACGCCGTTCAGGAACTACAAGCGGGGCGACACGGTAAGAGCCCGTATCGGGCTGCAGGGGAAGGGTGAGGCAAGCGGCATCAGCCTGAGCCTCCTCGAGGGTGCGCGGATCATCGAGCGTTTCGCCGTTCCGCTCAGCGCGTCGCCGGCCCTGACCATCGAGACCGCGGACCTGGCGCCGGAGCGCGAGTACGCATTGTGTGCCGAGATCACCGAGAGGGGCGGAGTGACCACGACCGCCGAATGCCGCTTCTACGTGGCTGCGGTCAGAACCCCCAAACTGCCGGTGGGCGTCTACAGCGTCGCTCCTGGGTCCACGCGCGAGAAGACGGATATCATCCTTCGCGACCTCGCCGCCCATCTTGGCGAAGGCGGCCTGATCTCCCTCTACCCCACCGACGACTATTCCTACATCGCCGACCAGGCCTTGCGTCACGGTCTGCGGGTTGTCGGCTGCTCCTCCTGCTACTACAGCGCGGCGCTGCCGGCTGACCGTAACCCGGAACTGCACATGCGCCTCGCCAACGGCGAACTCCCTATCAAGTACCATTACGCCTGCCTCGGTGACGGCCGAGCGCCGGTTTGTATGGGCAATCCCGTCAACCGCGAACGCATCAACGACTTCCTGAAGCAGGAGGTTGCCCACCTCGCCGACTACCCCGCGTTTGCCAACCGTTTCTTCGTCAGCGATGACTGTGGCATGTTCGGCGACCCTGGCACCAACCAGTTGGTCTGCTACTGCGGTTACTGCCAAGAGGCGTTCAAGGCACTGACCGGACGCGCGGCGCCCCTCACGGCCGCCGCCGAGATCCTGCAGCAGCAGGGCGTCGTCGACGATCAGGAGACGTGGTATCGGTGGATGCGCTTCCGCACCGGGGCCGTATATGGCGAGTGGAATCGCAGCATGCGGCAAGCGGCGCAGGCCGTCGCTGCCGGCATCCGCATCGCGCCGCTGCCGGCCGGCATGGCTGGCAGCCCGGTGCTGCACGCCCCGTGGGCCTTCAATCCCCCCGACAACTACGCCGGGACCGGGATCTCCTCGTACTACTACTACCCCGCCCTGCGCATCCCCCCGATCTGCCAGTTGGTCTACGGCGAACTGGCCATGATGGGCAACCGCCAGAATGAGCTCTGGCCCATGCCGCAGAGCTCCGACTACGCGCGCGTGATCGCCGACCAGGGTCTGCACGCCGCGCTGGTCAAGGGCCAGTACTTCAACCTCCTGGCCGCCGGCGCCGCGGCCATCGTCTACTTCAACTACCCGCTGATGCCGGGAACGCAAGCCTGGGAGGAGTTCCGGACCTTCGCGCCCGTCGGCGTCAGCTTCGGTCCGTTGCTGCGGCAGAGTCCTAAGACGTCGCGGCAGGTGGCCGTCCTGGCCTCATTCTGTGATGCGGCCTACCGCTGGTGCAAGGCCGACGGCCCCCCACCAAACTACGAGACGCTGTACCTGGAGTTGCGCCGGAACAGCATTCAGGCCGACTTCATCTCCGACGAGGAGATCAGCGCCGGCGGCTTGGCCGGGTACCGCGTTCTCGTCGTCGGCAACGACAGCTACATGCTCCGTGCCGTGCAGAGCCGGATCCAGGAGTTCGCCGCGGGCGGTGGCACCGTGCTGCTGGACAGCGCCAGCCGCATCACCCTCGTCGGCGCCCAGGCCACCGCCGTCGCGGCGATGCCACTGGCGGCGCTCGCCGCGGCGCCCCAGGCCATCTCCACCACCTCGCCGGCCATCATCGCCACCGAGTTCGACGCGGGCAGCGCCAGGCTCTTCGTCCTGGCCAACAGCGGCATTGACGAGCCGGCGACCGGCAACGTCGCGATCCCGGGGTACGTCCTGTACAGGCTTCGGGAAGGGCAAGGTTTCGCCAGCGGGGACGCGATCACGCTCGCACCGGGGGATGGGGCGCTGATCTTCGCCGTGCCCACCGCCCCCGCCGCCATCAGCGTCCGGGCCAGCGCCGCCGGCATCAGCGCTACGGTCATCGGCGCCGATGGCCGGACCATTCCTGCCACCTTCCCCATCCGCTGCACAGTCTTTGATCCAGCCGGGCGTGAGGTCGCCGGCTACTCCGACACCTACGCCACGACCGCCGGCGAACTCCTGGTCAGGCCCTTCCTCGCGCGCAACGACCTGTCCGGCGACTGGACGGCGGAGATCCAGGAACTCGCGTCAGGCCTCAAGGCCCGCGTTCGTTTCACGAAAGCAGAGTAGGCAGGCCGGCATTGGCCGGGGCGCACTCACGTGGTGCCGGAGCCTCGACGCCGGCAGTCTGCGCCAGCCGCAGCACGGCGTCCTCCAGCGGCTTCAGGGACACGTCTGCCCCGGAGTAGCGTTCGTAGTAGCCGAACGGGTTGTCCAAGTCCCGGCCACGTCCCGCCCGTTCCTAGGCCCGGCCCCGACGGAGGCTGGCACGCCACAGCTTGAGCCCCTCGAACCAGAGGATGCTGACCACGCCCGCGCCGACGCAGATAGCCAGATCTCCGAAATGCAAGACATTGAAGTGGAACAGATTACGTAGGAATGGAACGTATAGGATCAGCCCCATCCCGAGCGTCGCCCCGCCCAGAACCCACCAGAGCGCGCCATTCGGTTCACGGAGCATCGAGAACATGGTCCGGGTCCACGAGCGATTGGTCAGAATGAGGCAGAGATTGGCCACGACCAGGGTGGTGAAAGCGAGGGCGCGGCGCGTGTTCTCATCCGAACCCCCAAAGCGGCCGGCGACGACGAAGACGCCCAGGATGATGGCCAGGACCGAGGCGCCCTGCAGCAGGCTGGTGGCGATGCTCCGCAGGCTGTAGAGCCGGTCGGTCGGGTTGCGCGGCGGCCGGGTCATGATGTCGCGCTCGGCCCCCTCGGCTTCGAAGATCACCGAGCAGGCCGGGTCGATGATCAGTTCCAGGAAGACGACGTGTACCGGCAGCAGGAGCAGCGGCCAGTCCTTGAAGAACACCGGGATTATCGATAGGCCGGCGATGGGGACGTGGACGGCGAAGATGTAGGAGACCGCCTTCTTGATGTTGTCAAAGATGCGGCGGCCCATCTTTACCGCCTGCACGATCGAGGAGAAGTCGTCGTCCAGCAGCACCAGGGCCGAGGCCTCGCGCGCCACGTCCGTGCCCCGGCCGCCCATGGCGATGCCGATGTGCGCCGCCTTGAGGGCCGGGGCATCGTTGACGCCATCGCCGGTCATGGCCACGATCTCGCGGTTGGCTTTGAGGGCATTGACCAGGCGCAGCTTCTGCTCCGGGACGACGCGGGCGAAGATGTTCACGGAGGGGATGCGGCGGGCCAACTCCTCGTCGCTCATCGCGTCGAGTTCCGGACCGGTGATGACCTGGTCCGGGCTCGCCAGTCCGATCTGCCGCGCGATGCTCTGGGCCGTGCCGGGGTAGTCGCCGGTGATCATGATGACGCGGATGCCGGCGGTGTAGCACTCGGCGATGGCGGCCGGTACCGTTGGGCGCACCGGGTCGGCGAGACCCACCAAGCCGAGGAAGTCAAAGGGGAAATCGTGCTGCGCCTGGGGCAGATCCTGGGCGCGGAAGCAGCACCGGGCCACGCCGAGAACGCGCAATCCCGCGTCGGCCATGGCCTTGACCTGAGTCGCCAGGTCGTCCTTCTGCGCGGCCGTGAGATGACAGAGGTCGGCGATCGCCTCGGGCGCGCCCTTGGCGGCGATCTCGAAGGCGCTGCCGTCCGGGGAGCGCCAGACATGGGACAAGGCCAGGAGTTCGGGCGAGAGGGGGTACTCCCGCACCAGCGTCCAGTTCTCGTGGAGGTGCTCGGTGCGGGCAAGGAAGCGGTCCCCGAGCTGCCGCAGCGCCTTCTCCATCGGGTCGAAAGGGTCGCGTTTGCAGGCCAGAATACCGTATTCCAGCAGCGGGTGGAAGGTCTCTGGAAACGGGGTTCCGGCGGCGCTGTCGGCGGCGAACGTCTGGCCGCTGGCCCAGAGTCGGTTCACCGACATCTGGTTGAGGGTCAGCGTGCCCGTCTTGTCGGTACAGAGCACGGTCGCGGCCCCCAGCGTCTCCACGGCCGGCATGCGGCGGGTCAGCACCCGGTTCTGGGAGATCCGCCAGGCCCCAAGCGCCAGAAAGATGGTGAGGACCACGGGGAATTCCTCAGGCAGCGTCGCCATCGCCATGGTGATACCGGCCAGGACCCCTTCTTCCCAGACCTTGTGGGTGTTCCCGCGCGTTAGGCCATAGATCACAATCACCAGTGCACAGAGCGAGAGACCGACGATGGCCAGGTTGCGCACTAGCCGCCCGGTTTCCCGCTGCAGGAGGGTGCTCTCGGTCGCGACTCCCTGCAGCGCCTTACCGATCTTGCCGAGTTCGGTGCGCGCCCCGGTTGCCAGCACCTCGGCGACACCTTGGCCGGCAGTGACCAGCGTCCCGGAGAAGACGAAGGGCAGGTCGTCGCCGCCCGGTTTGCCGACCGCCTCGGCCGTCGCCGAGGCCGCCTTGCGGACCGGCACGGATTCGCCCGTGAGCAGGGACTCATCGGCAGCAAGATTCATGACGTAGCGCAGCGCCGCATCGGCCGGCACGCGGTCGCCCTCGGCCAGGATGATCATGTCGCCGCGCACCACCTCACGCCCGACGATGCGCCGCTGCTGACCGTCGCGGATCACCAGGGCCCGCGGGCTGGACATATCCCGCAAGGCGTCGAGTGCGCGCTCGGTCCGGCGCTCCTGCACGATGGTGATGCCCATCACCACGAAGACGAAGCCGAGCAGCATGGCGGCGTCCGTCGGTTCGCCCATGACCAGGTAGAGTAGGCCACAGGCCACCAGCATCAGAAACATCGGCTCGCGCACCACCTCCAGGGCGATCGCGAAGATCCCGCGCTGACCACTGGCGGGCAACTCGTTGTGGCCTTCCGCCACGAGGCGCCGAGCGGCCTCCGCTTCGGTCAACCCGTTGACCGTACGCACATCAAAGGCTGTGGGCATGCACGACTCCGTACCCTATCGGTGAACCACCTCTGGCTGGCCATGGCGCGGCGGTTGGCAACCGCCGTCGGCGTCGCCGTGCCGCGCTCCTCCTGCCCCACCCCGCCGCATGATCAGCCCGCGGGGTGACTCTCCGCGTCGCTCGCCAGGCGCTCGTCTCGGGCGGTCAGCACGCTGATGACATAGTAGCCAATGGGCACGCCGACCACCATCCCCCAGATGCCGAAGAAACGCTCGCCGATGAGGAGTAAGACCAGGACCAGAATCGGGTGTACATGCAGGACGTTGCCCGTGATCTTCGGGTTCAGCACGTAGGCCTCGAGGGCGTGAATCGCAACGATGAACGCCACCAGCTTCAGCACCAGCGGCAGCCCGCCCGCCTGGGCGCCAAAGAGCAGGATCGGAATGGAACTCAGGAAGGACCCGGCGATGGGAATGAAGCCGCAGATGAAGACGATGGTCGACAGCAGGGCGATGCTCGGCACGTCGAAGAACCAGAGCGCGATGGCGGTGAGGATCGTGTTGATCGTGGCAATGATGGCCTGCGCGCGAAAGGCCTTGCCGAGGATGTCGGCAAAGGCCAGCAGGTGCGGCGTCGCGCCCACGTAGAAGGTCCGGATGCGGCTGGTCTCCAGTTCCTTCATCCTGGCGCCAATGCGCTGCCAGTCGATCACTAGAATGAAGGAGAGGATGACGGCCAGGATGGAGGAAATCAGAATCTCCCAGCCCAGCTTGGCGAGGTGCAGGAGGGTGTTCAGAGCTCGCGGTAGGGCGGCTTTGACCGCGCGCACCGCCTCGCTCCGCAGCGCGACCATGGACGCCGCGTAGCGCTCGGAACCGATGACCGCCCCGGCTCTGTCCACGCCCACAACCTTGACCACGATTCCCTCGATGACGCGGGCGATGACCTCCTCGGTGCGCTGTTCCCCGTCGCCGGCAAACTCGGTCAGGATCTGCCGCGTCTCAAGGATGAGTTTGGGCCCGATCCAGGCACCCGTGGTCGCCAAAATGCCCACGAACAGCACAAAAACCAGCACCGCGGCCAGTTGGTAGTTCAGATGGAGTCGCCGCACGCAGCGCTGCACCGCGCCCTTGGTGATGTAGGTGATCAGAAAGATCTCGAAGATCAGCAGGAAGAACGGCTTCAGCAGATAGAAGAGCCCAACGAGAATGGCCCACAGGAGCATCTTCTCCCAGTGGTTCTCGAAGAATCTCTTGATGCCGGAACCGTCGAGCACGGAAACGCTCCTGAAACGCAGGCGGGCTCATCCTCCACGAGACGACAAATCATTACAAGAGACGAAGCGCGAGGCCAGCGCATTGGCCCTACGCCGGCGGGTTCGGCCGAACGTTGACGGCAGGGCGGGTGCTGGCTATACTCCAACGGCGTGCGGAGCGTTACTGGTTGACCCCGCCGCTGGTCACACATCGACGCGGAGGCGAGCATGGTCTTCAGCAGGTGTATGCGGCGCTTGGCTGCCTGGGCTGCCCTGACCCTCGGCGCGCTGAGCGTCTCCGGGCAAGCTCAACCGGGGGTTATGCTCCCTGAACGCAACCCCGCTGCCGCAGTTCCGGCAGCCGAGGAAGGGATGGCGGCACGTATGATCACGTCTCTGGATGGTCCGTGGCGGCTCGCGACCGATCCCGCGAATGTGGGCCAGGGCGAGTCCTGGTGGCAGGCCCCGCGCCCCGAGGCCCGGGAAACCAAGGTGCCCTGGATCATCCAGGATGCCTTTCCCGGTTACCATGGCGTGGCCTGGTACTGGCGCAGCTTTGCGCTGCCGGTGCATCCTGCCGGGGCACCACGGGCGCTGCTGCGCTTCTGGGCCGTGGACTACCTGGCCGAGGTCTGGGTGAATGGGGTTCACGTCGGCGGCCACGAGGGGGCGGAGACGCCGTTCGGGTTCGATGTGACCGACGTCCTGCGGCCAGGCCACGAGAACCGCGTCGCCGTACGCGTGCTCAATCCGTCGCACGAGCGCCTCGACGACCTGGTCCTCGGCGAGATCCCGCACCGCCACAAAGTCATTCCCTACAGCGCCGGAGCCGCGGCCAACCACGGCGGCATCACCGACTCGGTCGAGGTGCTCTTCGTGCCGACGGTCAGGATCGCCGACCTCTTCGTTCGCCCTGACTGGACCAGCGGCCGCATCCGCATCCAGGCCACGATCCGCAATGCCGGCCAGACCCCGGCGCGGGGCGAGTTGGCCGTCGTCGTCGCGCCCGCTCTCGGCGGTGAGACCCTGGCCACGGCGCGGGCCGCGCACGAGTGGCCCACCGGCGACACCGTGATCGACACCGAGATCCAGATCGCCGGTCATCGCCTGTGGGACCTGAACGACCCCTTCCTCTACCGCGTCAGCGCCCGGCTCGCCGCCGCCGACGGCAGCCCGGGCGACGAGCAGTCCACGCGCTGCGGTTTCCGCGATTTCCGCTTTGCGGGAGACGCCTTTCGGCTGAACGGCCGACGCCTGTACCTGAAGGGCTCGCATAGCTGCAACCACTTCCCGGTGGGTCTGCAGGTGCCCGACAGCCCAGACCTGGCCCGCCGCGACCTGCTCTACGCCAAGATGTCCGGCTTCAACTGCATCCGCTTCATCGCCGGCATGCCGACGCGTTACCAACTGGCCCTCTGCGACGAGCTCGGCCTGCTCGTCTATGAGGAGAACTACGCAGCCTGGTGCCTGGGCAACTCACCCCAGATGGCCGCGCGCTACGACCGCTCCTTCACCGAGATGATCCGCCGTGATCGTAATCACCCCTCCGTCGTCATCTGGGGGATGCTCAACGAGACCGTCGATGGCCCGGTCTTCCGGCATGCGGTCGAGGCCCGGCGGCTGGTGCGCGCCCTCGATGATACCCGGATGCTGATCCTCGACAGCGGTCGCTTCGATGGCCAGATCATGGTCGGCTCAATCTGCAACCCCGGTTCAACGGAGTGGGAATGCCTGCTCGGCAACCAGAGCCCCGACGCCAAGCCGGCGTCGTGGACGGCGGTCTGTGGCTACATCGCCGGGGCCGGCGACGTTCACTGCTACCCGCGCGTGCCCCAGACCTACGAGACGCTCCGCCTGCTGCGCACCATGGGCGAGGGCGAACGGCACCCCGTCATCCTCACCGAGTACGGCATCGGTAGCGCCGTCAACTGGCCCCGCATCTGCCGCCAGTTCGAGCAACTGGGTAACACCACGGGCGAAGACGCGCAGTTCTACCAGCGTATCCGCGACCGTTTTCTGGTGGACTGGGCGCTCTACCGCATGGCCGATACCTGGGCCGACCCCGATGACTACCTCGAGCAGTGTCTCGCTAAGATGGCCTCGCAGCGCCGCGAGAGCCTGAACGCCATCCGCGCCAATCCCCATCTGGTCGGCCACAGCATGACCGGCACCATGGACCAGGGGCTGACCGGCGAGGGACTCTGGACCCTCTTCCGCGAACTCAAGCCGGGGACCATGGACGCCCTCCACGAGAGCTGGGCGCCGTTGAAGTGGTGCCTGTTCGTGGAACGCGAGAATGTCTACCGCGGGGCGACGGTCCGGCTCGAGGCCGTGCTGGCCAACGAGGACGCCCTGCGCCCGGGCGACTACCCGGTGCGGCTGCAGGTCGTCGGGCCCAACGGCGAGCGCGCCTTCGAGACCACCACCGTGGTCAGCATCCCCGCCCCGGTTGCCGGGACCGTTGGCGCTGAGTTGCCGTTCGCGATCCCGGTGTTCTCCGGCGAGGTGCCCATCGACGGCCCGAGCGGTCGTTACCGTTTCATGGCCCGTTTCGAGAAGGGCGCCGCGGCGACCTGCAGTGAGGCCATCTTCCACGTTGCGGACCCCGCGGACATGCCCCCTGTGGAGACGGAGGTCGTCCTCTGGGGTGACGACCCTGGCCTGACGCAATGGCTGGCGGCCCATGGCATCAGTGCGCGGCCCCTGGGCACGGCCCCGCAGGCCGTCCGCGAACTGATCCTGGTCGGCGCCAAAGCCGACGCCGCCGGTGCCCCCGCCTGGCGGGAGCTGATCACCCGCATCACCCGCGGCGCCGCGGTCGTCTTCCTCTGCCACGAAGTCTTTGCCGAGGGCGATCAGCCGACGCGCTGGGTCCCCCTCGTGGGCAAGGGCGGCTTCGCGGCCGGCAGCGACCTCTACATCCGGGACGAGTGGGCCAAGCGCCACCCGCTCTTCGCCGGCCTCCCCGCCGGCGGCCTGCTGGACTACACCTTCTACCGTGAGATCATCCCCGACCGCGCCTTCTGCAACCAGGATCCGCCGACCGAGATCGCCGCCGCCGGCATCCGCGCTGCCATCCACCCGTCGGGCTACGCGTCTGGTTGCCTGGCCGCCGTCTACCGTACCGGCGCCGGCATGTACATCCTCAACACGCTGCGCATCCGCGAGACCCTCGGCAGCCATCCGGCGGCCGAGAGGCTGCTGCGGAACATGCTGCGCTACGCGGCGCAGGACCTCACCAAGCCGCTGAGCCCGCTCCCCGGCGACTGGGAGGCCCAGCTCGAACGCATCCGTTTCCCGTAGAAGAACCGCTACCGAGGAGGCCGCGCCATGCCCACGACCACGTTGACCGCAGTGCCGCTACGCGACGTCACGCTACGCGACGGGTTCTGGTGCCAGCGCCGCGAGACGAATCGTCAGGCGACGCTGGCAGCCTCCTACCTGCAGCTCGGCAAGAGTGGCACTTTCGAAGCCTACCAGTGGGAGTGGGACCCCGCCGCGCCGCCCAAGCCCTGGCGCATCTGGGTGGGCGACCTCGGTAAGTGGATCGAAGCGGCCAGCTATAGCCTGACCGCTCACCCCGACGCCGAACTCGAAGCCCAGACCGACGCGGCGGCGGCCGCCATCATCAAAGGCCAGAAGGTCGATGGCTACCTCTACTCCAACCCGATGGCGCCAGGGCACTACTGGGACAACCTGCAGGAGAAGCACCAGCTCTACGATCTCGGCCACACTATCGAGGGCGCCGTGGCCCGCTATGAGGCCACCGGCAAGCGCGACCTGCTGGACGCCGTCTGCCGGGCCGCCGACCTGGCCGCAGCCACCTTCGGCCGCGGCCCCGGCCAGATCCGCGGCTATGACGGCCATCCCGAGATCGAGCTGGCACTGGTCAAGCTGTACCGGGCCACGGGCCAGGAGCGCTATCTCGAACTCGCCCGCTTCTTCGTCGACGAACGCGGCCAGCCACCTGGCTTCTTCGCCCAAGAGCGGGCCGATCTGGAACGGCGCGGCGTGGCGCTGTTCGGTTGGTACCGCAACAGCGACTACAGCGGCTGCCAGGCCCACCGCCCGGTGCGCGAGCAGGCCGACGCCGTCGGGCACGCGGTGCGGGCGCTGTATCTCTACTCCGGCATGGCCGACGTGGCCCTCGAGACCGCCGACGCGGGGCTGCTTGAGAGCTGTCGGCGCCTCTGGCGTAGCGTTACCCACCGGCGCATGTACGTCACCGGCGGCATCGGCTCGTCGGCGCACGGCGAGGCCTTTACCTTCGACTATGACCTGCCCAATGAGACGGCCTACGCTGAGACCTGCGCCAGCATCGCCCTGGTGCTTTTCGCCCAGCGCCTGCTGGCGATCGAGGCGGCTGCCGAGTACGCCGATGTCATCGAGCGCGCCCTCTACAACGGCATCCTCAGCGGCGTCGGCATCGCTGGTGACCGCTTCTTCTACGGCAACCGGCTTACCGTCTACCCGCAGTCGGTCGCGGGCGCCCATGAACACACCGCCGACCGGCGGCGGGAGTGGTTCGGCTGCGCCTGCTGTCCCCCCAACCTGGCCCGGCTGCTCGCCGGCATCGGGAGTTACATGGCGTCAACGGCTCCCGGTGCGCTCTACGTGCATCTCTACGGCGGCGCGGACATCGCCGCGACGGTCGACGGGGCCGTGGTCCGGCTTCGGCAGCGCACCGCCTATCCCTGGCGCGACACGGTGCGCTTCACGCTCGACCTCCCGGCCGCGCGGACCTTCACCCTCGCCCTACGCCTGCCGGGCTGGTGCCGCACCCCGCGGCTTGCCGTCAACGGCGTTGCCGTCGATCTCGCACCCGTCTGCCGCCAGGGCTACGCCTGCCTTGAGCGCGAGTGGCAGCGCGGCGACCGCGTTACATTGCGCCTGCCCATGCCGGTAGAGCGTGTCGAGGCCCATCCGCGGGTGCGCATGGACTGCGGTAAGGTCGCGCTGCAGCGCGGCCCCATCGTCTACTGCCTCGAGCAGGTGGATAATGGCCCGGAACTGGCCGACCTCATCCTGCCGAAGCGGGCCCGTCTGCGCGCCGAGTTCCGACCGGACCTGCTCGGCGGCAGCGTGGTCCTCCGCGGCAAGGCGTGGCGCCGCGACCCGGCCGGCTGGGAAGACACCCTCTACCGCGCCGCGGGTGCCCCCCGCCAGGCCGTCGAGATCACCGCCGTGCCGTACTGCCTGTGGGCCAACCGTGAGCCGGGCGAGATGCTGGTCTGGATACGCAGCGAAGCATGAAAGCCATCGTCAACACCGCCCCGGGGCAGCTCGAATGGCAGGAACTGCCGCTGCCTGAACCCGGGCCGGGACAGGTGCGCATCCGCACCGCGGCCTGCGCCATCTGCGCCACGGACCTTGAGATGATCAAGGGCTGGAGCCGCACCACCTGCCCGGCCATCCCCGGCCACGAATGGTCAGGGCGGGTGGACGCAATCGGTGCGGGCGTCGAGGCGAGCCTGCAGGGTGCCTACTGCGTGGCGGAGAACGTCGGGGACGACGGTGGCGAAGTCGGCTTCGAGCACCCCGGTGGCTATGCCGAGTGCTTCCTGACCGAAGCCCGGAACGTCCACCCACTGCCGACCGGTTTCCCGCCCGCGGCCGCGACGCTCATCGAGCCGCTGGCCGTGGCAGTTCGCGCCCTGCGGCGGTTGCGGGTGCAGTCGGAGTCCGCGGCACTGGTCTCCGGTGATGGGCCGATCGGCCTGCTGCTCCTGCTGCTCCTGCGGCAGGCCGGGGTCGAGACCGTGGTCGTGGCCGGCGGGCGCGAGACCCGCCTGCGCCTCGCCCGCGAACTCGGCGCCGCTGCCACCGTGAACAGCCTGGCAGCCGGGGATGGCGCCGCCGCCGCCATCAGCCGCATCCTGCCGACCCCCTGTCCCCTGATCCTCGAAGCCTCCGGCTCGCCGTACGCCCTGGAAACCGTCCTCAACGTGGCTCCCCGCGGCGCCCGCCTGCTGGTGCTGGGCGACTACGGCCACAGCCATGCCGCCTTCCCGTGGAACCACCTGCTCCACCGCGAGCTGGAGCTGATCGGCAGCAATGCCAGCGCCGGGGCCTGGCCCGACGCCGTGCGCCTGGCCCCGGGCCTGCAGGAGCACCTGAACCGCCTGGTCACCCACCGCCTGCCGGCCGCCCGTTTCGCCGAAGGCATGGCTCTCCTGCAGCGTCGCGACGCGGGCGTCGTCAAAGTCGTCCTGGAGTGGTGAGCCCCGGCGCCGCCGCCTGGGCAGGCATCGCGCCCCGGCCGGTCAGGCCCCCGCCTGGCTGAGCGGCACCATGGAGCCACCGCACTCATCTGCCGGGAACCACAGAGCGAGGAACGTGCGGAGCGATTCCCCGGTCAGGGGCAGCGGCCTTGTTGGACGTCGGCCTCATCTTGAATCGGAACTTGGCGAGTTCCTTCTGGAAATCGTACAACTGCCCAAGCTCCCGCAGCACAGCGTCAGGATTCCTCATCTTCCAGCCTCGCGATATCTGCCTGATCCTGCTTGGAGTTCCGCTGGCGCTTGAGCCAGATCAAGTCACTCTTCGCGGCGACTCTGACGAGTCCCGTCCCCGCCGACTCGGCCTCCAGCGCGTTGGCGATGATCTCCTGGTGGCGGTCATCGCCCGCAACCAGGACGTCGACGATCATCTCGTCTAAGTCCTCGACCTTGAGGAACCGGTGCAGCGTCAGATCGCTGTCCTTGAACGTCCAAGGGGCAGATGACCTGAAGTATCCCTCGCGCGTCAGGGCGGCTGTGACCCCTTCCAGTTCGCCCTCCCGAACCAGAAGATCGATATCTTTCGTGAAGCGTGGCTGGGAATGAAACGCGACCGCGACTCCGCCAATCAGGGCATACTCTATTCCTTCGGCCTGAAGCTGCTGGACGATCTTATGAAACTCGTAGAAGACGTTCATATCTCTCGCCATCCAACCCGTGATTCCGCCGTTTCCTTGCATCACCAAAATCACCGTACTGCGGAGGTCCGGGGAATGCAATGGTGGGAGGCTCGCGCCAGTGCGCAGGGGTGGCCGGGCCTGCGGCGTGGGCTATATTCTGCCCTTCGTCCAGGCGTCTTTCCACCAAGGGTTGGTGAATCCAGTGAAGCGTGAACGCTCCAAGCCGTCCAGTACAGACCAGGTGACCGTGGTCGAGTGTCCGAAGTGCCAGGCCCCGCAGGAGGTCGTGCCGGTCACGGTGCTGCGCCCCGGGGCGGAGGCGCTGCAGGCGCTCTTTAAGGGTGCCCTGAACCGCGTCACCTGCGGCGCCTGCGGGACGGGCTTCGTTCTCGCTGTGCCGATCCTCTACCGCGACGATGCGGCGCGCTTCATGGTGTACTTCATCTCGACCGCCGACCCGGCCGAGCGCGCCGAAGGCGAGCGTCAGATGGAGCGTGTGACCAAGCAGATCTTCAGCCAGGAGAGCGGCCTGCAGCCGCCGACCTGCCGGCTGGTCACCGACCGCAGCGCGCTGATCGAGAAGATCACCCTGCATGAACGTGGCTTTGACGACCGCATCGTCGAATACGTCAAGTATCAGCTCTTCAGTAACCCGAACCGCGAGAACCGGCCCGACCCGGTCCGCCATCGCCTGCTCTTTGATTTCTCAGCCGATCCGGACGGGCCCAATCTGGCCTTCGTCATCTTCGACCGCGAGAGCGGCCGACCCACGGCGGGCGCGCACATTCCCATGGAGGTCTACCGCGAGGTCGAGGAGGCCTTCACGACCAGCCTGAAGATGCGCGAGGAACTCCAGGCCCTGTTCCCCGGCACCTACGTCAGCGTCGAACGCCTTCTCTAGCCCCACTCTGCGGCCGGCGTCGGTACCGGTAAGCGAAGCGCGGCACAACCGGAGTCAGGCACGGATGGCACGCAAAGTGAAACCTGGGGCTACCCCCGCCAGCCCCCGGCCGCCGGAGTTCAAGGTGAACCCGTTCGCGGACCTGCGCGTGGCCGCCGCCGCCCCGCCCAAGCCGCCTCCCGCGCCCCCCAAGCCGCCGGCGGCCGCGAAGAGCGCCCCGACCATGGATGCCGCCGACCAGGCCCTGCTGGCGGCGTTCAAGGACGCCGGCAGCATCGAGTACGGCGGCCGGTCGAAGGGCTTGCGGCTGGAGGCCGTATCGCGCCGCGGCGGGCGGCGCGTCACCCACGTCTGCGGCCTGCCGGAACTCAGCATGCTCGAGCAGATGCAGATAACGGGCGACATTCGTACGCGCTTCGGGGTGGGAGCGCGGTTCCATGAGCGCCTTCTGGAAGTGGATGGCGAACAGCGCGACCGCCTCGGCCCCTGGCTGCAGGCGCGCGGCTACGCGGTCGCGCCGCCGGACTGAGAACCGTCTTGGCGCGCGCGGCGCGGCAGTTGCAGGGTCGCGGGTCGGTATTACGGTAGTCGAGCCGGTTCACGTTCATCCGCGGCGCCGGGGGTCAGCGCGGGGGGTTGCGCCCGCCCCGCCCCGCCGGAACCGGCCGGTTGCCGTAGGTAGCACTTCGTCGGCGGTTGCCACTCCGAGAGTGCCGGCTGAAGGATACGTTATGAATAAAGAGATCGAGTGGTTCTGTTTCCACCTGGTGACCGAGAACCTGGTCAGCGAGCGGCACTGTCGAGCCGTAGCCCACGCGCTGGAGGAGGCCAAGGTTGACCCTGACCTGGCCACCTTCGCCCAGGTCATCATCGACAATGGCCTGTGCGATAACGTCGACCATCTGCAGCAGTTGACGGAGATGGCCGTCGATGAGGCGCGCACCCTCGGCTACCCGCCGCGCAGCGTCTTTGAGGACGCGGCACCCGCCATTGCGGACGAGGACATGGACGAGGGCGAGGCCCTGCGTCAGGCCTCCGGCGGCGCACGGCGGCGCGAGGAGGAGCGCCCGCGGGCCGAGATCGACACCAACGCGCCCGCGATCAGGGGCCCCGACTGGCTCTACGGCTGGCCCGACCTGAGCCAGGCCGTGGGGCTTGGCAAGGAGCAGGCCCTGACCCTCCTCATCGACTTCCTGCACAAGGCCCGCAGCTACGACTGCAGCGACGTGCACATCAGCGCCGGGGCGCGGCCCTTCGTACGCCGTTACAAGCATGTCTTCCTGGTGCCCGATCAGGCCGTCATCACCCAGGAGGTCTCGGAGGCGCTGAACCTGTCGCCGCTGAACGAGGTTCAGCGGCATACCTTCGATACCACCCGCGACCTGGACTACAGCTATGCCATCACCGAGGATGACCGCTACCGCACCAACGTCATGTTGCAGCGCCTCGGCATCGCCGGCTCCTACCGCATCATCGACACCCGTATCCGGTCCCTGGCCGAGTTGGGCTTTCCGGACCCGAAGGTGATCGAGAAACTGACCACCTACCACCAGGGGCTCGTCCTGGTCACCGGCCCGGCCGGCTGCGGCAAGTCGACGACGATGGCGAGCATGGTGAATCTCATCAACCAATCGCGGCACGACCACATCATCTCGGTTGAGGACCCCATCGAGGTCGTGCACCGGCCCATCAACTGCAACATTACGCAACGCGAGCTCAACACCCACACGCGCAGTTTCGCGAACTCCCTGCGGGCCGCGTTGCGCGAGGATCCCGACATCATCGTCATCGGTGAGCTGCGTGACCTCGAGACCATCGAGATGGCCATCCGCTCCGCCGAGACCGGCCACCTGGTTATTGGCACCCTCCATACCGGCAGCGCCGCCACGACCATGGACCGCATCCTGGACGTCTTCCCCTCGAATCAGCAGGCCCAGATCCGCTCCATGACCTCGGAGAGCCTGCGCGGCGTCATCTGTCAGCAGTTGCTCCCCAATCGCGATGGCAGCGGTGTGGTCATGGCCTCGGAAATCATGCTGGCGACGCTGGCCGTCAGCAACCTCGTCCGCGAGGGCAAGACCTTCCAGTTACCCTCCATCATTCAGACCAGCCGCAACATCGGCATGAGCACGATGGAGCAATCCTACGTGGACCTCTATATGGCCGGTAAGCGCACCTACGAGCAGACCTTGCCGCTGGTCAAGACCGGCGAGCTGATCCGTCAGATGCAGGTTCAAGAAGCAGGACGCAACGAAGAGGCGGCGGGCGGCGCGAAGAAGCGCAAGTGGTTCTGACCGCAGACGACCGCGCTCCGCTGTCATCCTCGGCATAAGGCGACCGACTATGGCCAAGATTGACGAGTTCCTGAAGTCCCTGATGGAGAGGAAGGGCTCGGATCTGCATCTGTGCAGCGACCTGCCGCCCAAGATCCGCGTCCACGGCAGGCTCGAAGCCCTCGAGAAGCAGCCCGCTATCCCGCCCGAGCAGATGCGGGACATCCTGCACGAGATCTGTCCGGAGGAGAAGTGGCAGCATTACTGCACCAACCTCGACATGGACTTCGCCTACGAGCTGCGGGGTCTGGCCCGTTTCCGCGTCAACTACATGCACAACCACTACGGCCCCGGCGCCGTGCTCCGCATCATCCCGACCAAGATCCTGACCATCGAGGACCTGAATCTGCCGCTGGTCCTCAAAGAGATCTGCGCGTACCCCTCGGGACTGGTATTGGTAACTGGTCCTACGGGCAGTGGCAAGTCCACCACCCTGGCCGCCATGATGGACTACATCAACGTCAACTTCGCCAAGCACATCGTCACCATCGAGGACCCCATCGAATTCGTGCATCGTAACAAGACCTCGATCGTGGTGCAGCGCGAGGTGGGCTCGGACACCGATTCCTTCAGCGCCGCGCTGAAAGGGGCGATCCGCGCCGACCCCGACATCATCCTGGTGGGTGAGATGCGCGATCTCGAGACCATCAGCCTCGCCCTCACCTGCGCGGCGATGGGCATGCTGGTGTTCGGCACCCTGCACACCAACAACGCCCCCAAGACCGTCGATCGTATCATCGATGCCTTCCCGGCCGACGAGCAGCCGCAGATCCGCGCCATGCTGGCCCAGAGCCTGGCGGCGGTGGTCTCGCAGTTGCTGTGCCGTACCCCCGACGGCAGAGGCCGCGTCGCGGTGCATGAGATTCTGCTGTCGCACGAGGCGCTGGCCTCGACCATTCGCGAGGGGCAGATCTCCAATATCCGCAGCATTATCGAGCAGTCCTCCGGCCGCGGCATGAAACTCATGGACAACGACCTGATGCGCCTCCTCAACGAGGGCCGTATCCCGCCCATCGAGGCCTACATGAAGGCCTCCAACAAGCGTGAGTTCGAGAAGTTCCTCGGCAAGGGGGACCTCGAGCAGCAGTTGACCTGAGGAGTCCTCCCCATGGCGGCGGCTTGCTGGGCGGCGCTCGACATCGGTAGCAACACGGTGATGACCCTGGTCGCGCAGGGCGCCGGTGGCCGCCTGCGGGAGGACGACGAGTGGCGCGCCACGACCCGCCTGGGGCAGGGCGTGGACGCCAGCGGCCAACTGGCCCCGGAAGCCCAGGAGCGGACCCTGGCGGCCATCGCCTCCCAGATGGCCGCGTGCCGCCAACGTTACCCGTCGGGGATCGGCGTCGCGGTCGCTACCAGCGCCGCCCGCGATGCCGGCAACGGCCCCGAGTTCCTGGCGCGCAGTGCCGCCTTGATCGGCGGTGTCCCACGTCTCCTTGCCGGCGAGGAAGAGGCCCGTTTTACCTTCCGCGGCATCGTCTCGGACCTGCCGCGCGGCCACGCGGTGATCCATCTGGACGTCGGCGGGGGCAGTTCGGAAATCACGGCTGGACGCGCCGGCGAGGCCTGCCTCCTGGCCGAGAGTGTCAACCTCGGTTGTGTGCGCCTCGGCGAACGCTTCAGCCTGCTGGAATCAGCCGCTCCCGCGGCCATCCTGCCGGCTCGGGAGGCGATCCGGGCGCTGCTGCAGCCCGTCTGTCAGCGCCTGGCGGCGCTCGCGAACCTGCCTCGAGCTGGGATCATCCTGAGCGGCGGTTCCGCCACCACCTACGCCGCGCTGCAACTGGCGTTGCCCGTCTACGCCGCCGCGCGCGTCCACGCCTGGCCGGGGCGGACAGCCGATCTGGACGAGACCCTGCCCCGCCTGTTTGCCATGACGGCCGCTCAGCGCGCCGCGCTTCCAGGCGTCACCGCGGGGCGGGCGCCGGTACTGCCGGCGGGGCTGCTGATCCTCGGCGAGTTCCTGCGCCTGCTGGGCGCTGACCAGTTCCGGGTCTCCACGCGCGGCCTGCGTTTCGGCCTGGTCGACGCCCTGGCTGCCGGCGAGTTGGAGCCGACCTGGCGCTGGTGAGGGAGAGGCTCGTGCAGACCTTGACTCGTCTGGCGCTGTTGGTCCTCGGCCTGTCGCTAGGTCGCGCGGCTACAGTTGATCTCCTCGTGCTACAGACCGCCGATGTCCATGCCGCGGTCGGCACGGCGGTACTGCCGGACGAGGGCGATGCCCGCCGCCTGGCCACGACGATCCGCCGCCTGCGTCGGGCCCAGGGGCCGGACCGGACCCTCGTGGTCGACTGTGGCGACACCTGCCAGGGCAGCTTCGCCGCCCGCATGACGGGCGGCCGCATCGGCATCGCCGTCCTCGAGAGCCTGGCAGTGGACGCCTGGGTACCCGGGAACCACGACCTCGATTTCGGTCCGGCCACGTTGCTCGAGTGGTGCCAGTCCCGGCGCCTGCCGGTCCTCTGCGGCAACCTGGTCATCATCGGAAACGGGGAGCCGCACGCCTTTCCGGCCTGGCGCTGTTTCGAGCGGGGCGGCGCCCGCATCGCCCTGATCGGGGCTACCGCCAGCTACATGCGGAAGTGGCTGGCCGACGACAGCGCCCGCCACGTGCAGGTGGACACCGCGGCCGCCGTCCTCGACCGCGTCCTGCCCGAGGTGCTGCGCGGACAGCCCGATCTGGTGGTCCTGGCCACACACCAGGGCTGGCTTGAGACCGATCCGCGCGCGGTCAACGAGGTCCACGACATCGCCCTGCGCTATCCTGAGATCGACCTGATTCTGGGCGCGCACACGCATCGGCAACTGCCCGGGCTCAAGATCGGGCCGTCCACCTGGTACGTCCAGCCCGGCGCGCTGGCGACGCAGGTCGGGGCGGTCCATGTGCGCCTGGATACGGAGACGCACCGCATCCTCGAACTGACCTCCGAACTCGTGCCCGCAGACCCCACGCCCGACACCGAGGTCGCGCCGGAACTGACCGCCCTGCTGGCGCAGGCGGAGGCCGCGGCCGGGCAGGTCATCTGCCGGCTGCCGCGCGCGATCCCCGCCGGCGGCACGCCCGGTATCAGTTGCGCCGTCAGCGAGCTCATCAGCCGGGCCCTGGCCGAGGCCACCGGCGCGGCCGTGGTGCTGCATGGGACTCTCGGCCGCAGTGGCTTGCCGGCCGGCGACATCGGCGAGCGTCACCTCTTCGCCCTCGTGCCCTATGAGAACAGCATCACGGTCGCCGACCTGACGCCGGCCGAACTGGAGACCGTGGTGGCCGAGCAGATCGCCAACCGGGCGTCCTACGTCTACAGCGGCGTCTGGGGCGCTGAGGTCGCCATCCTGCCGGCGGACGCCGAACACGAGGCCCGCGTGCGCCTGACCCGCCTGCAGGGAACGGACGGCGCGCTCCCCGAGCGCATCCGCGTGACCATGAACAGCCATACCGCGGCCGGTGGCGGCGGGCGTTTCCCGCGGCTCTTCGAGATCCTGCAGACCGCGCCCGCCCACCGCCGCGTCGCCGGTATGCACTCCCGCGAGGCGGTCAGGACCTACCTGCGTCGCCATGCGGACGAGCCGCTGGAGGTCCGTCGCTGGATCACCGGCAAACTCTCGGCGCTGGATGTCCCCGAGGCGCCCGCCGAGGCGCCGTGACACGGCCAGGCGCCGCCGTCGCCGGGAAGCCGTGAACGGTGAACGGTGAACGGTGAACGGTGAACGGTGAACGGTGAAGGGTGAACGGTGAAGGGTGAACGGTGAACGGTGAAGGGTGAACGGTGAACGGTGAACGGTGAACAGCGGGCCGCGGACAGCGATCGGCGTACGGTCCACCGTTCACTGCGGCCTATCTGACGAAGGTCATGACTTGGTAGAGCTCGGGATTCTTGTCGGAACCGATCCCCGAGCCCCATTCCAGCCAGCCCAGTCGCCCCGCGCCGTTGTTGTTGTTGACCAGCAGGGAAAAGCGAAAGGACCCGTCTTCGGGGCGGACGAAACGGATCCTATCCCACGGAATGGCGACCTCGTAGGTGGACGCCTCGCCCTGACGTCTCATGCAGGGCTCGGAATACTTCCGGACGGCGCCGCCATCAAAACCGAGCGGCGCGCGGCCCGGGAAGACCCAACTGTCGCCGCGGTCGCTCGAGAAGGCGAGTTCCGCCTCCATGGAGGTGTCCGTGTCGGCGGGAAAGACCTTGCCGATGCCGATCTGGATGCTGTCGCCCTCCCATACCGGGAAGACCTGCGTGTGGGTCGCGTCAACGATCTCTGCCGCCAGATAGAAGCGCTGGTCGTCCCACGCCACCCAGACCTTGCCGGCGAATGCTCCGGGGCCGACATCCTGGCTTCCGGCCACAGCCACGTAACTCCCCTGGGTGCGCAGGCCGATGCACGGCTGGTTCCGCCATTCACTCACGTCACCGTCGATCCTGACGTCGGTGCGGAAGAAGCAAGGGTTGTTGCCGAGCTTCCCCGCATAGGTCAGTGCCGGGTGCGCCGGGAAATCGAACTGCAGCGACACCGGCTTCAGATCATAGGGGCCGACGGGTTTTGGCAGCGGCAACGACAGGGAAGTGATCGCCGCGGCGGCGAGCGTCTTTACCGGCGGCGCTGCCAGTTCCTGTCCATCGAACTCGCCGGAGAACTTGGCCAGCTCCTGGGGTTTGGCGGGGAGGATATTGGCGATGTCCACCCGGATCCGCTGCTCCGGCTGCACCTGGATGTGGGCCAGGCTGAGCTGGGTCAGTACGTCGTAGCTGAGGCAGAGGAAACCGCAGGTGACGTCACCGTGCCGGATATCGCCCCTGGCGTTGCGGGTGCCGATGCGCTCGTTTCCCTCCAGCGCCGCCGTCTGGCCGGGCCGGTATTCCCGGCCGTCGACCGTGAGGGAGAAGGCCGCCTCGCCGGCGAGCTGGAGTTGGAACGGCGTATTGACCGCGGTCTGCATCGCCGGCACCGAGACGGTGACGGCGTTCGAGACGGCGACGGCGCCGATCTCCCCTTCCAGGTAGACGGGGAACTGCGCCAGGACCACGTGCACGTTGCCGCCAACCGGGGTCAGCAGATGCCGCCCGCCCATGATGTCCGTCAGCGGCAGGGGACCGTCCGTACTGAGCGCCAGCGTGAGCGGAGCAACGTCGGGGTTCCAGAGCAGATAGGCCGGCCTGTTTCCCTTCCGGAACTGCATGCATAGCGCCGGGGACGGAACGCTCTTGTCCCCCACGTACTGAGCGTCCGCGAGCGCCCGCGTCATGGCGGCGATGGCGACATAGCTCGGGCGCGGCGCGTAGTTCCAGTTCGGTACCAGGTCCCCCAGCGCGAATTGCTCGGGATCCTGGGGCGGCTTCATGAAGCAGTACCACAGGGTACGGGCCACCCCGGCACGTTGCAGGGTGGCATAGGTGCGCACGACGTAAGCCGCCTGCCTGGCGTCGGAGATCCGGTACTTCCAGTCCACCGGCCAGCCCAGTTCCGTGGCATAGATGGGGATCTGCCGGCCCTTGGCGTAACGGTCGATCAGTTGGCGCAGTTGCAGCACGTCGGGATACAAGGTTTCCGGCGGCTTTTGCCACTCGCCCCACCGGTAGGGGTGGACCGAAACCACGTCCATGTAGTCCAGGCCGCCCAAAGCAAAGACCTGTTCCAGCCACTCGAAGGGCAGCGTGGTGGCCGAGCATCCCACCAGTTCGTAGTCCGGGCGACTCAGCCGCACCTTCTCGTGGGTGGCCTTCAGCAACAGCATGTAGTTCTCCGGGGTCGGCCGAACCTTGCCCCACATGTTGAAGCCGCAGTTGTACTCGTTCCAGGTCTCGTAGGTGTTGACCTTGGGAAAGGCGCCCATGGTGGCCACGACAAAGCCCTGCCAGCCGGCAATGCCTTCCGGGGTAACCGGGGCGGAGCGCTGGTCATAGTACGGGTTGCCATAGGCGAGGTTGTACACCAGGTTCAGCTCCTCGGATGCCTTGAGCACCCGCCGGGCCGTCTCGAAACGGAAGTCGAACTCGCCCTTCCGCGGCTCGACGGACTGCCATTCGCAGCCGTCGCGAATCCAACTGAACCCGGCGTCTCGAATCAGCGGGATCAGGGACGTCTCCCAGCCTTGCGCGAAATGCGTGTTCACGCCGAACGGTGAAGCTCTCCGGGTCGGCGGCGGCGGGGTCAGCACCGCGACCCCGACCGCCGTCGTCTCTGTGCTCGCGCGGAGCACCAGCCGGTAGTAGCCTGGCTCCGTAACTGGCAGGTCGATGCCGGTTTCGCCAGACTTCACGACGCCCTCTGCGACGCGGTGCTGCCAGAAGTCATACAGCGTCCATGCCGCTGTGCCGGTGAAGCTGGATAGCGCGATCCGTTTGGCCGGGTCGGCGTCGCGAAACACGGTGGCATTCCCCGGCCCTTGGAAGCCGATCTCCGCTGCCCAAGCCATTACCGACAGCAGCGCAGCGGCCAGGAATACCACCCTCAGTTCGCGGTGGGAATGCATGTTCTCGAACCCTCTCCTTCCCCAGCCCGCCCCGGAACCCATGCCCGGCGCCGTTGCCGCTTCGGCGCCCGTTTCCGGCGCCGTTCGCGTAGCGGGGCGCGCACGTCGAGGCCATCAGGATTCCGCCGGGATTTCCTGGCAGCGCCTGATCTCCGCCGGACCGCCGCCCTCCGGGATCACGCCGACCAGATCCGTGCCGCACCAGGGCGGTACCACCTGGCAGATACGGCCCGGCGGTGCTTCGACCACCCGCGCCTCGTGGAAGTGGCCCATGTAGACGGCCTTGACGCCGCGCGCGAACCAGGCGTGGACAAAGGCCCGGACCTGGGCCTCGGGGTAGTACTTGGCCATGGCTGGCCGGCGGCTCTCGAAGTGGCTCTTGATGACCTTCGCCACCCAGGTTGCCCCGGGCACCACCTGTTCCCCCCAGCAGATCAGCCGGCTCTTGACCACGGCCCGCAGCAGGCGCTGGGAACGGTCGGCGCGGTTGATCGTGTCGCCATGGATGAACAGGCGCCCGGCCCCGTCGACGTGTTCGTCCGGGGCGCAGAATGAGAATGCCGTCGCGTGCTGGCGCGCCACGAAAAACTCGTGGTTGCCCTCGACGAAGCCCACCTGCCGCCGGCCGGACTCGCGCTGACACCACTGCAGGAAGTGCCGGTGCAGTTCCTTCTCGTAGCCCGGCAGGGCAATCCAGAAATCCAGAATGTCCCCGAGAAAGACCACGTCGTGCCGCGTCCGCGCGAGCTGGTCCAGGAGCTGGGCAAACTCCGCCTCGTTGCCGCGGCGGGGACTGGCATGGCAATCCGCGATGAGGATCATCCCACCCGCGGCTCCAGGTGTCGGCTGACGTCGGCCTCGTTGCGTATCCGGGGCAACCCCGCGAGGCCTTGCCAGAGCTCGACGTGCTCTGCCGCCTCGCCGGGTTCCAGGTCGTAGAGCGGCGCCACCGTCTCAATCTCGCAGAAGTCGGCGCAGGTGTAACTCTCGACGCTGCAGCCGCCATCGGGGTACTCGGCATCGACGAAGTGTTCGAACTGCTTGACCAGTGCCGTGCCGGCGTTGACGTAGGCGATCCAGCCCGGTCCGCAGTTGAAGCCGATCTTGCAGGGCCGCGTCGCCTCGGCGTCCTGCCGCAGCAGGATGTAGCGGTCGCCCAGCACCAGCCGCGGATCCGCCAGGCTGGAGTACGACCAGAGCACCAGGCTGCGGTCGGGGATGAACGGATTGCCGTCCTCGGGATGGCGCCCCTGCGGGATCACCGCCATGCCGCCCTGCGCCATCACCGAGAGCGCCCAGGGCGCCACCTCGATCGCCCAGACGCCGCGGTTGGTCAGCCGATGCGTTACCCGAAAGCAGTTCCGGCCCAGGGGCTCGATGAGGATCGCCTTCTCCAGCCCGGTGAGCGCCTCCGGCGCGTTGCGGAACTCGAGCCCATCGGCGAACTCGACCACCTCGACGGGATCGTTGTCCGGGGCGTACGAGCGCGGTAGCGCCTCGGGTGAGTGCCAGAGCCGGTGCCCGCCGTAGAGCGTGAAGCCGGTGTCGCAGCCCGCGAACGGAACCGCCGGCAGCACCTGGAAGATGTTCTCGCTGCCACCGATCGTGCCGGAGATGATGCGCGGGCCGACCAGCGTCGTCACCGCGATGCGGAAATCGCCGCTGACCATCTCGACGCACTTCTTGTGGCCGCCCACCGTGATCTTCTTCATGCGCGCCTGCCTTTCATTGGGGCCCCTGTCGCCGCCGGCCGCCGTCCCCGGGCGGCCCGCCCCACCCTCGCACCGGCGTTCCGGGCACTGGCCCGACACCGCTGTAACCATAGCGGCCCGCCCCATCCCGCGCAAAGAGCGTCAGCCACCCTACCCGCTACTTGATGGCGCCGGCGGTGATGCCCTTGATGAAGTGCCGCTGCATGGCGACGTAGAGGAGTGTGACCGGAGCCGAGAGCACGACCACGCCAGCGAAGATGATGTTCCAGTTCTGCACATACTGATCGGAGAGGAAGCGCCAGAGCTGGACGAAGACGAGCTGGCCCTTGTTCGTGCCCATGATGATGAACGCCTGCATGAAGTCGTTCCAGATCCACAGTCCCCAGAAGATGATGATGCTCAGCGTGCAGGGAGTGAGCAGCGGAAAGACCACCCGCCAGAACGTCGCCACCGGCCCGCAACCGTCGATGGCGGCCGCCTCCTCCAGCTCCCGCGGGATGGTGGCCATGAAGCCGCTGTAGATGAAGATGCACAGCGGCAGGCCCCAGGACACGTGATGCAGCAGCAGCGCCAGGTAGGTGTACTGGATACCGAGCAGACGGAACTGCTGCAGCAACGGCACCATGATGACCTGGAATGGCACCGTCAGCCCCGCCAGAAACAGCACGCGCAGCAGGCGCCCGGAGGCCATCCGCCGCCGCATCAGCGAGTAGGCGCACATGGGGGCGATCGTGACCAGGCAACCGATCACCGCGACGCACATCAGGGCGCTGTTGAGCATGGGCCGTGCCAGCTTGACGCCGGTGAACACATAGGCGTAGTTGTCGAGGCGTGGCCGCGCCGGCAGGGTCAGCGGCGACTGGATGATCTCGGGCAGCGTCTTGAACGAGTTCAGCACCGCCAGGAAGGAGGGCGAGACGAAGAGCAGCCCGGCCAACAGCATGGCGATCTCGAGGAACGGCAAGCGGCCGCGCGGAGGACGGGGTGCGCTCATAGCGTCACCTCCCGCCGCCGCAGCAGCGCCACCTGCACCGCCGCCAGCAGCAACAGCGCCAGGAAGCAGACCAACGAGACCGCCGCGGCATAGCCCTGCCGGTTGTTGAGCACCCCCAGCCAGTAGATGTAGTAGCCGATGCTGAAGGTCCGGTAGCCGGGGCCGCCCTGCGTGGTCACCACGATCTGCCCGAAGAGATTGATGCCCGTGATCAGCGCCAGCACGGAGTTCGTGGTCAGGGTCGGGATGAGCATGGGGAACTGGATGTGGCGGAAGATCGCGACGGCTCCGGCACCATCCATGCGGGCCGCCTCGTACAACTCCAGGGGGATGGTCTGCAGGTTGGCCAGGTACAGCGTGGTGAAGAAGCCCAGGCCGCCCCAGGCCACCAGCGCAAACACGAACCACGCGACCAAGTGCGGGTCGCCCATCCAGTCCTGCGCCCAGCCCCCCAGACCCACGGCTCGCAGGAGCGTGTTGATGGCGCCTTGCCGGTAGTTGGCGAGGTAGCGGAAGAGCAGGCCGCTGACCAGGATGCTCAGCACATAGGGGTAGAAGAACAGCCCGCGAATCAGCCCCTTCATCCGGGTCAGCCGGTCGAGCAGCAGCGCCAGCAGCATGGCGCCGAACGAGAAGAAGACGACGATCAGCAGGGTCTCGAACAGCGTGAACCCCAGCGCCGCCGCCAAGCGCCGGTCGCCCAGCAACTCCCGGAAATTCGCCAGCCCCGTGAAACGCGGATGCCGGCTCCAGCCCGTCCAGTCGGTCAGGCTGTAGGCAAAACCGAGCAGCGCCGGCACGACGATGAAGCCGCCGTACAGCAGCACCGCCGGCCCGCAGAGAATGACCGAGGCGAGGCCGTCGCGCCAGGCCGCCCCGCGTCTGACCTGGGTACTGAACAGACTCACATCCCCTTCCGCGCGCTGTCCCAGTCCGCGTCCAGCATCTTCAGCAGCGCGTCGATGTCCGTGTTGCCAGAGAGGATCTCCTGCATCACCCGGGCCATGCTCATTGAGAACGAGGGCGGCGGCATGTCGTCCAGGCCGATGTGGTAGCCGACCGTGGTCCCGTAGCGCTTCAGGTTCGCCGCCATGTTGTCATACAGCGCCTGCGCCGGCGCCCAGGCGCTGCTGGGCCCGCTCACCGCCACCTTCTGCGCCTCCTTGAACTGGCTCTCGCCGTTCAGGAAGAGCTGGTAGACATGCGGATCGTAGAAGGCGTCCAGGGCGGCCCGAGCCTTCGTGAGCGTCTCGCCCGTGGCCGTACTGGTGATGGCCCAGCCATTCTGGAAGCTGGAGGTGTGGATGAAGCGGGGCTCACGGCCGGCCAGCGCCGGCACCGGCCAGTACTCCATCTCGAAGTCGACCCGGTTCGGCTCGATATCGCCGCCGATCCAGCAGCCCATCATCCAGGTGGCGCCCTTGCCGCCGTAGAAGTCGGCCTGCTCCTGGTTGTAGCCGTCGCTCAGCGCCCCCTTCTCAACGCAGGCGTCAAGCAGCTCGACCATGCGCTCGAGGACCTTCCTGGCCTGCGGATCGGTGGCGAAGCTGACCGTGCCCTCGTCCTTGCGCCGCGTCCAGGACGCCTGCCCCGCGGCGGGTGCCTCGGCGTAGAGCGAGCTCGCGAGCGCATAGAACAACGGCATCGATGCCGACCACTCCCGGCCGCCGTAGACCAGCGGTTTGATGCCCTTGGCCTTGATCTGGCGCAGTGCCGCCATGAACTCCTCCCAGGTGCGCGGCGGCGCCGTGATCCCGGCCTCGCGCCATAGCCGCTTGTTGACCACGATGCCCTGGATTTGCACCCCCGCCTGGCTGGTGTAGCGCTTGCCCTTGTAGGCGGGCGGCAGGGGGATGCCGAAGCGCTCGTAGTACTCGTCCGGCAGTGGGGCGAGGTGCCCGCCGTCAGCCAGGAAGTTGGTCAACTGCCAGGTCATCACCACCTCGGGGAGGTCGCCGGTGGCGAGGCGTGACTTGTAGTACTGCTCGCCCTCGGAGTTGCCGAGGTCGATCAACTCCATCTGCCAGCCCGCGTTGTCCCGCTCAAAGGCCGCTTTCCAGGCCTCGAAATGCAGCCGAAAGCCCTCGCGGCCGCCGATATTGCGCGTCACGCGGATGACCGGCGCCGGTTTGGCCTTGCTGCCGCAGCCGCCCGGCAGCAGCACGGCGGCCAGAGCCACCGCCACGCCCAAACCGCAACGCCGCAGCCAACGCCAGGAACCGCAACCAGAATGCAGCCAGAGTCGCATCTGAAACACCTCCCAGATAGGAAAACGCAGCCCGTAGGGTACCGCTGCCGCGTACGGTAGCCCCTCCTGACGACCCCGTCCAGCCTGCCGCCGCTGGCGCGCTGGCCCAGCTTGCGGGGCGTGGGCGGGCCGGTATACTGGTGAGGAGGTCCTGAGCTTCAGCGGACGGACGGACCAGCGCGGCGGACCCCAACGGAGACGAATCATGCCGGAACGACTGCAGCAGTACTCGAGCAGCCAGGGCAGTGGGCACGGCGATGCTGCTAACTCCCTGGCCGTACCCCCGGCTGCAGATGGGCAGGTAGGTCGGGGGTGCCAGTACCCGACCCCGGCCGCGAGCTCGGCGCGCGACCGGCAAGCGCCCCGCGCCGCCAGTTCCGCCCGTGGCGGGCTATCTCTGACGGCACGGGTGGTGATCGGAATGCTCAGCGTCATGGGGGCAGGTACGGCAATGGCTCAGAACGCGGCGGACGATGGCATGGTGCAGGTACCGGCGGGCCCCTTTACCCTCGGCAGCGAGGGCAAAGCTATCGACGAGGACGCCGCCGAGAAGCCGGTGCAGACTCTCGAGTTACCGGCCTTCCGCATCGACCGTAACGAGGTCACCACCGCCCAGTACTGCCAGTTCCTCAACGCCGCCGGCAAGGAGCAGGATGCCCAGGGGCGTGCCTGCTTGGGACCGGCACGCATGCTCCCCATCGCCAAAGCCGACGGCGCCTGGCGGCCGCTGCCGGGCCGCGAAGCCTTCCCGATGACCGGCCTGACCTGGTACGGCGCCGCCGCCTACGCCGCCTGGGCCGGCAAACGCCTGCCCTCCGAGGCCGAATGGGAGAAGGCGGCGCGCGGCCCTGATGCCCGTAAGTTCCCCTGGGGCAACACCCTGGACGCCAGCAAGATGCGCTTTGGTCAGGACAACATCGGCCCGGTCGGCGAGAAGCCCGAGGGCGCCTCGCCCTGCGGCTGCCTCGACATGGCCGGCAATGCCTGGGAATGGACCCGCTCCGCCTTCCGGCCCTACCCCTACGTCGCCACGGACGGCCGCGAAGACCCCGCCCTCACCGAACGCCGTGTCGCCCGCGGCGGTAGTTGGACCGGCGAACCCCACATCGCCCACGCCTCCTACCGCTTCCGCCCCGACCCCACCGCCGCCTACCCCTTCCTCGGCTTCCGCTGCGCGAAGGGCGTGGAGTAGGAGTGTGTGCCGATGGAACCCTTGGCAGCTAAGCTCCAGTTCGCGGTGTGGGTTCCACATCGGACGCGCTGAGAGCAGCTTGAATACTAACAATAGTAAGCCTATAATAGGGTTGCCAGAAGTGCTGCCGGACCAACGAAACCTCCGCTTGCTGAAGGTCTGCGTGTGACCTCAACTCCCCAACTCGGCGACCGCGCATGGGAGAGGCTCCTTGGCGTTGAGGGCCGCGGCGTGCCCGAACTACTCCGGTCTCCAGACGAGATCGCGCAGGCTGGGCTCGGTGGAAGCGCGCACCTCCTGCGGCGAGCCTGGGATGGCCTCCACCTGGACGGTATGTTCCTGTCAGATCGTCAGCCAGCCCTCTACATCAGGTGCGCAGACGACGGCACGGGGGAAGCGTGCAGACTCCATCAGGATTTCTGGAACCAAGGCATCTGCCCCGCGCTCGCGTTGGTCACGCCAACCGAGGTTAAGGTCTACTCCGGGCTCTCATTCCCAACCCGCGATCCGCAACGGCTGGACGCAGACGATCGCCTCGTCCAGGCCTTCAAACACGCTGATGGTGCTCTGCGGCACCTCACCCATAGCATCGAGGCTGGCGAGTTCTTCGCTACGCACAGGCGAAGCTTCAACCCCGCACGCCGAGTCGACCGCTGCCTGCTGGAGAACCTGAAGTCCACTCGGACGCGGCTGCTCGGCCAGGGCGCGCTTGCCCCAGCCATCGTGGATGCACTTCTGACCCGGGCCATCTTCTGCTGCTACCTCGTAGACCGAGGGGTCATCGGGGAGCGCTATTTCGCTGCTGCAGGGCGCGCGAATGCTGCCAGTCTGCGCGACTTCCTCCGGGGTGACCAGCCGACCGCCGTCGACCGCTTGTATGCGCTGTTCGGCAAGCTCGGCGCGGACTTCAACGGCGACCTCTTCGGCAAGGACCTGACCGAGGAGCGTATGAAGGTGACGCCCGAACACGTCGAGACTATCCGCCGCCTGCTCGCCGGAGACGACATGGAGTCCGGGCAGATGGCTCTGGACTTCTGGGCCTATGACTTCCGTGCTATCCCCATCGAGACGATCAGCGCCATCTACCAGGAGTTCCTCAGCCTCGAAGGGCCGCAGGAGCGACGCCAGGTCGGGGCCTACTACACCCCGCGCATGCTGGCGGAAGTGACGCTCGATATGGCCCTGGAAGACGTCCCTTCCCTCGCGGACTGCCGCTTCCTCGATCCATCCTGCGGCTCCGGCATCTTCCTGGTCGGGCTGTTCAACCGGATGGCTGAGGAGTTACGGCAGCGCGAACCCGAACTGGGGCAGACCGCCTTCGCCGACCAACTGAAGGACCTCCTGCGGCACAACCTCTACGGCGTTGACCTCAACCCGACCGCCTGCCGCATCGCGGCTTTCAGTCTCTACCTCGCCCTCTTGGACCAGCTCCAGCCGCGCGACATCCAGGCGCTTCAGAAGCGCGGCAAGTTCCTGCCCAAGCTGTTCCGCGACAGCGCCGCGGACCCCCATGCCTCCGCCGGAACCATCGTCTGCGCCAATGCCTTTGCTGACGACCTGGAGTTGCCCCCCGATGGTTTCGACCTGGTTGTCGGCAACCCGCCGTGGGGCGAGATGGACGAGTTGACTGCCCGGTGGTGCGTGGGTCGGCGTCTCGCCATCCCCCAGAAACAGGCGGCCGCGGCTTTCATGTGGAAGGTCGGAGACCACCTCAAACCCGACGGCAGAGCCTGCCTCGTCCTCCCGTCCAAACTGCTGACCTATACGCAAGGTCCCGGCGTAGCCTTCCAGCGCGATTGGCTGGCGGCATTCGCGGGGGTGAAGGTCCTCAACCTGTCGGACATGAGCTTTCACCTCTTCGAGGGGGCCGCGGCTCCCTCCATGGTAGCCCGATTCGGCAAAGCCGCGGTCGGCGCCTCGACCAGCGAAAGGACACTGGAGTACTGCATAGCCCGCAGCGAACTGGAGACGCTGAAGACTGACGTTATCACGGTCTCACCGGATGATCGACACGTCCTGAAGATCAGCCATCTCCTGCGCGACCTCGCCGCCGGGCGCGCCCCAACCATCTGGAAACAGGCATTGTGGGGGACCCCCCGCGACGTCGCCTTCCTCGACCGACTGGCCGATCTCCCGACCCTGGGCGACCGGCTGGGCAGCGATTTGGGCCAAAACGGATGGGTGACCGGCGAAGGGTTCAACGTCGGCGGGGCAGGGAAGGCTGTGCTGCGCGAGGTGATCGAGCGGCTTCCGTTCCTGCCGGCGCGTTGCCTCCAGGCCTTCTTGCTGGGCGAGGGGAAACTGGCCGCCGCCGCGCCGACGCCCCTTGTGAAGCGCGGAGGCTGTGAGCGCGCTTACTTCGCGCCCCATATGGTGCTTGCCCACGGCGTCCCCCGCTTCGCCAGCCGCATCAAGGCAGCTTTCAACAGCACCGATTTCACCTTCGAGCACTCGCTGCGGGGCGTGCATGCGCCGGCCAAGGACGAGAGCTTGCTGCGATTCCTCACCTGTGTCGTCTGCTCGCCGTTTGCCATGTATGTCTACTTCCACAACGCGGCGAACTGGGGCGCCGAGAGAGCCAAACTCCAACAGGCGGAGTTCGAGCGGCTCCCGTTCCCGACTCCTGGCTCACCGGAACAGCTCGCGATCATCACAGAGGTCGCACGCCTCCACCGCGAGATGGAGCAGGCTCTTGCAGCGAGCTTCCTGGCCTACGACAAACTTGTGAGCGAGTTCGGGCCGCGGCTGGACCGGCTGGTGTCTGATTACTACGGGATCGACGATTGGGAACAGGCTCTGATCGAGGACACCCTCCGCCTCTGGATCCCGAGCGCCACACCGCGGCGGAATAACCTGCCCCCGACGCTCCAGCCCAGCACGAAGCCGGAACGGCAGACGTACGGCAGCCAACTGCTCGGGTGCCTGAACACCTGGGCCAAGGGCAGCGACCGCTGTGTCAGCGCAAGGATCGTACGCTGCGCCCCCGCTGGACTCGGGATCGTCCACCTCACCCGCGTTGTCGCTGGAGCTGCGAGGTCCGCAACGCCGGAGGTTGAGTCACCCGAGGAACTTGACCGCATCCTGGAACGCATCCAAGGCGTCCTGGACCACGGCGGACTGAACCTGCGCTACCGCCGTAACCTGAAGGTGTTTGCGGGGGAGGATCTCTATATCCTGAAACCGCTGTCGAAGCGGTACTGGTGCCGCACCGCCGCGCTCAACGACGCCGACGAGATTGCCGCGGCCATCCTCTCGCGCCACGGGAGGACACGCTGATGGCGGTCGCCGGCTCTCCCGATCCCTGGGCACCGACGTTCCCGTATGGCCTCGTACCCAGGATCCTGGAGCTGGTGATTGCAGCGTGGGCAGGACTCCCGAAGCCATCCTCCCAGGAACTCGAACCCCGGATCACCCGCAGTCTGCGCGACGCACTGCGCCAGACCAAGAATGCGACCCGCGACCTGCCCTGCCTGATCGACCGCGAGGTGGTCGAGGACGACGCTGCGTCAGGTGCTGAGAAGGGCCGTATCGATATCCGCTTCATCCACGGGTACGACGAAGCGGTGTACTTCGCCTTCGAGTGCAAGCGCCTGAACGTTGCGACGCCGAACGGGGGTTGCAGGGCGCTTGCCCGTGAGTACGTTGAGGAGGGTATGATGCGCTTCGTGATCGGGAAGTACGCTGCGGGGCTGGAGCACGGGGGCATGATTGGTTTCGTCATGGACGGGAACTCAGCGGCAGCCACCGCCCGAGTAGATGTCGAGGTCAAGGCGCGGACACTCCCGTTGCGGATGACGCCCGGTACCGGGCTTGCGATCTCCGCACTGCTTCCGGCGGAGTCTGCCGTCCGCGAGACCCGACACCCGTGCCGCCCGTCGTCGCTGACCCTGCACCACGTGTTCCTGGCAGTCTGACAGGCTGCCTTGATGTTGGGGAACGAGATCGCCAGTATCGACGCCATCTTCGCAGACCTCAGACGGCGCGACGCAGAGTGCAATAACCTTCGCACGCCGCGGGAGGTGCTCGATGAAGAAGACGTTTGACTGCGTGAAGATGATGCGCGACATCCGCGCAAAGCTGTCCCAGCGTTACGACGGCAACCCCGCGCTGGAGATGAGGGAACTGCGGGAGGCCCGCGAACGGTTTGAGGTCTGCAGTACGACGCCCAAGCCGGAGGCGGTGGCCGAGGTCTCGGCCGCGTACGCGACACCCCGCCGCGGCCCCAAGGCCGGGAGCGGTAAGGCATGACGCGCTTGAGCCCGCTGGGCCGGCGCACTATCTTCGGCACGACTGAAACCCGGAACAGGAGGTGAGTTCTGACCTGAGCCGTTGATCCCTGATATAACGCCCGGCGGCGCCCTGCCGCCGGACTTCATCTGTTGCGTTCATTCGCAGTAGCTCGTCTCGCCTGAAAAATACGACTTTTCAAGAGACAGAGGCGGCACTGCGAGGGGCGCGCCCACCTGGGCGCGGCTCCTCGTACGTGCTTCTGTCTCGGGGCGTCGTATCCCTTCAGGCGAGGCGCGAACTTGGAGTTCGCGCCCTCTCTTTTTGGGGAGTTGGGAGCGCCGGTGTCCTCAGGCGTTCTCCGAAAGCACTCTCAAAGAGCATGGTTCTGTCTGGCACGTGGAGGGTGACACGGCACCCTTCGCGGGCCAGGAGGTGCATCTGTGGGAGCAGTATCAGCGGTTCCGGAAGCAGTTTGTCGAGTGGGGCAAGGAGGCCTCCGAACAGGCCCAGGCCATCGGCTCACGGTTGGTACAGGTCGACCTGCGCCAGTTCAAGTGTCCGTGGAACGTACACTATGCCAGCCACGAGCCGGAGCGCTTGTTCTCGGAGTTGCTGTTCGAGCATTCCGAACGGTTCGACGCCTTCATCAAGATGCCGAATCAGGGCGGCTACGCGTTTCCCTACTCCTACAAGCCAGCCCGGACCGGGAAGACGCACGTGACGAATGAGCACTTCAACCCCGATTTCTTCATCCGCGTGAAGGGCAGCCACCACATCCTTGTCGTCGAGATCAAGGCCGAAGGGGACGACTCGAACCGTAACCGGGCCAAGTGTCGCGATGGTCTCAGGCACTTCGAGGCGCTGAACGCGCGCCTGGCAGAGGCTGACGAGCCCTGGCGCTACCACTTCTGCTTCCTGTCACCGGATGACTACACGCTGTTCTTCGCGGCGATTCAGTGCAACCAGTATGCCGGCTGGCGCTCCGGCCTGATGCAGGAATTGGCGCGGCCCATCCCCGTGCCTTCCTGAAGGAGTCGGCGCCAACGCCGACGGACCGCGGGCTCCATCTTGGCGATCTGCCGTGCTGCCGAGGGGTGTTTGGGAGGGCGGAGCCGCCTGGGGACAGCAATGCCAGTGAGGTCTGCGCTGTTCACCAGCCGCCTTCCGCGGTCCAGCCAGGCACGATTCCGATACCGATTCCGACCCCACCCCCGATTTCCTCACGGCTCTTGAGGCATGGCCCGGGACATGCTCTGGGAACCTGGCAAACGCACGTGCAGTTGCCTATAGTGTTCACGCATCAGGTGACCATGGGGAGAGCCTGCATGAAGCCGTGGCGCTCTGGCCCGAACGGCCCCGGCCGCTGGACGAGCGGGCGCGGCCGATGGCGTGAACGCGGGACTACGAACCAGATACGTGCCAGACGGCGCGCCCCGGGGGCCCCTGGCCACGCGGTACTGAAGCAGAAGAGAGGACAGGCACAATGAGCACGAATGTCTGGCAGAGCGCACGGCAGAAGCAGTCAGCACGTCATCTCCTCTATATGGCGGGTTTGGCCATGAGCACGGTTCTGGCGGCGGTTCCGGTCGAGTTCTTTGTGGCGCCGGGGGGCAATGACGGCTGGTCGGGACGCGCGGCCACGGCCGGACCGAACGGAGCAGGGCCCTTTGCGACGCTGGGCCGGGCGCGCGACGAGATCCGCGTCCTGAAGCAGGCCGGGCCCTTGCCGGCGGGCGGGGCGACGGTGGAGGTGGCGGCCGGGGTCTATGAGCTGGCGGAGCCCCTGGAGTTGACCGCGGCGGACTCGGGCACGGCCGAGGCGCCCATTGTCTACCGCGCCGCGGCCGGGGCCGAGGTGCGTCTGGTCGGCGGGCGGCAGGTCACCAACTTCGTACCGGTCACGGATCCGGCCGTACTGCAGCGGCTCGATGAGGGTGCCCGCGGCCAGGTCTTCCAGGCCGATCTGAAGGCGCTGGGGATCACGGATTTCGGCGAGGTGGCGACGGACGGCAAGCGCCTGGAGGTCTTCTTCCAGGACAAGCCGATGACCCTGGCGCGCTGGCCCAACGAGGGCTTCGTGCGTATCGTCGATGTGGTCGGCGGCGCGCCGCACAAGATCCACGGCATTCCCGGCGACAAGATCGGCAGGTTCACCTATGACGGCGAGCGCCCAAGCCGTTGGGCCGGCGAGGCCGACGCCTGGCTGCACGGGTATTGGTTCTGGGACTGGTCCGACCAGCGCCAGCAGATCGAGTCCATCGACACCGAGAAGCACGTCATCGCCGTCAAGCCACCGTACCACCAATACGGCTATCGCAAGAACCAATGGTACTACGCCCTGAACCTGCTCGCCGAACTCGATGCGCCCGGCGAGTGGTACCTGGATCGCACGGCCGGCCTGCTCTATTTCTGGCCGCCGGCGCCGCTGGACCAGGGCCGGACGCTGGTCTCGGTGCTGCCGGTGCTGATCTCGTGCACCAACACCTCCGGTGTCACCTTCCGCGGCCTGACCCTGGAGGCAACCCGCAGTACGCCGGTCGTCATCGCGGGCGGCAGTGGCATGCGTGTGATAGGGTGCGTCATTCGTAATACGGGCGGTTCGGCGGTAAGTGCCTCCGGCAGCGATCACGGCGTCATCGGCTGCGACGTCTACGAGACGGCGGCGGGTGGCATCCATCTCGCCGGCGGTGACCGCAAGACCCTGACGCCGGCGGGGAACTTCGCCGAGAACAACCACGTGCATCACTACGCCCGCTGGAACCGGGTCTACAATCCGGGCATCACGCTGCACGGGGTCGGCAGCCGCGCCTCGCACAACCTGATCGACAACGCGCCGCACATGGCGATGGGCTTCGGCGGCAACGACCACCTGATCGAGTTCAACGAGATCCACAGCGTCTGCTATGAGTCCAACGACGCCGGCGCGATCTACACCGGCCGCAACTGGAGCATGTGCGGCACCGTTATCCGCAACAACTACCTGCACCACATCAACGGCTTCGAGGGTCGCGGCTGTGTCGGCGTCTATCTCGATGACCAGTTCGGCGGCACCCAGATCACCGGCAATCTCTTCTACAAGGTGACGCGGGCCGCTATGATCGGCGGCGGACGCAACTGCACCATCGAGAACAACATCTTCATCGACTGTGTCCCGGCGACCCACGTGGACTCGCGCGGCCTGGGCTGGGCCGCCGGCGGGCGCGGCGGGCTCGAGGAGGGCCTGAAGTCGTTGCCGTACCAGACCCCGCCCTGGAGCGAGCGCTACCCGTACCTGGTGAAGCTGCTCGAGGAGAACCCGATGGCCCCAGTGGGTAACGTCATTGCCCGCAATATCTGCGTGGGGGGACGCTGGGGCGATTTCGACGGCCAGGCGAAGCCACTGGTGACCTTCCAGGACAACCTGCTCGACGAGGATCCGCAGTTCGTGGATGCCGAGCGGCAGGACTTCGCCCTGCGCCCGGACTCGCCGGCCTGGAAGCTGGGTTTCAAGGCCATTCCGTTGGCGAAGATCGGGCTCTACCGGGATGAGGCTCGGGCCTCATGGCCGGTGGTCAGCGCCGTCCGTCCGCTGACGGAGCCGCCGCCGGCCGCCAAGGCCCTGTCCCGCAAGGCGCCGGTCGTCTTCCGCGTGCCGCGGCTGGTCGCCCCGGTCACCGTCGATGGTACCATCACCCCGGCCGAGTGGTTCGGCCTCGAGGTCGCCCGCGGGCTGGTGATCGAGCAGGGCATTCAGGGCGAGAAGGTCTCGCCGCCGAGCGCGGCCTGGGTCGCCTGGGACGACGCGGCGCTGTACATCGCCATCGATAACGCCATCAATCCGAAGTTCCCGATCCGCCCCGGCAACCAGTGGGGGCAGGACGATGCCGTCGAGCTCGCCTGGTGCAATCCGGCCGCCGGCAAGGAGGCGCCGATCCTGGTGCTGCGCGGTTTCCCGTCGGGCCACTTTGCGGGCAGCGAGGAATCCGGGGCGTCCGCCGCGGCCCTGCAGCGCGCCCTGGAGGGGGTTCAGTACAAGGCCCAACTCGTGGACGCCAAACGCTGGACTGCCGAGTGGCGCCTGCCGTTTGCAGCGCTGGGGATCGATCCGGCGAAGCCGGCGCGCCTGCAGTTCAATCTCTCCGTCCGTAAGAGCGCGGACGAGGTCTGGGTGGAATGGCAGGGCACCGCGAGCTCGACCTGGCAGGTCGGCAATGCCGGCGTCCTCGAACTGGCGAGGTGAGGCGTGCTGCGGTCGTTCGCGGGCGGCGTCGGTCCGAGGCCCGCCGAAGGCGGGTGCGGCGGCGATCTCCTGCCATACGGCAGGACTGGCCAGCAGACCTGCTCTTGCCCTCCAAGCGTGTGGCGTGGCTGCTGGGGGTTGGAGGGCAAGCACAGGGGCGGCTCAGCCGCGCCGACGCGCTGCCGGGGCCGGCTGTGAGTTCTGTCCTACTGGAGTTAGACATGGCAACCAGATGCGTACGAAACGGGCTCTTGGTCGCGTTGGCCTGCGGCACCCTCGCCGTAACCGCCGCCGAGCCCGCGGCGCCGCGGCCCGCCGTGGCTATCCTGCACGGCACCTACGACCACAACCGCCATGCTGCCGAGCACGACGGCGTGCTGGCCGGCCTCGGGTGGACGGCCAGCAAGTATGCTCTGACCGACCTCGAGCGCCTGCTGGCCGACCTTGACCGCTTCGACCTGGTGATCGCCAATCCGCTGTTCAACTACGGCCCCGACGGGCGTGATCTCGGCCTGCAGGGCGAGGTCTGGCGGCGCTTCCTGGAGCGTGGTGGCGCGCTGGTCCTGACCGACTGCAACTACCCGGTCTGCGTGGACTGGTTGCAGCGTATCGCCCCCTCCTGCGCGGTGACAACCGAGCCCTGCACGGCAACGCAGGCGGCGACGGAGAGCACGCCGCCGCACCCGCTGCACGCCCTGCCCAACCTGGTCGCCGGCCGCAACTCCTGGCAGCACCTGGTGTTGCCGGCGGGGGGTTGGGAGACCCTCACGCACTGTGGCGACGGCCAGGCGGCCGCGGCGGTGCAGCCGCTGGGCACTGGCCTGCTGCTCATCAGCAGTTCCTGGCCGCTGCGGAGTGCGGACCTCGAGAACCTCTGGACCAACCTGCAGGTGCGACGTCTCGGCCTGGCGGTGACCCGCTTTGAGACCGCCGCCCCGACCCTTTGGGAGCGCGACGCGAGCCTCGGCCTGCGCAGCCTCGGCAAAGACGCCGTTACGGCAACCTTGGTCCAGACGCTGGAGCCACTCCAGGGGCCAGCGCGCCGCGACACCGCGGTCGCTACCCTCGGTCCTGGCGGGGTCGCGGCGCTTCACCTGGCCTGGAGCCTCACGCGGGCCGACGACGGCGCGCGGGCACGTCTTGACCTCGACGTCGCCGGTCAGCCGCTGACGCTTTCCGCGCAGACGCTGGCTCTGCCCCCGCTCCTGGACGTGACGTTGCGCCAACCCGCCTACCGCGGTATCCTCCTCGCCTCGGCCCTGCCGAGTGAGCTTGTGCTCTTGGTGACCACGACCCCGGATACCCAACCGTTGGCGGACTTGACCGTGGCGGTGCAGGTCTGTGCCGCGGGGGGGGCCGTGGTGGCCAAGCTGGACCGGCAGGCGGTCACCGTAGGCGCTGCCGTGCTGCGCGTGCCGCTCGCCGGGATCGCGCCGGATGAGTACGTCGTGCGCACTGAGTTGCGCCAGGGTGACGCGGTGGCGGCCAGCGTGGAGCGCACGCTGTCGATTCTGCCGGACCGCCCGGCCACCGTGACCATCGACGAAGAGATGGCCCTGCGCGTCGACGGCAAGCCCTTCTTCCCCCTCGGCATGTACCACGTCGGCGAGGCGGAACTGCCGGCGATGGCGGTGCTGGGCCTGAACACCGTCCAAGGTTGGGGCGGTGACCTGGAGCGCGCCCGGCGTTTTCTGGATACGGCGCATGCCCAGCGCTTGAAGGTGCTGCTGGAGATGGGCGGTCTGGTTGATCAGAAGGTCGACACCGCTGCCATCGCCGCCCATGTGCAGGCCTTCAAGGACCACCCGGCGCTGCTGGCCTGGTACGTCCGCGACGAGCCCGCGGCCGGACAGCAGGCTGTGGTGCGCGAGGCGGCCGAGCTCTTCCACCGCCTGGACCGGACGCATCCGACCTACGTCGTCTCCTGCAGTCCGGGCGATTTCCCCGCGCAGGCACAGCTCGCCGACATCTTCGCCGTGGATCCTTACCCGCTGCCCGGCGGTCCGATCACGATGGTCGCGCAGTGGGCGGACGCCGCCTGGAAGGCGACGCAGGGCCGGCGGCCGGTCTGGCTCATCCCGCAAGCCCATGACAACACCTCGTACGAACTCCCGCCGCCCGCACGTGGCGCCAAGCCGCCGACGCGGGAGCAGGAGCGCTGCATGGTCTACCAGAGCCTGGTCCACGGCGCCAAGGGCATCGTCTGGTACACCTGGGACGACGGACCCAACATGGGCGCCAAGTACCACCCGGCCCTGCAGGACGTGATCCGCGAACTGTGCACCGAGATCGCCGCCCTGGCGCCCTGGCTGCTCAGTGGCACGCAGCGGCAGTTCCAGGCCGCCGACGGCAAGGTCCACGGCCTGGTCGGCGCCACGGCCGCCGGCCGCCGCCTGATCGTGGTCAACACCGCGTCGACCGCGGTCAGCGCCGAGTTCCAGGTCGTGGAAGCGCCGCCGGGACAGGGGTTCACGCCGCTCGCCGGCGGACCAGAGAAAGCCGTCCGCGACGGGCGCCTGGCGCTCGAACTGGCGCCGCTGGACGTCCAGGTGTTCAGCTTCTGACCGTGGCGCGCCGGCCCGCACACGTCTCGGCGCCGCCGCTCTTCGGAGTTCTTGACACCGCGTGCATGCACATGTACGTGTATATGCATGGCTACGAAGACCATCTCCATCGATCTCGATGCCTACGAGCGCCTGCGGCGGGCGCGGCGGGCGCCAGATGAGTCGTTCTCGCAGGTGATCAAGCGCGGCCAGTGGGAGCGTGGCCGGCGCACCTGTACCGACTTTGCGGCGGCGATGGCGCGACTGCCGCCGTTGGATATGGAGACTCTGGAGCGTCTTGATCAGGCCCAGGCGCAGGATGCCGCGCCGGAGGACGCATGGCGGACGCGCTGATCTTCGACACCACGTTCCTTATCGACGTCCAGCGGGAGCGTGCTCGGCAGGACGGATCGGGGCCAGCACACCGCTTTCTGCAGGGTCACGCCGACGCCAGCATGCAGTTGCCGGTCACGGCCCTGGGCGAGTTCGCGGAGGGATTCGCGGACCACAGCCACCCGGTCCTGCGCGCCACGGTCGCGCTGTTCGAGGTCCTCGCCGTGGACGCCGAGACGGCCCTTCGCTACGCTGAAGTGACCCGGTACCTGCGCGAGCAGGGGCGGTTACCGGGGGCCAACGACCTGTGGATTGCGGCCACCGCCTTGCGGCACGGCCGGACGCTGGTGACCCGCAACGCCGCGGATTTCCGCCGGGTGCCGGGATTGACCGTGGTGACCTACTGAGTCGAGTTCCCGGCGGCGCGCGGAGCACGGTCTACTGCAGCAGGTTGTACTTGACGATGTACCAGAGGGCGGCGACGCCATCGCGCCAGCCGATCTTCTTGCCTTCGTCGAAGCGCCGCGCCTCGTAGGCGATCGGGACCTCGTAGATGCGGCAGCGGCGTTTGGCGAGTTTGGCCGTGATCTCGGGTTCGAAGCCGAAGCGGTTGCACTCCAGTTCCATGTCCCGGAAGAGCTCCGCGCGCATCATCTTGTAGCAGGTCTCCATGTCCGTGATATGGATATTGGCGAGCATGTTACTGAACGTCGTCAGGGTCTTGTTGCCGAGGTAGTGCCAGAAGGAATCCACCAGCAGCTCGCGGCCAGAGTAGCGACTGCCGTAGACGACATCGGCCCGGTTCTCCGCGATCGGCCGCAACAGCTTCGGGAACTCGCTGGGAGCGTATTCGAGATCGGCGTCCTGGATGACGACGACGTCGCCGCTGATGCGCTTCTGGGCCGTGCGGATGGCGGCGCCCTTACCACGGTTGACGTCGTGGTGTACGATGACCAGATCGGCGGCCGGCGGCAGGGCCTCCAGCAGAGCCCGGGTGCCATCGCTGGAGCAGTCGTTGACCACCAGGATCTCCAGATCGGCAACGCCGCAGGCGCGGACCTGGCGGATGATCTCCAGGACTGTTGCCTCTTCGTTGTACACCGGAATGATGACCGACAACTTCATGGGCTGACCCGCTCCTGGGGCACCGCCGCAGCGCGCGACTGGCGGACCGTCACTGTACAGGCGGCTTCAGCACAGCGCGAGAAGTCGATGTCGTAGTCGAATCCCAGTGGCTCCAGGATCTTGCGGTAGAGGGCGTCACAGTGCAGGCAGTAGTCGCTGTAGGCCTCGAAATGAGTGGCCGCGAGCAGCCTGCCCTTGGAGGGGCAGTGGTGCATCGTAATGCGGAACAGGCCCGCTTCCTCGTCCAACTCCATGGTGAAGTCGGCCGCTTCCTCGTTGAGCGTCTGGCTCCAGTACAGCCAGCAACCGCGCAGCCCATGCTCGGCCACCAGGTCACGGAGGTTGGTTAGGTAGGTCTCCGAGAGGTAGGCCCAGAAGTCGCGGACGGCCGTCGCGCCCCCGAGACGGTGCAGGGTACGGAAGAGCTCGCTGTAGGCCGGGATGAATTCGGTGCAACTGATCACGTCGGCCTCCTGCGGAAGCGCTGGATGCTGCCGCCGGTCTGCGGGTCGTAGGCCACCAACTCGGCGCTGTAGGGCGTGTCTTCGCAGAGGGCCTCGTTGACGGTCCGCGTGGTCTCGCTGTACAACGGACTGACCTCCTCGCCGCGGCGGCGCAGGTGCATGACCGCCGGGCAGGCGTCGACCCGCAGCACCAGCTCGTCGGCCGTCTGCTCGACGTGTACCGTCGCGCCCTCGACGCTGTAGAGCGTCTCGAAGTACTGCCGCAGAGCCCCGAGGCCCTCCGCCAGCAACCGCTGCCGCAACGGTGCGTGCCAGCGCCGGGAAAACTCCCGCAGGTAGTCGCGCACCGCGGCCTCGCCATAGTGCTGGTGCAGGTAGACGATGCCGCCGTGCAGGGCGCTGTGGAAGTCTTTGTGCAGGTATGGATTGTCGGCCGCCCGACGCTCCATGACGTGTCTGGCCATGGCGTGTTCCCTCCAACGGGCAGGATCAGGGCAGGAGCACGTCCCGGTCCTGCACCAAGGCGCGGTCGATGGCCTCTGAGCACGAGTCCGTCAACGGGTAGTTGAGCAGGTTCCGGCGCGTGCTGAAGACCCCCATGCGGACCAGCAGCTCCTTCAGACCGCTGAGCCAGCAGGTGATCTCCTTGCCGCCATAGATGTCCCACATCAGGCGGTTCATGCGCTCCTGCAGGGCCTGGGCGGCGGCGGCATCGCCGCGGGCGCAGGCGTCCAGGATCAGCGCCGCCAGGCGGCCGTTGAAGATGCCTCCGCCGAGCAGGGCGCCATTGTAGCCGTGCAGCAGGTACGAGACCACGTCGAACTCGTAGCCCGTGAGCAAGCGCAGTTCCGGGCGTTGTTGCCGGGCCCGCAACGCGAGGTCACGCCGGGCCGGGTCCATGGAGCTGTCCTTGACCAGCACCACGGCGGGCTCGGCATAGACCGCCTCCAGGACCGCGGCTGAAACCGGCACGCTGCCGCCGTTGCCACGGTCGTAGATGCCGACGGGCAGGGGGCAGCGGCGCACGGTTTCGACGTACAGAGCGCGGACGTTGGCGTCGGTCGCGTTGAGCAGAAAGTGCGGCGGGGCAATGACCGCGAGGTCCGCGCCGTCGGCCGCTGCCTGCTCCGCGTTTTCGAGCATCCGGCCCACCGAGTTGTCGGTGATCTGGACGGCCAGGACCAGCCGTCCGGCACTGGCCGCCGCGGTCTCGCGGACCAGGCTCCGCAGGTCGGCGCGCCGCAGCCACGCCCCCTCCCCACAGGTGCCGCCGAGGAAGAGCCCGCGAACGCCCAGACGCAGGTGGTGTGCCACCAATCGCGGCACGCTGTCAGCATCCAGAGTGAGGGCAGCGGTCAGTGGCGTCGGGGTGGCGGACCAGACTCCAGCCAGACGCTCAGCGTCGATGGTCTGCTGCATAGGATGATGGACCCTCATATCGGGAGCGGCGTCGCGCTGCCGGCGCCGAGGCCAGCGGCCCGGTGACGCATCCGGCGGCCCTAGTCTACAGGCCTCGGCGCCGATGTCAACGACGACCCATTGGCCCTGGGCGCAAGTCAGCTTATGGTGCGCGCACCATAAGCTGACTTATGCTGCGTGGGACGTTATGTAGCGAAGCAGTGTTGCGTAGCGTGGAGTCGCGGTAGCTTGTGGCGCGAAGTGCGTGCGGGAGGAACACTTCCCGCAACATAACGTGTGGTCCGATCCGCCTCTGTTCTATGGTTTGGCCATAGACAAGGAGGTGTATCATGACGGCACCGTTCCACGCGGCAACCGGCGGTTCGGTTGTCCTACCCTCAAGCCTGGATGACCTGGCTGCGGAGTACCACGCCGATGCGGTGAGAGTTCGGGGGGTGCTTGAGAGCAGTGCGGCCGCCGAACGCCCCTATCTGAAGCGTCTGTTCGAGTGCTTCGGTCCGCCGGATTCGCCTGCGGACCTGTTCAGAGCGCTCGGGGCAGAGTCGGTCGTCGCGTGCCTGATCGACTACGCATCGAAGCACGGTCCCGGTTCACGCTGCAGCATGCAGGTGACCGTCCGGCTGTTCCTGCGCTTTGCCTACCGTGCGGGGTACCTGGGGCGTGATCTGTCCTCTCTGTCGCCGTCGGTCCGGAGCCCGCGCATGGGCAAGGTCGCGAGGGCGATTCCTCCCGGGTGCATTGAGGCGCTGCAGGGGAGCATTCGGGGCGACACGTCGGCGGACCTGCGTGACCGCGCGATCGTGTGTCTGCTGAGCACGTACGGGGTGCGCGGCGTACAGGTTCGGCGTCTGCGACTGGCGGACGTGGACTGGCCGCGAAGCCGGATTCACTTTGCCGCCGTCAAGGGGGGGCGCGCGGTCGAACAGCACCTGACGGCCGCCGCGGGCAACTGCCTGGCGGACTACCTCTGCAAGGGACGTTCCCAAAGCCCGCACCCAGAGGTGTTTCTGCACACCGGCGCTGGCTGTGGGCCGATCACTCATCCCCGCGAGCTATCCAGGATATTGCGACGGCGCATGGAACAGGCCGGCGTGGAGCTTCCGGCTGGCGTCCGCTACGGGTCGCATGGTTTTCGTCACGCGTTCGCTGCCCGGATGTATGGACGGGTCCCTTTCAAGGATGTGGTCGACATGCTCGGACACCGCGATCCGTCGACCACGCTGGTCTACGGCAAGGTCGACCTTGCCGCGTTGAGAGGGGCCGCCCTTCCGTGGCCGGGAGGTGCGCGATGAAAGCCCTGACCGGACTGAGCAGTCCATTGGCCGGGCGCATCGTTCAGTTCGTCGCGCACAAGCGCACGCATGGCTATGACTACAGCACCGGTGCCGATGAACTCAGGCGCTTCGAGCGCTTCCTGATCGGGGCCGGGTATGCACGCCCGGTTCTCGATCTCAATGTGCTCGAGCGCTATGCCGACCAGATCGCCTGCCTGAGTCATTCGAGCCGTGTCGGCAGGCTCTCAACCGTGCGCCAGTTCAGCGTCTACCTCCATGCGTTGACTCCTGAAAGTGCGGTGCTGCCCGAGCGCCTCGTGCCGCGGGCGGCGCGGTCGGTGCGCTTCTACCCGCTGAGCGGTTCACGGGTCGGCGAGTTGATGGCGGCGGCGTCCACGCTCGGACCGAATAACGAACTGCGCGCCGAGTGCATGCGTCTGCTGATCGGTCTGCTCTACAGCACCGGACTGCGAATCTCTGAGGCCCTTGCCCTCAATCTCGGCGACGTGGACCGCGCTGACTCAACGCTGTTCGTGCGGCGGGGCAAGTTCCACAAAGAACGTCTTGTATCTCTGAGTGCGTCCACCCGCGAGGCTGTGGACCGGTGGCTGCCGTTGCGTGCCAGGTATGCGGAAAGCGGCCCCGGCTGCCCGTTGTTCGTAACCGGGTGGAACAGGCGCCTGTCACGGGACCGGGCCTGCCGCATGTTCCGCCGACTGTGTTCCCGTTGCGGCCTTCACGGTCCGCCGCCGCCGCGTCTGCACGACCTTCGTCACAACTATGCCTGTGCCTGCATTGCACGGTGGAGGCAGGCCGAGGAAGATCTGGACACATGGCTTCCCGTCCTGGCCAACGCCATGGGACACTGCAGCTTCCACGACACCGAGATCTACCTGCACATCAATGCAGCCGCCCTTCAGCAGGCCTCCGAACGCTTCCGGCAACACGTCCGCCGCACGATGGAGCCGTCCCCATGAAGATCACGTTCAGCTCTCTGGTCACCACCTTCTTCACCTCCCACCTCGGCGCAGAGCTCGGACTCTCGCCCAACACCGTCGCCAGCTACAGCGACTGTATGAGACTGCTCATCAACTACCTCTGCGGGCGCCTTGAAGTCCATCCCGAGGCCATCGACATACAGATGATCACTCCTGAGCGGGTGCTGGACTTCCTGGACTGCCTTCAGAAGGAGCGCGGGAACGCAAACGCCACCAGGAATCAACGCCTGGCCGCCATCAAGAGCTTCTTCCACTTCCTGGCCAGGAGCGTTCCCGAACTGATGCACGCCAACGAACGCATTCAGGCCATCAAGCTGAAGCGTACCGACCAGCGTCCGCCGCCAAGCCTCACCGTCGAGGAGGTGGAGGCAATCCTCGCCTGTCCGGACCCTCAGACGCCTCGCGGAGCGCGCGACCAGGCGCTGCTGCAGGTGATGTACAACACCGGCGCACGCGTTCAGGAACTTGCCGACCTCACGGTGGCCGCCCTGCACCTGCAGGCCCCGGCCACGGTCACCCTCACCGGGAAAGGCAACAAAACCCGTGTCATCCCTCTGTGGGAGCAGACCGCTGAAATCCTGAACCGCTACCTCCGGTTCAGAGAGCAGGCAGGTGTCCACTCCGAGTGCCTGTTCCTCAGCAGCCGTGGGGGGGCCATGACGCGGTCGGCCATTGCCAGACGGGTCGCTTCATACGCCCGAGCCGCTCTGGCCGCGTCTCCCTCGCTGCAAGGCCGCA
>CAILUI010000181.1 GCA_903837355.1 uncultured Victivallales bacterium
TATAGACGCCTATACTCGCGGTCTCTAGCCCATCCGTGGAATCCGCGCCATCCGTGGTCAATCCAGGTATCCGGAGCGGAAACAACACGGGGGAGTCCACCACGGATGACTTGGAGGGCACGGATCACACCCGTCGCCATGATCTCCGCTTTCCTCTGCACCCTCACGTCTTTGCGGGCTGGTCATCTTCCTTCTCACCGAACCGACACGAATGTCATGCACCCCGCGGGCCCACGCTCACGCTTGCTTTCCCGGTGCGGTACGCTAGCGTCAGACCCGTCGCAGCTTAGGCCTCGTCCGCCGTCAGCATCGCGCTTTCCGACGAGCCTGACGCCGCACGCTCACCAGAGAGGTTATCCATGGCCAACAAACGTGAAGGTACGCAGTTCCTGCGCTTGAGAAACTTGAGCTTGGACTGAAGCCCAGAACCGTCTTCGATGTTGACGATGCGTTCTTTGACGAGTTTCGCAAGTAGAGTGGTGCCGGAGAGGCCGCGGCTTGCCGGTACTGCGCACGGCGGGTGCTGCGCATCACGGTCGCCTTCGTCTGCTCGTACGCTCGCTCAGCCGTGACAGCTCGTCCACGTCAGCCAGGTCCTTCGCCCGACCGGCAGCCATCTTGTTGCGGATCAGTTCGGTGCGCCCGATGTAGGCCACGGGCACATCGTCGTAGCGCCCGGCGATCCGTCCGGTCCAGACCTCGTCAAAGGAAACGCCGCTCACGGTGTTGAGCAACTCAATGCGTACTGGCGGCACTCCCATACGGATCACGTTGCCAGGTTGGGCAAGATCCTCCGCCGAGACCGAGTCTTCCGGGAACCCGAATCCCCGTAGTGCCGCCAGCACGCGGCGGACACCATCGTCGTCGGCGCGGAACAGAATGTCAAGGTCCTGCGTGTTGCGCACATAGCCATGGAAGGCCACGGCGTAGCCGCCCAAGATCACGAAGTCGACGTCATGGGCGCTCAGCAATTTTCAAGAACTCTCTGAAGTCGTTCTGGATATGCATACCCCATCGCCTTGGCAGTCTGTCGCCGCAGCCGTTCAAGTTGATCGAGGCGTTCTGCAGGTGTCGATGCTGGCGCATCAGCTTCCCGCGCATCGCCCAGTCGGCCCACGGTCAGTACGCGAGCGACGCGCACCTCTCCCGGCGCGGCTGGCGGCGCTGGCTCGGGCCGCACGGGGCCCGCATCGGTAGACTCTCCAGACCTTTGCTTCACGGGCGGTGGCGCTCCATCTCAGAGCCGCAGCACGAGGCGGCTAAAGGGACCAGATCGCTAGGGTATTATACGCCGTGAACGGTACCTCGTCGGCCGTTAGCCGCGAGATGCGGCTATGTTAGCGCCTCGCTCTGGGGTGGTGTGTCGGGCTGACCTGAGTCGCCCAGGTGGACGAGGGCATCGTGATCCTCCGACGTCGCAGGTTCATTCTCGGCGGCCTCCTGGCCGGCGGGCTGGCGCTGCTGGCCGTGGGCTGGCGGCTGACGCTGACCCCGGAGTGGACCGTACTCACCGGCGACCAGGCCGCGCGGCAGCTCATCTGCCGGACGGTGTACCGGAAGAGCACCCGGCGGGCGGCGTGGTGCCTGGAACGGCTGCTGCGGGATGCTGCGCCCGGAGTTCAGGTGACGGCCATGGGTGCCTTGGCCTACCGGCCGGACCTGCAGGCGCGTTTTGCGGCGCGGCTGCGGGAGCTGACCGGGGCCGGGGATGCCGAGGTGCGGGCGGCGGCGTTGGAGCTGCTGTTCCAGCATGGCGGTATGGAGCCGGCGCAGTGGCTGACGCTGGCCTTGGCTGAGCTGCGCGATCCAGGGTTCTGCGAGCGCCATCCGGCCATCCTGGCCTACCTCGTGACGCAGTGCCAGCGCGGCGATGCGGCGACGATCGACTGGCTGCTGGGCCGGCTTGAGGACCCGACGTTCGACGATGGGGGTGCCCTGCAGGCCGTGTTGCGCTTCCCCGATCTGCTGGGGCCGCAGCGGGCGCGGTTGGCGGCGGCGTATGCGAAGGCCGGCCGTTCAGGGCGGCGGTTCATCGTGGCCGCGCTGGCCGCGATCGATGGGCCCTTGCAGGCCCAGGCGGCCGCCGGCGTCGAGCGCTTCACCGCCGAGGCCGAATGGGCGCAGCGGCTTGACCCGAATTTCCAGATCGAGATGCAGGAAGGCGAGCTCTGCATCGCGCTGGGCGAGGGGGCGGGCGGCGACCACTTCTGGCGGCGCCATGAATACAGCACCGTCGACATCGGCAAGGCGTACTACACGTTCACCCTGAGCCGCGCCGGCCCCTACCAGGTCTGGTGCCGTGCCTGGTTCCCCGACAAGTGCGGCAACAACTCGCTGCTGCATCTCGATGAGCGCTGGCTGCAGTGGCGGGACGCGGGCAACGACGACCGGGCCGACCTGCTGCGGGCCTGGCACTGGAAGCGCCTCGAGCGCGAGGTCGACCTGGCCGCAGGGCGCCATACGCTGACGATCACGGCCGGTGACGATGGGCCGCTCTACGACAAGCTGGCGGTCCTGCCAGTCGGCGAGAGCTTCAACCCCGACCAGCCGCCGCCGCTGCTGGGGCTGTACGAGGGGGCCGTGCCGACCGCCGTCAGCCTGAGTTGCGAATGGCAGTGCCAGTCGCGGGGCAGCACGCAGAGCCTGACCGCCTGGGTTCGCCGCAATCGCCCTGACCTGCTGCGGGGCACGGTCGCGCTGACCGTACCGCCGCCGTTCCGCCTGCTCTCCCCGGCCACGGTCGACGTCGAGTTCGCCACCCCGTCGCCCATCGCCAGCGCGGCCTTCCAGGTCGAGCTGCCTGCGGGTTGCAGTGGCGGCGAGGCCGAGGTCGTGGCCACCTTCGCGGCGGCGGGCGAAGCCGACGCCAGCGGGACGTTGGTCCTCGGAGTGAACCACGACTGGTACACCACCGGGCCGCTGGCGCCCGCGGATCCCCGGGCGCGGACCCTCGTGGCCAAGACCGACCTGCTGCCGGGCGAGCTCAAGGACGGCTGGCAGCGTTACCCGGAGAGCGGCTATGACCGCTACCGGCGGCTGGACTTCGAGATGGCGTACGGCCAGCAGCAGGACCGGGTCGTCTTCCTCTACACCGAGATCGAGGTCGGCCGCGCCGGCGACTACGTCTCGCTGCTGACCCTGGATGACAACGGCTACGTCTTCATCGACGGGCAACGGCTGGCGGGCCGCCAGCAGCCCGATGTCGGCGAGGGCTGGCTGATGGTCGACAAGGTACACCTGAGCCAGGGACGCCACCGCGTCTTCGCCTGGGTCTACCAGGCCGACGTCCCCGAGCCCAGCGGGCCGGACGCCGGGCGCCACTCGCCCAACCACTGGGTGTTCAAGTGGCTGCTGCGCGCAGCGCTGCACCGGCCCGCGCCCCAGATCCACAGCGTCCCGGTCGCTCCAGGGTGGTTTTATAATAATATGGAATATACTGCAGTAGAATAAGTTGCATTGTAGTTCTGGATATTTTGTGGTTGCCTGCTATGGTGCTTGTCACTATGGCGATCAGCACCGAACCTACCGGGCAGGCAGTCCAGATCA
>CAILUI010000182.1 GCA_903837355.1 uncultured Victivallales bacterium
CACAACAAAGGACGCAAGGTGCAGGCATGTTCCTCTACGCACCACCCACAGGCAAGATGAAGGATGCAACGGTGTTCTGGCACGGCGGCCGGTACTACGTGTTCTGCATGTACGCCAAGAAACGCACCGGCAACGATCTGGTGGACTACCGCAACGTCTGGTCGGCCGAGTCGGACGACGGCGTGCACTGGCGCGACGTGGGGACGGTGATTGAGGATGCGCCCTTCCCGATCTGGGCGATGGGCGTGCATCGCGCGGGCGGACGGTTCGTGCTGAACCACGGCAGCTTCGGGGCGGAGGGCAATCAGAACGTCATTCGCTTCTGGGAGTCGCCCGATCTACGGACCTGGACCTACACAGGTGAAAAGCGCGACCTGTATCCGGACGCGCGCTGGCACGACCGGCAGAGCCGACTGGACTGCATGGCGGTCCTGCCGGTTGCGGAACGGGGGCGCACCGTCTACTACGGCTATGCGACCGGGCCTGGCGGGTTCCTGCGCAGTGAGGACGGTCTGTCGTGGGAAGGGCTGCCGCCGCCCCAGATCGACTGGGATGGGCTGCGTCCGCCGATGGCTGGCGACGAGGGCATGCTCGAGATCGGCGGCGCCGAATGCATCAACGGGCGTTACTACCTCGTCGGTGGGTGGTTCAACATGCTCGGCATGAGCGGCTACGGCACCTATACGCTGGTCGGCGAATCGCCCGTGGGACCGTTCCGGCCGGATCCAGCGGCCTACCGGTTGTGCGGGAACTCGCTCCGCTGGGTGGCGCTGTGGGCGCGTTTCTGCCGCACGGATAGCGACGTGCTCGTCAACGGGTACCTCTACGACGGCTATTCGTACGAGAACGGCCGGACGTATCTGCCGCCCCTCAAGCGCGCCGTGGTGGACAGTGGCGGCCACCTGCGCCTGGGGTACTGGAAGGGGAATGACGCACTGAAGGGCGATCCGCTCGATCTGGCTGCCGCGAATGTGCTGCTGCGCCATGGCGCCACGCCAGCGGAACACCGCGGCGCGGCGCTGCAACTCTGCGCCGGGCCGGAGGCGAACAGCTTCGCGCGGGTCAACCTGCCCTCCGCCATCGCCGTGTTCGATCTCCCGTTGTCAGCCGAACAGGGGGTGGTGATCGAAGGCACATTGCAGGCGAGCAGCCGCGAGCCGCGGGTGACGGCACCGGACGTGGGACTGTACCTGGAAGAGACGCCCGAAGCGGGAACCGCCATTCTGCTGGAGGGTACGGGTCGCACCAGCATCGGCGCCGTACGACTCGGGAAAGGCCTGACCTGCGAGTGGGACGACGTCACCGGCCCCGGTTGCGCGTCGGTGAAGGGCATGATTCCCGGGCGGCGCTACGCATTCCGCCTGCTGCTGCGGGGGAATATGTTCGAGATGTACCTGGACGATCTGTTGGTGCAGACCTTCAACACCACGCACACACCCGATGCGCCGGGCCGGACGCCGCAGCGCCTGGGGCTGCTGGTTCAGAACGGCACCGGTGTGCTGGACGAACTGCGGGCCTGGCGCATGACGCAGTAGCGGCCTCGCTGATCAGGATGACGCCACCATACTTCCAGAGTGTACCGCCACCCAAGCCGCCGCCGCAGCCCGCCGGAGATGCCCAATGTCGATTGCGGTCGCCAGATCGCGCCGAGTCGCCCGTCACGCTGTCGGGACCATCTGCCTCGCCGCGACCGCCGGGGGCCTGGCCGCCGATGCCGTGCCCGTCGTCGAGACCAAGGAGACCCCCATGTCCGTCGTATCCTCTCACCGTACCGACTGGATGAGCCGCGGTAGCTTCGGCATCATGGTCCACTACCTGATCGGTCCAGCCGGCGTTACTCCCGCAGAGAAGACGGCCGACTTCAACCGCACGATCGGTGCTTTCGACGTGCCGGCCTTCCTCGACCAGTTCCTCTCCACGGGGGCAGACTGGCTCCTCTTCACTATCGGTCAGAACACGGCCTACTACAACAGCCCCAACAGCTTCCTCGACGGCCGTCAGCCCGGCCACACCGCCCAGCGCGATCTGGTTCTCGAGATCGCCCGGGGGGTGAAGGCCGCGGGGAA
>CAILUI010000183.1 GCA_903837355.1 uncultured Victivallales bacterium
CAGGACAGCCTCCTGTGAAACTCGACCTCAGTCGCGCGGGGGGCTCTGAGGTAGTGGCGGGTGCCCCCACCCGCCTGCCGCGTGAGGGCACGCGGCAGTACTCCCAAGCAGAGGTTCATCCTGACATGATCGGGCGGCACTGCGCCCGCTTGGTGCTCAAGGTTGAACTCTGAACGAAGATCGCCATCAAGTCTCATACAAAGGGGACCGCGCGTGGAACGGCCCTGCTGCCTGCTGCCTGCCGCTGGCGGCTTCCCTGCAAGCGGGTATGTTCACGGGGACTCTTCAGGGCACGAGCGAACGGGATCCCATGGCACGTTACGAGCATCTGAGCCGCGAGGAGCTGATTCGGCTGCTGGAGGCGCGCGACCGGCGCGACGCCACGCGCTTTGGCCTGGTCTGGGAGGCCAACGAGGTCGAGCGCGAGCGGGCGCTGAACCGCGACTTCGTGGCCTTGGACCTGGCGCCGGAGCTCGGCGTCGGGCCGGGGCCGTGGGAGAACCTGATCATCGAGGGCGACAACTTCGATGCCCTGCGCGCCCTGCGCCTGGCCTATGCCGGACGGGTGCAGTGCATCTACATCGACCCGCCCTACAACACCGGCAACCGGGACTTCGTCTACAATGACCGTTTCGTGGACCGCGAGGATCTTTGGCGGCACTCCACCTGGGTCGAGTTCATGTACCAGCGCCTGAGCCTCGCCCGCGACCTGCTGGCGCCGGGCGGCGCCATCTTCGTCTCCATCGACGACAACGAGGTCTTCGCGCTGGGGATGCTGCTGCACAAGGTCTTCGGCGAGGGCGCGCACGTCGCCACCTGTGTCTGGCAGAAGCGCTACTCGCGCGAGAACCGCGGGGCCATCGGCGACGCCCACGAGTACCTGCTCGTCTACGCGCCACAGCCGGAGCTGTTCAAGCAGCGCCGGGGGCGGATACCGCTCAGCGAGGACCAGGCCAAGGTCTACAAGAACCCGAATGGGGACCCGCGCGGGCGATGGCGCGGCATCCCCATGACGGCGCAGGGCTACCGGCCTAACCAGATGTACGATGTGGTGACGCCGTCCGGAGTGGTACACAAACCGCCCGAGGGGCGATGCTGGTCCACCGTGGAGACCGAGTTCCGTAAGTTACTGGAAGCTGGCAGGATATCGTTCGGAAAGAGCGGGGACTCCCAGCCGGCAATCATCCGTTACTTGGACGAAGTCGACGGCCTGGTTCCCTGGACCTGGTGGCCGCACGAGGAAGTCGGGCACACGGACGAGGCGCGCAAGGAGATCCAGACGATCTTCGGGACGCAGACCGCCTTCGATACGCCCAAACCGGTGCGGTTGATCGAGCGGGTGCTGCACATTGCCGCGCCGGGCGCGGACGACCTGGTCCTGGATTTCTTCGCCGGTTCGGGGACGACGGCGCACGCCGTGCTCAAGCTCAACGCCGAGGATGGCGGCCGGCGGCGCTTCATTCTGGTGTCGAGCACGGAGGCCACCGCGGACCAGCCCGAGAAGAACCTCTGCCGGGACGTCTGCGCTACCCGTGTCCGCAAGGTGATCGAGGGCTACGGCGAGGCGCCCGGCCTGAGCGGCGACTTCGCCTACCTGCGCTGCCGGCGGTTGCCGGCGGGCGCGCTCATCGACATCGAGCATGCCGAAGTCTGGACGGCGTTGCAGCTCCTGCACCGGGGTCGGATCGAACCCTGGCGAACGGCGCCGTTCCTCTGGGCGGGTGACGAGCAGGACGGGGTGCTCTACGTGCCGCGTTTCCGGCGCGAGGACCTGCCCGCCCTGCGGGAGCAAGTGCGCCGGAGCACGGCGGTGGTGCTGTACTCCTGGCAACCCGGCGTACTCCGCGAGCTTATCCCCGACACCCACGTACAGCACGAAGCGGTCCCGGAGAGCCTGGCCCGCCATTTCCGGCTGGGGACGTGACGTTCATGAGCATCAAGGCCCTGCTCACCTTCCAGAACGAGGCGGTCGCCAGTGGCGTGGCCGTGTTCACCCGCGCCAAGGAGCTGCTGGACGCGGTCCCCGACGATGCCGACAGCCGGACGCAGACCCTCCGTCACAATGGGTACCTGCTGATCGAGGCGCCGACGGGCTCGGGCAAGACGCTGATGGCCGGCCACATCGTCGAGCGTTTCTCGCAGGTCGAGGCCGTACTCTGGCTGTGGTTCGCGCCGTTCAAGGGCCTGGTCGGCCAGACCGACGCTTTCCTGCGCGACCAGTACAAAGGCTTGCGGCTGCGCGAACTCAGCGCCGACCGCGACGCGGCGAAGTGCCGAGCTGGCGACGTGTTCGTGACCACCTGGCAGACCGTGGCGACACGGGTGACGGACCGGCGCAACGTCCGTCGAGAGGGTGAGCTGAACCCCTCGGTGGACAGCCTGGTGGAGCAGCTCCGGCAGCAGGGCCTGCGCCTCGGCGTCGTGGTGGACGAGGCCCACCACGGTTTCGGCCGCGATACTCAGGCGGCCATCTTCTTCCGCGATGTGCTCAAGCCGGACTACACCATCCTCGTCACGGCCACCCCGGACGATGCGGACATCGCAGAGTTCAAGGCGAAGATGAGCATCGCCGAGCTGGCGCACATCCAGATCAGCCGCCAGGACGCCGTGGAGTCCGGGCTGATCAAGGCCGGGGTCAAATGCGCCGCCTACGTGGTCGAGCCCGAGCAGCGCCGGCTGGTGGACCTCGAGGAGCTGGCGCTGCGAGACGCCGTGGCCGCGCATCGCCGCATCTCCCGGCTGCTTGCGGAGCAGGGCATCCCGCTGGCGCCTCTGCTGTTGGTGCAGGTGGACTCGAAGGACGACGATCCGGCCACCAAGACCGAGGCCAGCGTCACGCGCGTCCGCGAGCGTCTACTCAAGGTTGGCTTCAGCGCGGAGCAGATCCGCACGCACACCGCCAAGGAGCCCGACGCGGAATTGCTGACCGTGGCCAACGACGAGAGCTGTCAGGTGCTGATCTTCAAGATGGCGGTGGCACTCGGGTTCGATGCACCGCGGGCGTTCACCCTGGTCTCGATGCGGGCGAGCCGCGACCCCGACTTCGGCGTGCAGCTTGTGGGCCGCATTCTGCGCGTCCACCGCCGGCTGCAGGCCCCCGAGCGCGCCCGGAAGCTGCCGGAGGAGTTGCGCTACGGCTATGTCTTCCTGGCCGACCTGGAGACGCAGGAGGGGCTGGACATCGCCGGGCAGCGCATCAACCGCATCGAGACCCAGTACGCCACCGTAAGTCCGACCACAATGGTGGTGAAGGTGGCGGGGCGGCAGGCGGTGCAGGCCGTCGCGGCGGGCGGCCAGCTTGAACTCTGGCCGCCAGACCCGGCCCCCGCCGCCGCCGCGGTGCCCACCCTCGCCGAGGGCGCGCCGGAGGCTCCAGCCGCCGCAACCCAGGCCGAACTCGACCTGGGCGCGTTCTTCGCCTCCAACAACGCGGACTTGCCAGGGCCGGCGACCTCGGCCACTGGGCCGGGGACATCCCGCCCGGCCGGCCCGCGCCACTACCGGTTACGCCCGGACGTGCCCCGGCGCCTCAAGACGCAGATCGTCTGCCCGGAGAGCGACGTCACCGAGGCCGATTGTGCCCATCGTTTCGTCATCACCGCCCGCCATCTCCTGGAGGCCATGACGAGCCGCATCGGGGTGCAGCGGCGGACGCTGGATGTCTTCACCCGCCAACTGGAGTTGTCCCAGGCGGGCGCTGCACTGGAGCCTGAGAAGGCGAAGCGCCTGGCTGAACGGGCGCTGATCGGCTCTGACATGTTCGACCCCCGCGAACTGCGGCAAGCGCTGCTGCGGCGGATGCAGGCGGTGATGCGGGACGAGATGATTGAGGATGCCGAGGACCCGGCCAAAGTACAGCATTTCCTCAACGTGATCCTCGCGGTCCACCCGAACCTGCTGTTCGAGGCGCAGAAGCAAGCCCTCGCCCAGACGGCGATCGTGCAGGACACCGAGGACTTGCCGGAGGAATGGGAGTCCGACACCGACCTGGCGGCGTCCCCGGGGAACGCCTATGGCGTGATCCCGGCCGGGCTGAACCAGTGGGAGATGAGTTTCGTACGGTTACTGGACAACGACCGGAGCCAGCAGGTGCGCTGGTGGCACCGCAACCTGCCGCGCAAGCCGTGGTCGGTCAACGTGCTCCTGCCAAACGGCCGCGGCTTCTACCCGGACTTCGTGATCGGGATCGAGGGCCGCAAGACCGAGGGCGGCATCCTGCTCGCCGACCCGAAGTGGGGCTTCGCGCAGTTCGACGAAGTCCCGAAGACCCAGGCCGTGCATGGCGCCTACGGCCGGGTTCTGGTGCTCTCACGGCAGGGGGACACCCAGTGGCAGGTGGTGCGCTACGATGAGGCCACGCACCGCCCTGTTCTCGACCGACCCTTCCGCCTGGCGGATGCCGCAGGCTTCGAGTGAGTGTGTATGAACTACCGCCCCATCCTCAGCACCCTCGGCTTCGTGCTCTCGCCGGACCGCCGTTCCGTCCTCATGACCCACCGGGTCAGCCGCAGCGGCGATGAGCAGTTCGGCAAGTACAACGGCCTGGGCGGGCGCATGGAGCCCGCCGAGGACGTGGCCGCCTGCATGGTTCGCGAGATCCGCGAGGAAGCCGGTATTGACGTCACCCAGATGCACCTGCGCGGCACCATCAACTGGACCGGCTTCGGGCCCTCCGGACAGGATTGGCTGGGCTTCATCTTCCTCATCGACGGCTTCACCGGTACCCCGCGAGAGCGCAGCGAGGAGGGGCCGCTGTCGTGGGTCGAGATCACGCGCCTGCCAGAGTTGCCGATGTGGGACGGCGACCGCCTGTTCCTGCCCCTGGTCTTCGACGGCGATCCCCGCCCTTTCCATGGCTACATGCCCTACGCGGGCGAGCAGCCGAAGGGCTGGACCTTCCAGCGCTTCTGACGTCTGCTGGCAGGACGCTGGGCCTGGAAGCCGCGGTGCGCCAGGCGGAGGCCTTGGCCAAGGGCCTGAACACCTACCAGGGACACTGCGTCTGCGCCCCGGTCGCACAGGCGCTCGGTCTGCCCTGCACTGTGCTCTCCGACCTGCTCGCGTGACCCGGATCGACAGCCGCAGTCTGCCGCGTAACCATTCTGACGGCGAGGTGCTACAGTCTCCCATGAACCTCGAAGCCCTGCTGCTCAGCCTGCACCTCGACCCGGCCCTGGCGACGTTCTTCGGGCCGCACTGGGAGTCGTCACTGGCGGCCCTGCCCGCGGGCGGACCGGACTGGCTCGCCGACGACGCCGTCGTCGCCAGCCGGCGCTTCGTCGGTCTCGAACCGCGCTATGATGCACCCTTGCTGGCGGCCGCCGGCGCCGTGCGGGCTGATGCCGCACTGGCGCTCCTCGCCTGGCACGCGGCGCGCCTGGCCTTCGAGCATCAGGACTACGACCTGGCTCAAGCACAGTCCTGGCCGGACCTGTCGGCCACGCTGGGGGAGCACGCGCCACTGTTCTACCTGCTGGTGGCCTTCCAGGCCGTACCGCATCTGCAGCGCGCCCACGGCCGCCGCGGCATCCCGGTCGACGTCTCGCGCGCGACCTGCACCCACTACCTCGAATGCACCAGCCTCTATAGCCTCACCCACGCCGGCCGGCTCGGGGTGCGGCCGGCCATGCTCGGCTGGCTCCGGCACCACACGTCGGGCGAACTGTGCTGCCTCGGACGCATGGAGTATATGGTCAAGCCCTTCCGGGGCCGCCTGCGCGCCTTCCGGCAGCGCGAGTCTGGCCTGGTCGTGGCGCTGGCGGACAACGGCGCCACCTTCGCCGACAGCGGCCTGGGCCCCCTCCCCGCTCGGCCAGGCGCGGCCGCCGACGTCTGGATGGCCCTCCTGGAACCCGCCGCTCACGAGGTCAGCGGCCACCCCATCGCTCCCGACGGCCGGGCCCTGCGTCAGCGCGTCACCCTCGATCTGCGCCGTTGGACGCCCGTGCTGGCGCCGGGCGACTTCATCCTGGAGACGCACATCCCGCCGGGCGGCGGCCTGACGCCGACGCGCTGTGCCGAGTCGATGCGCGCGGCGCTGGAGTTCTTCCCGCGTCACTTCCCGGAGCATCCCTTTGCCGGCTTCGCCTGCGACTCGTGGGTGCTCAACCCGGAGCTAAGCGAGATCCTCTCGCCGACCTCGAATCCGGTCCTCTGGCAGCGCGAACTGTACCTCTTTCCGCTCCCCTCCGACGGTCGCGAAGGCTTGCAGTTCATCTTCGGCCGCGATGACGTCGACCCGGCGACGGCGCCGCGCGACACCGGCCTACGCCGGGCCCTGCTCGACCAGCTTGCCGCCGGCAAGCCACTGCGCGCCGGGGGGATGTTCTGCCTGCCAGCGGAGGTGGCAGAGTTCGGTACGCAGCCTTACCGGCGCCGCTGGCCTGCGGTGCAGGCCGCGCTCAACCTATGAGCCTTCGCCTGGGGCCGCCGCCCCGGTGCCGCGCACGATGAACAACGTCACCTCGGCCGGCGTCAGCACGCGGAAGGGCGGCCCCCAGGTTCCCGTCCCGCGGCTGACGTAGAGTCGCAGGCCCTCGGAAAAGGCGATCAGCCTGGCGTGCGGGTACGGATGGACCAGACGCACCACCCAGCCGAAGGGGAAGATCTGCCCGGCGTGCGAATGCCCCGAGAGCTGCAGGTCGCAACGCTGACGCGCGGCAAGCGTGACCTCCGGACGATGCTTCAGCAGGATCGTGAAGGCGGCGGCCCGCGGGGATGGCAGCACGGCCGCCTCAGTGCGCCCCGCCTCGCCCTGCCGCCGGCCGACCGCAGGGTCATCGATCCCCACCAGCAGGATTCCCGACCCCAGCCTGACGGCGTCACCCCCCAGGACACTGAAACCGCCCGCCGTCAGCAACTCACGGCTGCGCGCCGCGCCCGTGTAGACTTCGTGGTTGCCGAGAACCGCGTACTTGGCCACGGCGGGGGTGCTGTCGCGCAGCCGGTTCAGCCACTCGTTGAGGAAGGCATCTGAAGCGTCCAGGAGGTCACCGGTGGAAACCAGCACGTCCGGCTGGGCCGTCCGGACCTGCTCCAGCACCTGCTCCCAGACGCCCCGGCGCGCCGTCCGGCCGAGGTGCATGTCGGCGATCTGCAGCAACCGTAGCGCCGGCACCCCTGCCGGCAGGCGCGGGCTCTCGATCTCGACGGTACGCAGGTGCACCGTGCCGCCCTCGATCCAGCCCCACAGACAGAGCGCCGGTAGCAGCCCGCTCACTGCCAGCGCGGCCAACCGCGGCGCCATCTGCCAGCCGGCCAGTCCCGGCAGCCACCTCCCGGCACCTACAACGGCGAGGTTCCAGACGTCGACGGCAAGGAACGCGCACATGGCCCAGAAGGTTAGCGCCAGCCAGACCCACGCACTCCCCGTCAGTAGCCGCGCCGCCAACGGCGTCAGCCCCGCGTCGAAGCGGTGAATGAGCATGGGCAGGAACACCATGCCCAGAGCCAGTATCCGGAGCGGTAGCCACACCCTGAGCGGGCCACCGAACCCGCGCCCCAAACGGTGCAGCGCGTAGACGGTCATACCACCGTAGATGGTAAAGTAGGTCAGCAGGAAGACGAGCATACGCATCCTCATACGGCGTTTCCATCGTGCCAGCAGGCTGCATAACGAACCCCCTCTTCGCCGTAAGACAAGCGCCTCCGTGCTTGCCCCAGCGCGTTGCATCCTGCCCGGGGCGCGATATCATGGGCTGCATCGACAGCCAGGAAAGGGGTCCCTCGCATGTTCACGCTGGCGCTGCTGCAGATGCGGGTGGTGGGTGGGGAACCGGAGCGTAACCTGCAACGCGCCGAAACACTGCTCGCCGAGGCCGCCGCGCACGGAGCACAGTGCGCCCTGCTCCCCGAAGCCATGGACCTCGGCTGGACCCATCCCTCGTGTCGGTGCGCCGCCGAGCCGATCCCCGGGGGTATCCCCTGCCGGCGACTGGCGGCAGCGGCCCGTACGCACGGCCTCTACGTCTGTGCCGGACTCGTGGAGCGGGATGGGGAGCTGGTCTACAACGCGGCGGTCATCCTCGATCCGGCCGGCCAGGTCATCCTCAAACACCGGAAGCTCAACGAACTCGAGATTGGACACCCGTACTACGCGCAGGGGGATCGGCTCAACGTCTGCCGCACGCCCCTGGGCACTCTGGGCCTGCTGATCTGTGCCGACGGCCTGGCGCGCGACCGCGTCCTGGCGCAGGCCCTGGGCTACATGGGTGCCGACGTCATCCTGTCCCCCAGCGCCTGGGCCGTCGACGCCGATCACGACAACCGCAAGGACCCCTACGGCGGACTCTGGCGCCGTGCCTACACCCCGGTGGCCCGCGACTTCGCCGTCTGGATCGCGAGTGTCAGCAACGTCGGCTGGATCACGGCCGGTCCCTGGCAGGGAAAACAGTGCATCGGCTGTTCGCAGGTGGTCGCACCGACGGGCGAGGAAGTGCTCCTGGGACCTTACGGTGTCGATGCAGAGACCATTCTCTATGTAGATATTGCAGCGCCAGAACGCCCGGCCCGCGGCGGCGCCTGGGCAGGCCACTGGGAGGCCCAGGCCAGGATCGCCGGTGAACGTCAGCCAATGACCAATGACCAATGACCAATGACCCAATGACCAATGACCAATGACCCAATGACCAATGACCAATGACCCAATGACCAATGACCAATGACCCAATGACCAATGACCAA
>CAILUI010000184.1 GCA_903837355.1 uncultured Victivallales bacterium
CCTCACAGGCAAGCCCGCACAGGAGTTTACTCCCCCCGACCGTGCGAGGTCGCAGGCAGTGTTTACCGTTCACAGAAAGCTCGCCATGCAACATCACTAACGACTGTCCTCCAAACGGTTGCCAGACAGTTTCACAGGAGGAGGCTGGACTCGGAACGAAGACCGCCCGCAAGTCTCATACAAGCGGCGGCCGTGCCGCCTCACCAGGCCAGGGCCATCCCGAGGGCTTGGGCGGTGAGAGCGTCGATGCGGGCCGTGCCGCCTTCCAGGGGTGTGACTGTCAGTGTGAAATGCAGTCCCCGGGCCGCGGGTTGCGCTTGATCGCCGGCGAGGGTCAGCAGTGCGGCGCCCCCCTTAGCATGGCCTCTCCTGACTACGAGCGGGTAGGCCACACCGTTGCTCAGCCGTAGTTCGGCCGTGCCCCTCACGCTTGGGCCGGCGCAGGCCAGGTCAAGCCGCAGGACGAAGCTGCCGTCCATGGGAGCCGATAGGGCGAGGGTACACGGTTCTGAGGTGATCGCGGGGGCCGCACCCGTGCGCAGACGCAGCGCCGCCGGGCCGGCCAGCGCCCGGGCGGCCGGGTCCAGGCCGAGGGTCAGGCGCAAAGCCGCTGCTGCGGGCGGTCCCGGCGGCAACGGGCGACCGTCTGCCGATAGGGCGAGGGTGGCGACTCCGTCCCCGCCGCGGACAGCCCCTCTCGGCGCCAGGGGGATGAGTGCTGAGGCCACGGTCAGGCTGCCGCTGCCGCTGACGCGGCCGCGGCCGTCGTGCAGCAAGTCAAGGGACAGCAGGTAGCCGCAGGCGTCGACCTCGTAGTGCCCAGTGAAGTCCCAGAGGCCATGGCCCGCGGCGGCTTCTGCGGCGGTCACTGTGGCCAGGTAGGTTCCGTCGCGCAGGGCGGCGGCAGGCTGGAAGAGCGCGGTCAGCGCCAGGTTCGTGGCCACGTTGGCTACCACGCGCGGGTTGGCGATCACCCCGTCGCTCCACCGGTCGAAGAGGTAGCCCGCGGCGGGGACTGCCGCCACCGGGGTCGTAGCGTCGCCCGCGAGGATTACCTGCTGGGTCGACCCGACGAGGCGGCCGTTGGGAGCAGCGCTGAAGTTTACGCTGTGGAACGGCGTCCGCGCGAGTGCGAGGGTGTAGGCGTCGATCAGAGCGCCGTCCTTCGCTTCCACCTTGGCGTAGTAGGTACCGGGGAGAAGCGCCGTCGCCCAAGTCGTGCGCCGGATGCGCGAGAAGGTGCCATTGCCGCTGTCGTCGTCGTGCTCGATCAGGCCCTCGGCGTTGCCGGGGCCGTAGAGCGAGAGGAGCGTGTCTCCGGCAGGCCCGTCGGTCTCCAGCGTCAGGGCGTAGGCGACAGCGGTGGCCGGGAGGGTAAACGTGAACCAGTCAACGTTGCCGGCGGCGTAGACGCTGTCGGCGTGCGGCATGCCGTATCCCAGCGGCGCGGCCTGCGCGGGCGTATCGTCCGGCTCGGACCCCGGCACGCACTGGACGGTGACCCCCTCGCTTCCCTCGTTGGGGTAACCGGCGTTGTCAAGACAGATTCCGGCGGGCACTCGCAACCTCACCTCCCCGAGACCCAGCGGCACCAGCGCGAAGCGGTACTCGGCCTCTGCGCCACCGAAACTGGTCACCGTGCCGTTGGTGACCGCGACGTCGCGTGCGGTGAAGCTGGTGACCGCCTCGGAGAACGCGACCGTCACCGCCAGTGTACGGCCTACGCTCACTGCGGGGCCCGGCACGGAGACGGTCATCCTGGGCGGCGCAGACAGGACGATGGAATCGTCGGTCGGCAGGGACTCCCCGGCGGCGTTCCGCACGCGGAAGTAGACGGTCTTCAGGCCGCCACCGGCCGACAGCAGGAAGGTTGGCGCCTCGGCGTACGGCAACCACTCGGCGCCCGCAAAGTCAGCATTCTCGCTGGCCTGGTACTCGGTCGCCTCGCCCGCGGCGCGGTGCGCCAGGACGATTTGCCGACTCCCGGTCTGGGCGTCGTCGTCGTCGAGTTCCAGGACCACGACCGCGGGCACGACCATGGCGTCCGGACCGGCCAGGGCCAAGCTGTGGGAGGCCCCCGCCGCCACGGCCAAGGCCCCGGTCATGACCTTGGTCAGGGCGAGGCGTTGGGGCGCGACCCCGACCCCGAGCTGGCCGTAGTCGTTCCGGCCGCAGGTCCAGACCGAGCCGTCGGTTTTGAGGACCAGGGTGTGGTCGTATCCCGTCGCGACCGCCGCCACCCCGGCAGCGAGAATGCGTACCGGCGTCGGGTGCCTGACCAGGTTGCCGTCGCCCAGTTCACCCCAGGCGTTCAGGCCGCAGCCCCAGAGCGAGCCGTCCGTCCTCACGATGAGCGTGTGGTCGAGGCACGCGGCGACCGCCGCCACCCCGGAAGCGAGGATGCGCACCGGCGTCCAGCGGTCCGTTGTGGTGCCGTCACCGAGTGCGCCGTACCAGTTCGAGCCGCAGGCCCAGAGCGAGCCGTCGGTCTTCACGATCAGCGTATGCGCGTTGCCCCCGGCGACGGCCGTCACCCCGGAAGCGAGGATCTGCACCGGTGTCGGGCGGGCGGTCGTGGTGCCATCGCCGAGTTGGCCACTGGAGTTGCTGCCGCAGGCCCAAAGCGAGCCGTCTGTCTTCACGATGAGCGTGTGCCGCTCCCCGGCAACCGCCGCGGCCACGCCGCCGTCCAGGGATTGCAGCAGCCGGCGCCGGGCGGCCAGACTCCCGTCGCCGAGTTGGCCGTACTGATTGTCGCCACAGGCCCAGAGCGAGCCATCGGCCTTCACCATCAGAGAGTGCGCGTAACCGGCGCTGGCGGCGACCACGCCCGAGGCCAGGACCTGCACCGGGTCCCGACGGTCGTCCACGGTGCCATCGCCGAGCCGGCCGTAGAGGTTGCCGCCGCAGGCCCAGGCCGAGCCATCGGTCTTCACGATCAGCGTGTGGTAGTAGCCGCTGGCGACCGCGGCCACCCCCGCGTCGAGGCTCCGCGCGGGCATCTGGCAGGTACCGGCAAGGCCATCGCCGAGCGCGCCGCTGGTGCTATAGCCGCAGGCCCAGACGGAACTGTCCGTCTTCAGGACGAGGGTGTGGCCGCCCCCCGCGGCGACCGCGGTCACGTTGCTGGCCACGACGCGCACGGGGGTCGTACTAAGGGTCGTGGTGCCGTTGCCGAGCTGGCCGCCTTCGTTGTCGCCGCAGGCCCAGAGCGAACCGCCGGCCTTGACGATCAGGGTGGTCGACCCCCCGGCAGAGACCGCAGCCACGCCGGAGTCCAGGACGCGAACCGGGCGCCAGCGCTCCGTCGTGGTGCCGTCGCCGAGTTGGCCGCGGTAGTTGTGGCCGCAGGCCCAGAGCGAGCCGTCGGTCTTCACGATCAGCGTGTGCCAGGCTCCGGCCGCGACCGCGGCCACGCCGGAGTCCATGATGCAGACGGGGGCCGGGCGGTCGACCCCAGTGCCATCTCCGAGCTGGCCGCCGTCGTTGTCGCCACAGCCCCACAGCGAGCCATCGGTCTTCACGATCAGCGTGTGCCACGCCCCGGCGGCGACCGCAGCCACGCCGGAGCCCAGGACGCAGACCGGGGTCCAGCGGTCGGTCGTGGTGCCTTCGCCGAGCTGCCCGTAGTTGTTCCAGCCGCAGGCCCAGAGCGAGCCATCGGTCTTCAGGATCAGGGTATGCGAAGAACCGGCAGCGACCGCGGCCACACCCGAGTCGAGGACGCGCACGGGGGTCTCGCGGTCGGCCTGGGTGCCGTCGCCGAGCTGGCCAAAGTAGTTGTCGCCGGAAGCCCAGAGCGAGCCGTCCGTCTTCACGATCAGCGTGTACCCACCCCCGGCGGCGACCGCGGCGACCCCGGCGTCGAGGATGCGGTCCGGCGTCCAGCGGGTGGTCGTGGCGACGGCGCCGACCCAGCCGCAGTGGAGGTTGCCGGAGGCCCAGAGCGAGCCATCGGTCCCCACCATGAGCGTGCGGCCGCCTCCCGCGGCGATGGCCGCCACCTGACAGCGCACTGGGACCTTCCCAAAGAGCGATCTCGTTCCATCCAGGCTACCCAACTGGCCGGCGTCGTTGTTCCCCCACGCATAGAGGCTGAAGCCGCCGGCATCGGCGGCGCGCGCGCCGGACGCCACGCAGAAACACGCCCAGGCCAGCACAAGCCACGTTCGGAATCCTCGACGCATCCCGTTCTCCTCTTTCCCGCCTCCGGAGGTCGCCGGCGGAGCGGCGACCGGGACCAACATAGGGTCGCAGGGGGAGACGGCAAGCGGGGCGGTAAGGTTCCAGGGGATACGGCGGAAGCTGCGGCAGTACCAGCCGTCTGCAGGAGGAAGGGGGCATGGAGCCCGCGGTCCGTCGGCGCCAGCCGACTTCCGCGGTATCCGGCTGAGAGTACGGCGGAAGCCCCGGCAGTACCAGCCGTCTGTCGCGCCAGGATAAGCCTGGAGAAAGGGGAAGCCGATGACCTGAACTGTCAGAGGCGAAACTTTCAGTGCAACCCAGTGGGTAGCGAATCCCACCCGGCAAAGGTTGGCCACCAGCCGGAAGCGAGTCTTGCC
>CAILUI010000185.1 GCA_903837355.1 uncultured Victivallales bacterium
CAGCTCTCGGGCCAGATGTTCAGCGCCGGTATCGAGGAGCATGCCGCGGACGGCGTGGCTATCCGCGTCTACTGCGTCGCCAAGACCGTGGTGGACTGCTTCCGCTTCCGCAACCGGATCGGCCTTGACGTGGCCCGGGAGGCCCTGGTCGACGCCCTCGAGCAACGCAAGGCGACGCGCGACGAGATCTGGCGCTTCGCGCGCATCTGCCGTATGTCGCGGGTCATGCGCCCGTACCTGGAGATGGCCCGATGAACTCCGACAGCGTCGCACGGTCCGTCCATCAGCGGCTTCTCAACACTCGGGACCAGGCAGGGGGGGAGTACGGTCCGGGCGGCATCGCTGGCTTCGCGCCGGCGTATGGCCACATCGGCGCTATCACCGACGACACGCAGATGACGCTATGGACTGCCGAAGGGCTGCTGTGCGGACACTGCCGTGGCACGCAGCGCGGCATCGGCTACCTCCCCCGGGATGGTTCACGCCCAGCGCGTGGAAGATCAGCGGTTCCTGCTTGTAGACCATCTTGGCCAGGTTGGCCAGGCTGCGCCCGTCGAAGGCGCTGGCGTCGCAGTGGATGTTGCCGGCGGGGTGGCGGCCATGGCCCACGGTGACCTGCTGAAGGGCGCCGAGAAGCTGGCGCCGCGGTTCGCGGCGGGGCCGCTGAAGGCCATCCGCGAAGGCACCGCGGGCGTGACCACCGCCAGCAACCAGCCGGTCTACTACGGCAACGAGAAGCTGCGCGCCAGTATGCTCGACGTGGCCTATCGGGCGGCCGGGTTCTCTCCGGCCCGGCTCTCGACGGTCCGCGAGAAGCAGTGGAACGAGCGCCAGACGGCGCGGAGCTACGACGACACCCGCAGCGATATCTACCGACGCGTGCGCGCCTACTACAACCAGAGCGCCCACTCGCGCGAGCCGGAAGACTGGGCCGACATCCTGGGCATGATCGAGGCCTACAACGCGCGGGTCACGCGGAACGGTTCGACCTCACCCTTCATCAGCCGCGACGTGCTGCGCCGGATCGCTACGCAATCGGCCTGGCCGCCCCGCCGGGAACTGCTGCGGGCTGCCGCGGAGGATGCGGACCGCGCCGAGCCTGTGTTGCCGATGACGGCGCCGGAGCCGCGGACCGGGGGACTGCCGGGCGGTGAGTCCAGGCGCGACCGGTACCGCCGGGAGCGTGTGGCCAGGCAGGGGCGCGGGATTCGGGCGCAGGGGCTGCTGTGACCGGTGGAGCCCTCCCCTCGCGCCAGCGGTACCCGCGCCGTCGGCTGGCACGCCGCGTGTGCGGCCGCCGCCGCGCCGGCCCTGCTAAGGGATTTCTGCCAAGAGGTAGCCGGCCACCCAATCTACTAACCTGGCGGGGGCAGGCCCAGCGTGCCTGGCCGCGCACCAGCCGCAGGAACCTGACGTACGGGAGCAGTGCTGACTCCTTCCGACTAGGCACTTGCGCCGCTCCGCTCAGCAGAGTAGGCTAACCCGACAGGCTGTGGACGGGGAGTGCGGTGGGCCGTCCGACCCGGATTAGGTGGAATGGAAGTGCGCCATCGTGGCGCAGTTTCCGAGCCGCAGCCGCTGAAGTGACCTCGGATTTCTATTAATTGTTGGCCGCGGAAGAGATGACGAACCGACATCAACAAGGCATGGTTGCCCTGATAGCCGGGACTGTCCTACAGTCGATCATGCTCGGACTGGTCGTCGTCTGCACGGCGCAATGCCGCGTGAGGATGCTGATCTTCTGGAGCCACTACACACCAGGAGAACCGCTGCCGTACATCACAGACCGGTTGCTGTGGACTGGCCCGTTGCAGCCGGTGTCATCTCTGGCAGGGGGGATCGTCGTTGCCGCCACGTTCTGCATGCTCGGAGTTGTCTTGGTCCTCTCACGCCGAGTCCGTCTCCCATGCATGCGCTCGCTGCCTGACCTTGGCATCCGTGTGGGGTGTCGCTTTGTTCTATGTTGTGGCGCTGGTATCTGCGTTCCTGCTCCCGTCAGTGCCGGTTCTGGGGAAGTTTGAGGCATCGTACCCGGAATTCCCGACAAGGGGTGGTGGATCAGCCCTCTCACCGGCTATGTGGCTCTATGTCAGCATTCTCTATTCCTTTGCGATAGCGCTTGTTGCATTCGTCGTATCGCGCAAGAGAAGGCCAACCAGTCCATCCATCTGACCGCGTACTCCGCTGTTCGCTTCATACACGTCAGGTGATGGTCACGGGTTGGCCACCATGAGAACGAGAACCACAGCAATACTGTTCCTGGTCGTCCCGGTCTGCTTCGCCATGGGATGGCGCCACCAGCCCAAAGTGAAGGTGGTGGATCTGTCGGCGGCGCGGATCGAGCAATGACAGAGTGGACGTGAAGATCGACGACATCCCTTTCTTCCCCTGGGACGACGACGAGGAAGGCTACGGCCTGTTCATCCGCTACCTGCTCGCAACGGACGTCACCGGACTCTGTTTCACCTTCGGCGGAATCGCGTCTGATTCCTATACGGACACAAACACCAACGGGCACTGGGACGTGGGTGAGCCACTGCTCTACGATGACGGCGACGGCAGCTATGATCCCGCGGGGGAGACGGCGATGTCACACGCGCTGCTACTCGCCGTGGAATACACGGAAGCCCGCCCATGGTGGAATCCCGCGAGGGTCAAGTGGGAGGGGTACTACGGGTTCCCCGAGGAAGCCCATAGGGTCGCGAAGTTCCCCGAAGAGGCCGAGTTTGGTGCAACGGGGCCCGGTTACGGACCGGGGAGTGTCGTCAAAGAGGGCCGCTACATGCTGCATATCTGGGTGCAGCACAAGGAGTGGCCCAGTCAGACGCAGTGTTACGAGGTCGACTTCGCCGTGAAGTACGGCTACTGAGAGGAGGCGTCACATGAGGCGGTTCGCCCACGTTGCTGTCACCGTCCTCCTGGCGGTTTCCGCCTACCCCCAGCGATCTGTACTGGCAGCAGGCGTTGGTACCGGGACGCGTAGAGAGGACGCCGAGCGAGCGCTGCTGGCTTTCCTACCCGCTTCGAACAGTGGCACTCGCATCAGTCGCCTGACTCGTTGGGCGGTCGTTGACGGAGCACCGATCGTGCGTGCGACTGGGGGCGTATCAGCTGAGCTGGCCGCGACTGCGTCCGTGCTGGCCCACCTGAACGATGGGTTAGGCGCACGTGGACCCCTTTTCAGGGCTGACCCGGATGTGGTGGCCGCGCTGTCGAGGGAACTCGCCGTTGTCCGCGGTGGCGAGACTCAGCGAACTGCCGTCATGGGCGCCTACGAGCGCATGGTGACGGGACTGCAGAGCCAGTTCCGGGAGCCAATGCAGAGCGGCACGCCAGGCCGAAGCTCATACGGTGCAGGCTTGTGTGAACTGCTCGGGCGGGCCGGGCAGAGCGGAATGGTACGCAGCTCTTCCGATGCAGAGGTGATGGCGCGGGCAGTCTCGGACTTCCTGTGCTCTAGGCTTTACGAGCCTGTCGTGCGCGTGGAGGACGCGGACTACGAGGTATGCCGCGTGCTCGTTGATAACCGCCTGACGTTCGCTGTGTTTGGGGCACACCCCGGTGATGCGAGCGTCTGCCTTGGCTATGCAGAGGCAGATCAGGACCGGTACTGGGTTCTGGGCGACCCAAGCCGGGTACCCCAACAGGAGCAGGGGCGTGCGGAGATGGTGCTTGGACAGGGGGATATGGCAGATCGCTTGCGGGAGGCCAACCGAGGTCTGGACGCACAGTTTGGCCGTATGGTGGTTGACTACCGCTTCTCACTGAGCACTGCCGCCAGCACGCACGGGATTCGTGCTGTTCCGTGGCAGGCGGGCTGCAGTTTCCTGGTGGTGTGCCGCCCCCGCCCGTCGCCGGATCTCATCTCCAGGTTCCGCATTGCCAACTCGGAAGGAAACTCCAAGGAGTGAGCCCATGTACAGGAAGCAGTTGGTCTCAGTAGCCCTGTGTGTTCTGGTGTTGACGACACGAGTGGGCGCGTGGATGAGTGTCGGGCACTACGCCATCGGGCGAGACGCTGGTATGGGCCATGACTTGGCGGGGAACATGAACCTGCCGGACGCATGGCGGAACACCGACTGGATGTACCAGATCACGGACGTCTTCACTTGGACGCATGCAACACAGCGGACAGGAACCGTGCTTGGTGTTGCCAACACTCCGCGGATCGTGGACGACGGGCGGTGGCCCGGTCGCGTGATGTACACGCTGGCTACGCAGAAGGTCGGTTGGCCCGCGTCTGATATCGAGGCGGCCAAGAACACTGCCAGGGGATTCGTCGGGCACAACGCCATGGATACGGTCGTACACTTCGGCTACTTCCTCGGTGGGACTCTGCCTCTCTGGGCTACTCACCACCGCGACAAGGAGACATGGGCGGACTACGTGCTGTGGCTGACAAAGGGCAGCGGCACATTCCACTCGGATGGTCGCTCGGCGCGCTTCTGGGATATTGCCGACGTGCAGAACTCCACCGCATGGCCTGTTGTGATACCGCTGAGTTGCCACGCCGGCATCGCTCGCCTCGCGCAGGGCGTCGCCAGGAAGCTCAGGAGGAACATGGACTTTGATCCAGGCACAGGCGCTGAGAGCGGGCGCTACTCGACCGTTGAGGACGTTCAGGCTATCGACGCACGGGTCGCTGCTTTCCGGGGGGAGATGAGCCAGGCAGTTCGCTCGATGACGCACGACGAGTATGATGAGATGGTTGTGTTGGCAAACGCGCAAGGATGGACCGTCACAGAGCTGGAAGGCATGTTCAATGCGTCCAGGAGCCGGGCGCAAGCATGGATTTCGTCGTACTGCAACTAACACCCCCTTGTCCGCTGGGGCGCCGCGTGGCCAGGACGCTTGCATGGAGCTCCAGATCGGGGCTCTGAGTTGGTTCATGGGGGGGATGAGAGCGCTCTGGACCCGCTGTGCTCGCTCGCAACGGACTCTGGCACGTCCAGACTGACACGCATCATGGCCATCGGCGCCTTGGGCGCAATCGGGGGAGCGAGAGCCGCTTAGTGCCTGCAATGCCTCCTTGCCGAGTGGGATCAGAGCACTGACGGCGGTGCGCTCGGGCGGGCAGTGCGTCAGGCGATACTCAGTCTGCGCGGCCCTGTCGCGATTGAGCCCCTCTGCCGGGCCGCTGTGCGGGACCAGAAGGGCTTCGGCGAGTTGATCTCCACCGCCAGCAGTTTCGGGGCGGCGGCGGCAGGGCCCCTTGGTTGGGCACTCAGGTTGGCCCGCCAACCCGAAGCCCGGGTTGCCGTTGCCGGCTGTCTGGATCGGATCGGGGCTCAGCCTACGGACCCGGTTCTGCAGGGCCACTACCTGCTCGCGAAGGGCGGCCCTTGGGACGGCACGCTCCTGGAACCCCTCTGTGCTGTCATAGCGGACGCAGAGTCCCAGCCGGATGTCCGGGGGGCTGCGGCCGGCGTAGTCGGGGACTTGGCGGCAGCATCCGTCGACAGGTCGGACACGCGTTGGCAAGCGGCCACGCAGGCGCTGCGCTCATTCCTGCTGGACCCGCGCGCCCCAGTGGACGGGGAGGTCAACCTGTTGTCTCTGCCTTACACCATGTCCCGCAGGGAGATGCCCGCGCGCAGGGCGGCTGCCGCGTCGCTCCTGCGGATAGGAGGCCAGCAAGCCATCGCCGCGCTGAGGGAAGGCCTCTGCAGCGGCATGGAGATGCACCGGGCTGTGCTGGCGCTCTTCGCGCTCATGGGGGTGCCCGATGACCCCACGACAAGGGCGTGGGTGAAGGGCTTCAGCATGGTGGACGTCAGAACCCTCGGCGCTGGTCTGCACAAAGACGACCTTGCCGCGCAATTCTCACGGATGGCTACCGCCTGGGCGCCCACGGTCGGGCTGGGCGACCATGCCCTTTCGCCCGTCGTTGAGCTTTACCGCCAGTACGACGCGGGAGATGAACTGGAGGAACTTCTGCACCGCTACACGTTGGCGGTCTTCGCGGCATCCGGGCACCGGGGAGCGCTGGAGGTGTTCTGCCGCAGGCTAGGCGACCACCCCATCGCGTGGCACTCGGGGGTCGTCCGGTTCCTCCTTGGCGAGCTGTGCGGCTCTGGCAGGCTCGACCCTGCCGCTCTGCAGCTTGTCCGGGCTACCGGAGTGGCGACCTAGCGCGCATCGGAGTCACCTGGGCTTCCGCATCCGCCGGGGAGGTCGACAGCGAGATCCTCTGCCGGATGGGGGGGCGGCGATCGGCCCGGACGGCATCGACCCGGAGGCGTTCCTGCGCCTGGTCGCGCCCTGCCGGGGCCAGATCTCGGCGGTGCTGGTGGCGGAGGAGGCGCCCGGGCGGGTGGTCGTGCTCAAGGGCAACATGCCGCTCGAGTTCCGCTACAGCCGGAAGCACCGCGCGGTGGCCTACGCCTCGGACGGGCGCCTGCTCGATGGCGCCATCGAGGCCGGGTGCGGGAGCGGGCACGACTGGCGGCCGATGGTGGTCCGGCCGACGACCATGCTGGTGTTCCGGCGCGAGGAGGTGTTCCAGCCGGAGGCGTACAGGCTGCGGTTCGCGGCGGCGTAGGATCTGCCCAGTCCCGAATGAGAGCGTCAGGCGCCATCCGTGCGTGATTGAGGGGATGTGGTGCGTCCCCATGAGTAACTCCGTTGGCAGCCTGCCTAAAGCTCTCCCCGTGGCCAAGTTCTGTCCGATATCTCGCCCGGCCGCGTAAGAGTTTCCTCTCTCACTGCCCATATATGGGTGACGGATGTAGTGGCCATGGGTCGTGCCAGCAGGCCATCCCTGGTTGGGGACACCCCCAGTGCTGGCCCACGCGCGGCAGATTCCAGTTTCCTGCAAGGCCTTGACAACGCATGCTGCGCAGGGGCATAGTGAGGCCGTGGTTAGGGGGACTTGCGTGCTTTCCAGGGAGTGCACGCGGGCCGCGGGGGCAGGTCGTGAACGTGGTCGGGGAGGATCTCGGCAGTGACTGCGTGGCCGTACAGGCGAAGATCGCCCACGGAGGATGGCGAGCGCTGCGCGAGTGCCGGCAGCCGCAGGCGGGGTTGCAGGCGTATTGCCTTTGTCCTGCTGTTCTTCGGCCTGCGAGCCGTCTCTGCCGGCTGGTTCTTCCTGCCACTGGGGAGCGAAGACGTCCCGCAGGTGACGGGCCTGCTCCCTCGGGACATCACGGCGTCCTCCACCCCGTCCTGCCTTGCCGCACGGCTCCGGCCGCCCACCGGCCCGAACGTGCCCAAGCCGGTCTGGCACCCCGCCTCGTTTCCGCACTCGGATTTCGACCGCCTCTACCCCGGTCGCGACGCCTACGGGGTCTACGCCCGCGTGCTGGACCTGCCACGCGAACTCGCCTGTCGCGACATGGTCCTGTTCCTTGGCGTGATCGACGACTCCGACATGGCCTACGTCAACGGCAGGCCCGTGGGGGCCATGGGCGACTTCGAGGCCAAGGGCTCGGCTTGGAACGCGGACCGGGAGTACCGCGTCCCCGCAGATGTGCTTGTGCCTGGCGAGAACGTCGTGCTCGTGCGGGTGCACGACATCTGGGGGCTCGGCGGCATCGTCGGACCTCCCGCCATCGGCCTGGCACTGGCACCGAAGGAAGCCACCTGGTCGTTCAGCGCTGCCCCTGCCGAGCTGGCCCAGACGGGGCCGCCGGCTCCGCAGTGGGTGCCCGTACCCATCCCCGATACGGGCTTCGCCGGGCGGCTCAAGGTGCCGCCGGCCACCGGCCGCTACCGGCTGGAGTTCGGTCTTCCCGCCGGCCTTGCCCGTGCTCTGACCGTGCCCGGCACACCCGGGCCCATTCTCGACCTGGGGCCGGTCTTCGATGCGGCTGCCGTACGGCTCAACGGGAACCAGATCGGGCGTTGCGGCCTCTTCGCGGATGACGGCCAACCGTCCGGCGCGGACCCCGGAACCAGCGGACCGCACCTCCAGACGGCCAGGCGAGTGCGTTGCTTCCTGCCGCACAGACTGCTGCGGGAGGGCGGCAACGTCCTCGACGTGGAGGTCTACTGGACAGGGCAGTTCGGCGGACTTCCAGGGACCCCCATGGTTCTGCTGCCCGGCCAGGCAGGCGCCGCGGACGCTGCGTTCCCCGATCTTGCCCGCGACCTCGACCTGGCTGACGTCCTTGTGCAGTCCTCGGACCTGGGCCCCGCGGCCCGCCTACTCAAGGGCGTGGTCACCGTCACCACCATCCGCCTCTACGCCGCCATCGACGGCGGCAACCCCGCGGAGATCACGGGCACCCTCTACGTGCCCAGGGGGAGCACGGTCACCTTCGAGGCAGACCTGTTGCCGCACTTCAGCCCCTGGCCCGACG
>CAILUI010000186.1 GCA_903837355.1 uncultured Victivallales bacterium
ATCACGGGCACCCTCTACGTGCCCAGGGGGAGCACGGTCACCTTCGAGGCAGACCTGTTGCCGCACTTCAGCCCCTGGCCCGACGGCGGCCCGGAGTGGACCGGCGCCGAGCCGGGCGAGGCGGTGGGCACCGCATCGGCCCAGTTCCCCGACGTCTCGCTATCGGCGGGCGCCCCGGAACTGGTCGTGGCGACCTGCGGCGGCAGCGGCGAAGCCCCCGTAGTGGTCTACGATCTGGGCCCGATCCGCTATCGCTTCAGCGAACTGGACCCGTGGCAGGACGCCCCCGAGGCGCTGGCCATCCCCGAGAGCTGCGATCTGGTGTATGTGCGTGCCGCGCTGCTGCCGCCTGACATCCCGCCGGCGGACCTGTGCCTCGGGTGGGCCGGAGCCCAGGCAGCGATCCTGAACCCCTGTGAGGCGACCTTTGCCCCTGCGCCGGCAACGCTGGCCGGCGTCGAGGAATGGCCCGTGGTAGGCGCCACTGCAGGGATGCTCTCCCGGTCGATGCGCGCCGGGCGTGTGAGCTTCGGGGGCATTCAGTACCGAGTCTGTGCCCTGAACCCGGATGGGACCCCGGGTGCGGCCGGCGAGTGGCAGGATCCTACGCCTGTACCAGCCCGCGTGCCGGTGGGCTGCACGGTGGAGTTCCAGGCCGTCGCGGCCGCGTCGCGGGTTCCCCTCCCTGGCGAGTATCTTTCATGGAGTTCGTCCACGGGCAGGACGGGCAACGGCCAACTCTTCGCCGACGTGTTCCCTGCTGCCTCTGTCAGCAACGGCGACTTGCGGACCGTCCTGGTCGCATACAGCGGCGTGAGCCCCACCGCCACGGCGGCGGCCGAGTTTGTGGCTTGCGGCGTAGGCGGCATGGAGTGGGCTACCGGCGCCTCCGGCGGTACCTGGGCGGCCGTGGACCGTGTCCTCTGCGTCGCGGTCGGAGAGCCGTTCCGCTTGCGGGCGTTGGCAACGCCTGCCGGTCCGTGGCCTGACGCAGTGCCGGCGTGGTGGCTGAGCGGCCCGTCGACTGTTGGGGGAAGCGCCTCCGATCCGGTGGTCACCGACGACAGCCAGACCGACGAGCGCACGCTGCACTACACATCCGAGAGCGTTCCGGCGTGGAACCCGCTTTCCTGGGCTCGCTGCCAGGCCGCGTGCGGCACTTCCGCGGCGACGGCGCACATCGCTGTGGTCAGCGGCCTCACGCTGCTGCCCTCGTGGCCCAGTGTCTGGCCGGGGGCTCCGTATCCATCAGCCAGTACGAAGATACTGGCATGGATCAGGACGCGGACCTGGTGACCGTGAGCCGGCACTGGCGTCTGGATCAGGGCAGCGCCAAGGGCTCGCTGAGCCCCGCCACCGGGCAGAGCACCTCATTCACCGGTTCCACCGCCAGCGACCATATCAACGACGTGCAGGTGGTGGCGAGCGATGCGGCGGACGGTCCTGCCGTTGCCAGTGCCTCTCTGACGGTGGTCGACGGTGACGTGCTCTGGTACGCCGCCGAGGCCGACCCCCTCTGGACGGACTCGGCCACACGGGAGGCCCCCACGCCGCCGGCCGTGGCCGTGGCACGCGGCGCGACGCTGGATTTCCTTCTCGGTCCTCAGCCCGATTCCAGTGCCCAGCCCAACGCCGTGTTCGTCTGGCCATGGGGAAAACCCGCATGGACCGTGACCGGTGCAGAGTGTCTCACACCGGGCAGTACCCCCCAAGGGCCGCCGACCGTCCGGGTTGTCTTCGACACGCCCGGCACCGCGACCGTGGCTGCCGAGTGCGGCAACACGCTCACCTTCACGGCCGGGGTGCTGGACATCGGTCCGTTCACGGTGACGGCCGCCGGCCTGACCACAGGCACCGCCGAGGACTCCAGTCCCGTGGAGGAGACTCGCGAAGATGGGGCGGTGCTCTACACCGGGCCTACCGACGACGGCGTGATCGCGTTCACCTTGGAGTGCGAACTGCATGACCTGTTCCTCTATCCGCCGCCGCCCGGCGTCCCGGCTCCCTCCGGAGCCGATGTCGGCTGGCGTATCCAGGACAAGACGGGCAACCTGCTGACGGCAGGCCAGTTCAGCGCCGTGGAGGGCGACTTCGCGACAGGCACGGTCTCCGTGAACTGGGCCATCGGCGCGGCCGACGGCATCGTGCAGGAGGTGGACTTCGTGGCCTACTACAAGGGCGCCGGCGTCATCGGGGGTGGGGTCGACGGAATCAGGCGCCTGATCCACTGCACCATCGTCAAACCGGACCTGATCCTGCACCGGCCGAAGGTCCAGGATGGCGCCGGGGCGGCGGTCGATGGCTGGACGGATGCGGACAGCGATGGTGTGCGCGACGCGAGCGAAGAGGAGGAGACGGACCCCGGCCTGTTCATGGCTGTGAACGACGACTTCGACAGCGGCGGACCGGACCCGGACTGCGAGGACGCAGAGGTCGCCGGCACGGCCGAGCAGATAGCCGCCGACCTCGATGACATGGCCCAGGTCGAGATCTCCCTGCCCGGCGGCGAGCTCCTGCCTGATAATGCGTGTCTGGAGATCACGGCCGCGCCGCAGGCTCCGGTGCGGCTCTTCCGGGTGGTGAGTACCGACTCGAACGGCGACGGCACCATTGACGTCCGCGAGTACGAACCCGTGGTCGGGAAGGACGCGGCGGCCACCTGGACCATCCCGCTCGCCGAGTTCCGCGGCAGCGCAGGCACTTCCGGGTTCTGGCTTGAGGGCGCCGAGCCCGGCCAGACCACCCTGACCGTCGGTTTCGTGCCCCCCAGCCCGCCGCCCCCGCCGCCCACCGATCCGCCCGACTACTCCATCTGTCAGGCTCCTGGCGGTGGCGGCGGCAGTGCGGTGGTGGGCAGAGACGCGGCGACGCCTACTCCACACAGACTGCATGCGGTGGACTTCTCCTGTACAGGACTCCAGGGAGGATGGAAGAGGAAGGTGTATGTGGACGGTACGGACGACCCTTACCCAGACGGCAAGGAATGGCTGGACCAAGCAGGAACCGGTCGGGGTATCCAGGTGAGCAAGGGTGACACACGGGCTCCGATGTGCTTCGGCCACGGGGCCGAGTGGCAGGCGGAGGTCTGGATTGACGGGCCGGCCTCGGCAGCCGGGATCCAGATCAGGGGGGATAACCCGAACGGGTTCAACTTCCCTCCGCAGCAGGCGGACATGGACAGCGGCATGCTGCACTACCCGCGTACGAAATGTGATGGGAACATGCCTGGCCGAGTGAACCACATGCCGCTGCTCATGGTTACCTGGTCCACAAAGGTGGGAACAGGCGAGTGGACGCCGGTGGGGGAGAGCGGTAACGAGGTGTTTGTCGTCCGACAGAGGAAGACCGAGGATCCGGCGCCGTACCGCCGGTGGCGGACGCTGCCATACCAAGCAACACGGAATGGAGGGACTCCAGCGGAGCAGGAGTCGGGCGGAGCGAACTGGGACATCTTCTACAAGACTTGGGGTGGTTTCACCGGGCTTGCGGTCAAGGCCTGGCAAGAGAACGGTGATGACGGTCTAGGGGAGTACTCGCGTCCGCTCTGCTACTATCGCACCGACCCCCCGGCTGCAGCCGGGATGGACAAGGCAGCGATAGAGGGCCTCCTCCGATACGGAGACGGCGACTGCACAGTCTGGGCCGCCTTCCTCCTTGAGTGCCTTGCGGCGAACGGGCTCTCCCGCAGGTCGTGCGCCCTGGAACCGGACAAGTTCCCGGTGGTTGATCAGTTCCGCCTGAAACCGCTTCCTGGGCAGAGCAACCCTACTCCCGCGCTACGGCAGTTCGCCTACCACCGTGTACTGCGCTGGTACCGCCACGCCACTTCAGGGAACCCCGCTAAGTACGTGACCTTCTGGGATCCGTCGTATGGCATGGAGGTCACGACGGATGAGGGCCCCTATCCCTTGGGCGATCCGCCGCCGGACCCCGTCTCTGCGCTGCCCAACTACGAGGCCGCGGTGCTGGAGTCCTGGCTGTCCGGCGCACCCCCAACTCCGACTTCCATGGAGTGCAACTTCCGTGTCTCACCCAGCGACGACAACCCCCCGGAGACCAACTAGCCATGGAAGCCGTTCATCGAGTCTTGCTGGCTGTCCAGGCCGCGTTTGGGCTTCTCGCGTTCTGTGGACGTGTGTCTTGGGGCGCGGAAGGAGTTCAGTTCGTTGGCGAGATCGACAGTGCTTTCGACGGTGCATCGATGCTGCTGGTGCGTCCGTCCAAGGCGTCCGTACTGCAGGTTGTCCCAGTCGTGAGGTCGTGTCGCGAGTACAGGCTTACCGAGACCACAGAGGAAGCGAGATTCCGGGTCTTCACGATAGTATCCGGCGAGGTCGCATCACCATTCCGTTTCACCTTCTTCTGCCCCGTGGGGACCCCGGAGACACTGCGCCGCCCCTTCCTTACAACGATCCCTGAGACACTCCAGTCGGTCCTGGTCTTGCAGGACCAGCAGGGCATTGTCCGTGTAGCCAGACTGGAGACTCCGAACTCGGAAGAGGAGTCGCTGCCCGCCTATGTGCAGGCATTCCGGCGCCGGCTGGCGTTCCTCCACGAACATGAGTGCATCCCCGCAGGAACCGTCGGCAACGATGGGTATCGCAGGCCGCTGTGGGCCTTCAGGTCTAGGGCTACCGGTCAACTCGCCGAACCGCCTGAGGACGCGTTGTACCCCTACGGCCTATCGGTTTTGATGGCGCAGATCGACATCGTCGGTCTCCTCGCGCCCATGTCGGGCTGGATGCTGTCTTCGGTCCGGGGCCCCACCGGCGTTGACATAAGGGTCACGGCGCTGGGTCAGAGGGACGCAGGCCGGCTGTGCCTGGAGTTCGCCGGGAGGTACGTTGAGGACAGGACTGGCGCGTGGTTCTACACCATTGCGCAGGATTCCGTGGGTGGATGGCGGATCGCGGGCCTCCAACGGGGGGCCGACCTGGAATTACGTGTGACCAGTGAGAGGTCAGACGGTGACTGAGGGTTTCCGGGGGCGGTCCCTTTCCTTGGCGCTCCGCGGAACCAAGCGGGTCACTGGACTCAACGAACAGGCCTCCCACTGGCCAAGGCCCGCCGCAGAGTTCTGGGCACGGGGGTCAGCTTAAGCTAACATCAATCTCAGTGGGATGTTAAGAAGCAGCGGCATGCCTGTCTGTAGCTGTCGTCATCGCTGATCTGTGGCCATTCCCGGCCGGCTTGCCGTGGTGTCAGGAGCGGCGCTTCACGGTGCGCTTCAGGCAGGATCGTCGCCGGTCCCGGGCGCGCTTGCAGGAGGCGCCGGGCACCCATGCCCTGCACGTGAGCACCCGCAGGCGCGAGGCGGTGCTGGACCTGCTGGAAGGGTGACCGACTTCTGGCCTGTTTCTGTGTGAAGTCACGCACATTTGCACCTCCTGTTTACATGTAACATTTGGCTAAGGAGTATATTAGCTCGTAGTTAACCCCACGGCCTCAGGCCGTGGACCCTCAGAGGTTCGGACCGGTGCTTGGTGGTTGAGGCGCCCCAGAAAAGGCATAGGTTCTTTCCTTGGTGAACCCGCTGGCAGCGGAGGAAAGAACCTATGCACGAATGGGAAAGCCTATCCCACGTCAGGTGGGAGTGCAAGTACCACGTGGTCTGGATCCCGAAGTACCGGCACAAGGTGCTGTACGGGAAGCTGCGGACCCACGTGGGCCGTCTGATCCGTGAGTTGTGCAGGCAGCATGGGGTGGAAGTGCTCGAAGGGCACGCGATGAGCGACCACGTGCACGTGGTGCTGAGCATTCCGCCGAAGTTCAGTGTGGCACGCGTGGTCGGGTTCGTGAAGGGCAAGAGCGCGGTGCGCATCCACCGGGAACTGCTGCGTGAGCGACGCATGACGGGGCTGCACTTCTGGGCAACGGGGTACAGCGTGAGCACGGTCGGCATGGACGAGGACCGGATACGCAAGTACGTGCGTGAGCAGGAACAGGACGACCAGCACCTGGAGCAGTTGGATCTGGGGCTGAAGTAAGCGCCGACGCCAGCCAAGACCCCAGCGGGGTTCACCTTACGCGAGAACCCCCTTCAGGGGGTAACATAACGAGAACGCCCCCCTCAGGGGGGCTCTATCAAGCCACGGCCTCTGGCCGTGGTCGGTGACATTACGCTGACCCCTATACAAATGGTTCGCGGTCACCGGCCCCATCCGGCTCGCCGCGCGAGTCAGCAAGCACCGCGGCGCCTGCGTGGCACTGTCGGGCGTGTTCTTCGACGCCGGACCGCCTGCCGCTGGCTTGCCTGGAGGCAATGCGGGCGAGGACGTCTGCGCACTGCTGGCCGCCGGCGCGCCGCCGCGGGATGTCTACCTGGCCGCTGCGGCGCTGTTCCAGGCAGCACCGTCCTGGGAACCGCAGCGTCTTCGCGCCACCCTCGATGCGATGCTTCTCGGCTGCAGCGCCCCCTCGTACCAGCCCTTGCGCGCCTGGGCTCTGGCCCTCTGGCGCGCGCGCGGATTCGATGAGAATGCCGTGACACGCCACGCGCAGGAACGGCTTGACCTGGCGATGCGGAGCACCGGCACACCCGTGAGTGCCGGGACCGTGGGGAGTGCGATGCCATGAAGGAGGGAGAGGGGATGCTCGCCGCGCTCGACGGGCTGACCATCTTCGCCAACCGCGTCTACCTGGGCGTCGGGGACTCCATCACGCTCACAGCCAAACGCATCGTTGCGGGCGTCCTCGAACCGGTCGACTGCGACTGGACGCTGCAGAGCGGCGCAGCGGACGCCGCGTTCGATGGTGCCGCCACCGCGACGCCAAGTGTCACGCTCACCGGTCTGAGCGTGTCGCCCCAGTACGGGAACGTCTATGTCCAGGCCACGGACTGCACGCAACCGACCGAGGTCGACACGGCCAGCTTCACCGTCACCACCATCCGCCTCTACGCCGCCATCGACGGCGGCAACCCCGCGGAGATCACGGGCACCCTCTACGTGCCCAGGGGGAGCACGGTCACCTTCGAGGCAGACCTGTTGCCGCACTTCAGCCCCTGGCCCGACG
>CAILUI010000187.1 GCA_903837355.1 uncultured Victivallales bacterium
ATGCCCGCGACGAGCGCCGGCGCAACGCCGTGCCCCCCTATGCTCCATAGCGCGACCGCAAGGGGGCCTCGGGGGTGCCCAATGGCGATCGCAGACCCAGCCGTCGGCGCCCTCGCCGGTTTCTTAGAACCGCCCTGACCAGGGCGCGACCGGGCTTGCTATCCCGCAACTAGTTGGTTATGGTGCCAAGTAAGCATTCGGTCTTGGTAAGAGCAGGTAGTCCACCGGGAGCAGGGCCAGCATGGAGCCACGGAAACGGCAGCAGTTGGAGATGCAGGCGCGGGTGCTGAAGGCGCTGGCGCATCCGTCGCGTCTGGGCATGGTGGAGCTGTTGGCGGACGGGGAGCGCTGCGTCTGCGAGTTGCAGCGCGTGGTGGGCGCCGACATGTCGACGGTCTCCAAGCACTTGTCGGTGCTGAAGGCGGCCGGCATTGTGCGCGACGAGAAGCGCGGGCTGCAGGTGTTCTATTCGCTGCGCTTCCCGTGCGTGTTCAACTTCCTGTCCTGCGTGAACGAACTGATGACCTCGGCGGCCGACGAGCAGCGCGACCTGTGCTGCGCTCGCCAACCCGTCACGAGTCGGTGAGCCGGAAGATCGCCTGTGTCCTGGAAGGCGGAGTACAAGGAGCGGATCATGTCGGACTGTTGCGCCAAGACTGCGACCAAGGCCGCGAGCGAGTCCTGCTGCGGCTCGAGCCGGAACGTGCTGCTGTTCCCTTGCTCGGGCGCCGCCAACGTCGCCGAGATCTCAGACCAGGCGGCGCGGGAGCTGATGTTCGCCGGTGATGGCAAGATGTTCTGCCTGGCCGGCCTGGGGGCTGACATCCAGGGCATGGTGCAGACCGCGCGCGACGCCGATGTCAACCTCGTCATCGACGGCTGTCCCATGGAATGCGCCAAGAAGATCTTCGACCGCCATGGTATCGCCAACTACCGCTACCTGCGTGTGACCGACCTCGGTATCGAGAAGACCAAGGGCGTACGCTGCACCACGGAACAGGTCGGTAAGACCGTGGCCAAGGCCAGGGAACTGCTGGCCAAGTGACGGAGAAGGAACACCATGAAGAAACTACAGATCCTGGGCTCGGGCTGCCCCAAGTGCAAGAAGTTGGCCGAGAACACCGAACAGGCGGCCAAGGCCCTCGGCCTCGAGTATGAACTGGTCAAGGTCACGGATATCACCGCGATCATGAAGTTCGGCGTGATGATGACCCCGGCCCTGGTGGTGGACGGCGTGGTCAAGCTGGTCGGCAAGGTCCCCGAGTCCGAGGCCATCCAGGCGCTGTTGAAGTAGGAGCCATTTCCATGTTCCAGCTTGCCCCCCACCGTATCCTGTCGTCGGTAACCGCTGCCCTTGTCCTGACGCTGGGTCTGTGGGTCAGCTCCGGCCGTGCCGCCGAGGCCGCCGCCGCCGCCACCTCTGCGTTGCCGAAACTGTTGGACCTGGGCTCGAAGTCCTGCATCCCCTGCAAGATGATGGCCCCCCTCCTCAAGGAGCTTACCGAGGAGTACGCCGGCAAGCTCCAGGTCGAGTTCATCGACGTCTGGGTGAAAGAGAACGCCGCCAAGGGCAAAGAGTACGGCATCAGCGCGATTCCCACGCAGATATTCTTTGCGCCCGATGGCAAGGAATTGTGGCGGCACGAGGGGTTCTTCGCCAAGGCGGACATCCTGGCTAAGTGGAAGGAACTCGGCTTCGACCTCGGCACGGCGACCGCGCCCAAGATCGAGCGCTGGGAGCCGGCCGCCAAAGACGCGCGTGCCAAGGACCAGATCTGCACCCTGTGCGACGGCGACATCTCGCCCAAGACGGCGGTGGTCGTGACCAGCGCCAAGGGCGATGTCCGGCTGTGCTCGCTGCATTGCGCCTTCATCCTGTACTCCTGCCTGACCGAGGACAAGACCGGTTTCGAGAAGCGCGTGTCCGTCACCGATTACGCCACCGGCACCTTGGTGGCCGCCAGCGACGTGGCCTATCTACAGGGCGCGGATGGGAAGACTGGCCGGCCCTGGATCAAGGCCTTCGCCAGCCGCGACGGCGCCGCGAAGGAGATGCAGACGGGGGGTGGCAGTATCATCGGCTGGGCCGCCCTGCAGGAGAGTGAGCTGTCGCAGCGCTGCGGCTTCTGCGACCGCTCGCTGTACCCTCAGGACGTGGCCAGCGTTCGGGTCGAGGGCGCACAGAGCTACGGCTGTTGCGCCCACTGTGCCATGGGTGTCACGGCGCGCACCGGCAAGGATACCGAGGTCCGTCAGCCGGACGGCCTAACCGGTGAGATGATCATCGTCAAGACGCTGGGCGGTGCGGTTGCCTCGGTCGAACCGGCGACGGCGGTGGCCTGGTTCGGCAAGAAGCAGACCGCCGACGGCAAGTGGGTCTCGGCGGGTTGCTTCCATCAAGGCTTCTTCGCCACCCCCGAGAACCTGCGCCAGTGGCTCGACGTGCACCCGCTCGAGACCGGCGAGATGATCACCATCCAGCAGTCGCTGGCCGACAAGATGAAGCTCACGCCGCAGCAGATCCAGAAAGCCTGTAAGATCGGCGAATGCGCGCCGAAATGAGACGAGGGTCGGGGGGCGAGGGTCGGGGGGCGAGGGTCGGGGGGCGAGGGTCGGGGGGCGAGGGTCGGGGGGCGAGGGTCGGGGGGCGAGGGTCGGGGGACGAGGGTCGGGGGGCGAGGGTCGGGGGGCGAGGGTCGGGGGGCGAGGGTGGCGAAAGGCGGTGAGCAACGATGGCTGGCGGTGGAGTGCGCGATTTTGGCGCCTATCAGAGGGCAGTCGTTCTCTTTGACCTGGTGGTCGAGGATACGGCGCTGATACAGAAGGACCCTCGCTGTTACCGGCTGGTGTCGCAGCAGGTCGGCAGCGCTGACTCGATCTGCGCGAATATCGAGGAGGGGTATGGCCGCGTCAGTCGGGCAGAGTATGCGCGGTTCCTGGATTTTGCCAGGGGGTCGGCGCGGGAGACCCAGGGACGGTACCAGCGCATGAAACACTGGTTGCCTCCGGAAATCGTCCGGGACCGCGCTCAGCGGCTCGACGAGATCATTGGCATTCTGACTACCACGATCACTCGCCTGCGTAGCAGTTACGAGGTGCGAGATGGCGACGCGCAGTACGAGGAATCGGACGTGTCGAGCGACGAGGGTCGCGACGCGGGCTGTCCTCGCCCCTCGACCCTCGACCCTCGCCCCTCGACCCTCGACCCTCGACCCTCTGAACAGCACACGGTGAGATGATGGTCCGAGCTTGGACAACACATGTTCTGTTGGCGTTTGCCGTCTTCACCCTGGGTTTCGGCGTGGGTAAGGAGGTCGGCCGGCGGCAGGCGCCCACGGTCGCCCCTCCTGGCCCTGCACCCGCGCCAGGCGCCGACGCCAAGGCGCCCGCGCCGGCAACGGACAAGGTCATCGTCTACTACCTCCACGCGACCTTCCGTTGTGTCACCTGCAACACCATCGAGCGGATGGCCAAAGAGGTCGTCGAGATACAGTTCGCCAACGCCCTAGCCGCGGGTTACATCGCGTGGCGCGAGGCGGATTTCCAGGTCGAAGAGGATCTGGCCAAGCGCTTCGATGTCGCCTCGAGTTGCGTGGTGGTAGCCAACCGGGTCAACGGCAAGGAGACGGAGTTCCAGCGTCTGGACGAGGTCTGGACCCTGGTCGACAAGCCGGCTGAGTTCAAGGAGTACATCGCCGGGGCGATCCGGAAGTACCTCCGGTAGCTGCTGGAGCGAGCTCTGTGGACGCTCGCCAGAAGGCAATGCATCCACGGCAAGCCGTAAGAGGAACTGGACTGCCATGACTTGGTTCACCCTCGGTTCCGCCCTCTGGCTCGGGATTCTGACGTCGATCAGCCCCTGTCCACTGGCCACCAACATCGCCGCCATCTCCTTCATCAGCCGCAAGGTGGGCCAGACGCGCCTGGTGCTGCTCTCCGGTCTGCTCTACGTCGTCGGCCGGACCCTCGCCTACGTAGCGCTTGCCGGCCTGCTGCTGGCGGGGCTGCTGGCCAGCGGCGAGAGCGCGCGGTTCCTGCAGCGCTACCTCAACCTGGCACTGGGCCCGCTGGTGATCCTGGTCGGGATGGTCCTGCTCGGGATGATCGGCAGTGGGATCTCTATGAACCTGGCCGGAAGCGGTATCCAGGAACGCGCCGCCAAGGGCGGCTCCTGGTGGGCTGGGGCGCTCGGGTTTCTCTTCGCCCTGTCCTTCTGCCCGGTCTCCGCGGGGCTGTACTTCGGGGCCCTGATCCCGCTCTCGGCAGCGCACGGATCGCGGCTGCTCCTACCGAGCGTCTACGGCCTGGGAACCGCGCTGCCGGTGCTGGTCTTCTCTTTCCTGATCGCCTTCGCATCACAGCATGTCGGCAAGGCCTTCAACAAGCTGACGTACGTCGAGCGCTGGGTACGGGTCGCGACCGGTGTGCTGTTCATCGTCGCCGGAGTGTACCTGAGTCTCACCCACGTGTACGGGCTGTCGTTGATGGCGTGGTGAAGGAGTGACGAGTGAAAGCAGTAGCAACGGTCGACGCCGGCATCTGCGGATTCAAGACCCGCATCCAGGCCGACAGCGACGACACGCAGAACGTCAGCTTCAAAGTCGTCAGCGGCTGTGAGAAGGCTGAGCGCTTCGGCGCTGCCCTGGTGGCGAAGGGGCCGGTGGACGGCTATGCCGAGATCGGCGCCGGCAGCGCTGGCGTGATCCTGACCACGGCCCGCGAGACACTCAAAGGCTGCTGCTCCGCGTGCGCGGTGCCGGTCGGGGCGTTCAAGGCCCTGCAGGTGGCTGCCGGCGTGGCATTGCCCAAGGATGTGGTCCTGGGCATCCGCGCGGACTGAGCGGCATCCCCACCTCAAGGAGCCCCTGCTGGCCATCTGCGCCGGCCTTGGACTGGCGGGCGAGAAGGACACCGCACCATGAAACGCGCCCTGATCCACGCGGAGCTCTGCCGCAACTGCCAGCCCTGCCTCGCTGGGTTGGCCTGCTCCATGCAGGCCTTCTTCCGGGAAGCTCCCGATGACAAGCCCTGGGTCGACTTCTACCGCTGCAGCGGCTGCCTGAAGTGCAGAGCGGCCTGCCCTTGGGACGCGATCGAGCCCATTGCCCACCCCTGCGACGGCAAGCACCGCAGGGGTTGGTGAGGCAGAGGCTGTGGGGGATGTGCGGGTCGAGGGTCGAGGGTCGAGGGAGGCGCCCTCGTCCACCGCTGGCTGGAGCCCGCAGTCCCCCTCCGCGTTTCGCGTGTAGCCTTTTCTCACGGTTTCTGAGGAGTTATGCCCCCTCCGCCCGCAGCGCTTGACCCGCGCCTCCCGCCAGGCTATGATATGCATATCTGCACAGATACGCAGTAAAGGGAATCAGGAGCCATGGGTGCTGCAGTGGCCGTCGTCGCCGAGCGCCAGGTCACCAGATCGGGGGTACAACGATGAAGCAAGACGAAGCGCTGAGGATTGGCTTTTTCGATAGATTCCTGACCCTGTGGGTTATCCTGTGTATGGTTGTCGGCGTGCTCATCGGCAAGTTTCTGCCAGGCCTGCCCGCGTTTCTGGGACGGTTCGAGTACGCGAAGGTCTCCATCCCCATTGCCGTGCTCATCTGGCTGATGATCTGGCCCATGATGATGAAGGTGGATTTCGCCAGCATCAGGAATATCCGCAAGAACCCGAGCGGGCTGTATGTCACGTGGGTGACCAACTGGCTGATCAAGCCTTTCACGATGTATGCGATTGCCGCCTTCTTCCTGTTTGTGGTCTTCAGATCGTTGATCCCGCATGAACTGGCCAGAGACTATCTGGCTGGGGCCATTCTGCTGGGTGCTGCGCCCTGCACGGCGATGGTGTTCGTCTGGAGTTACCTCACAAGGGGGAACCCTGCCTATACGGTGGTGCAGGTTGCGACCAATGACTTGATCATCCTGCCCGCCTTTGTCCCGATTGTCGGTCTGCTGCTGGGCGTGGGCGGCATTAAGATCCCATGGGTCACGCTCTTTCTGTCGGTGGCGCTCTTTGTGGTCGTTCCTCTGGTGGGCGGCATGCTGACCCGGTTTCATGTGATCAGGACAAAGGGGCTGGATCACTTCAACACGACGTTCCTCCCGAAGTTCAGCAACGTGACCATCGGCGGTCTGTTGCTGACCCTCGTGCTGATCTTCTCCTTCCAAGGCGAGACCATCGTGAGGAACCCCCTGCATATCGTCTTGATTGCCGTGCCGCTGATCATCCAGACGTATCTCATCTTCTTCACCGCTTATCTGTGGGCAAGGAAATGGAAACTTACGCATGATATTGCGGCGCCGGCCGGGATGATCGGAGCCTCCAATTTCTTCGAACTCTCGGTGGCGGTCGCCATCTCGCTTTTCGGCGCCTCCTCGCCGGTGGTGCTGGCCACCATCGTGGGGGTACTGACCGAAGTACCGGTCATGCTGCACTTGGTTAGGATAGCTAACCGGACAGCGCACTGGTTCCCGGCTGGCAAGAACGTCAAAGCGACGTGAACCGAACCGCCGCAGTCCGTTGCAGGGGTTCACGTCCCGAAGGTCGAACGGTGAACCAGGCAGACACGCAGTAAAGCGGAAGACAGAGCGTGATGCTCTCCGCCCGCCGTGGAGAGCAGGCCTTAGGTGTTGCCCCCAGGATGGAACGCAAGGAGAACGGCCAGATGGCCACGCCGAACCACGGAACGAAACCAGCGACCAGCATGGACGCGCTGCAGCAGCACCGGAAGTCCTGCGGGGCCAGCGTCACCCGTGTTGCCGCCGGGACGTCAGGTCGGCCACGCTGGGTGCTCGGATCTATGGTCCTGGCTACCGCCGCCGCGCTCGCGAGTGATGGCCCTACCCATGCTTGAGTCCATCACCAACACCCTGCAGGAGGCCAGCCAGGGACCGGCGGCGCTGCCTCTGGCCTTCGCGTTGGGGCTGGTCAGCGCCCTGGCCAGCGCGTGTTGTACGTTACCGGCGATGGGCATGCTGGTGGCCTATTCCGGCACGCGCCAGGACAGCAGCCGGCGCACTGCGGGCGTCTCTGCAGTCTCATTCATGGTGGGCACCACGCTGGCGCTGGTGGTGCTGGGCTTTGTGGCTGGAGTCGTAGGCCAGACGGCGCAGGCCATGCTCGGCAGGTACTGGAAGCTGTTCGCGGGCGCCATCGCCGTCCTCCTGGGGCTGGCGGCGCTCAGGCTCCTGCCGTTGAAACTGCCCGGGGTGACGCGCCAGACGGATTCCCCTGCTGCGGGCCACGGGATGCTGGGAACGGTGGTGGTGGGACTGCTGATGGGAGGCGGTGTGGCGGCCAGTTCGCTGCCGTGCAACCCGGGCATCTTCATCATCATCGGCGCCAACGTGCTGATGGGCCAGGTGCTGTGGGGCATGGTCCTCATGGCGGCGTTCGGCCTCGGTTTTAGCCTGCCCTTGGGCGCGATCCTGTTCGGCGTCTCGTTCGGCAAAGCCTCCATCAAGGCGCAGAAGGTGGAGACGGCGATCCGCGTTGTCGCCGGCGTGGCCCTCGTGGGGGCGGGACTCTATCTGCTCTGGACGTTCTGATGATCCTGGTTGGGGGCGCGATCGTCAGCAGCGGCGGCTATCCAGCCAGGAATGAACTCGCCGTGCTGGCCAAAGAGGACAACGCGCAAGGAGTGACCGCATGACGAACCGCCACAACGACTTCGCGGCGTTTGTCCAGGCCGCCCCGCGTTTTCTGTTCTTCACCGGCAAGGGCGGCGTCGGCAAGACGACCCTGTCCTGCGCCACCGCGGTTGCCTTGGCCGACAGTGGTCAGCGCGTCCTGCTGATCAGCACCGACCCGGCGTCGAACCTCAGCGAAGTGCTGGGCGAGGCGTTGACGTCCGTACCCGTGCAACTGAGAGCGGTTCCCAGGCTCTGGGCCCTGGATATTGATCCCGAGGTGGCAGCTCGCGAATACCGAGAGAGGGTCATCGCACCCTATCGCGGTACGCTTCCGGCCGCGATGGTGGCGAGCATCGAGGAACAGTTATCTGGAGCCTGCACGACGGAGATTGCCGCGTTCAACGAGTTTGCCCGTTTCCTGGGCCAGCCGGACGCAACGACGGACTACGATCACGTCGTGTTCGATACCGCCCCGACCGGGCATACGCTACGCTTGCTCCAACTGCCGGCGGCGTGGAACCAGTTCCTGGACACCAACACCAGCGGCACCTCCTGCCTTGGCCCGCTTTCAGGACTGCAATCGCAACACGCTCTCTATGCCAAGACACTGGAGTGTATGGCTGATGCGTCCCGGACGCAAGTGGCTTTGGTCAGCCGGCCTGAACGCACGTCCCTGGTCGAGGCCGAGCGCAGCCGGGGAGAACTCGGTACGCTGGGCCTGAGGAACATCCGGCTCCTGCTGAATGGGCGGTTCGGTACCCACGATGAAGACCCCACCGCACGCGCTATGCTCACACGTCAGCAGGAGGCGCTCGCCCATGTCCCCGAGGGGTTGCAGGCGCTGCCCCGCACCGAGATTCCCCTGTTGGCCTTCAATGTGACCGGCCTGGCCGCCATCCGGGCTGTGCTGTCGCCTCCGGCCCCACAACTGTCGCTGCCTCCGCCGCCGGTGACGTCCCCCCGTCAAGCGTGGCCGACTTTCGCTGCGCTCGTCCGCCAGATCGAGGGGCGGGGGAACGGCGTGATTCTCACCATGGGCAAAGGGGGAGTCGGCAAGACCACGCTGGCCGCCGCCATCGCGGTCGAACTGGCATCACGCGGGCACCCGGTGCATCTGACGACCACCGATCCGGCCGCGCACGTCGTGCAGGCCGTGGGTGAATCTGTGCCGAATCTCACCGTCAGCCGCATTGACCCCGTGGCGGAAACCGCGGCGTATGCAGAGGAATCCCTGGCGGCGGTCAGCGCCGACCTGGATGCAGAGGGCCGAAAACTGCTGGAGGAGGACTTGCGCTCTCCATGCACCGAGGAGATCGCGGTGTTCCGGGCCTTTGCCGCCAAGGTGGACCAGGGACAGGACGGGTTTGTCGTTCTCGACACCGCACCGACGGGCCACACCCTGATGTTGCTGGATGCCACGGAGGCCTATCACCGCCAGGTCCTGAAGACGCAGAGCGATCTGCCCGAGGCGGTTCGGAACCTTCTACCGCGTCTGCGCGATCCGGATTTCAGTAAGGTCATCATCGTGACCTTGCCGGAAGCGACGCCGGTGCACGAAGCCGCGCGGTTGCAGGAGGATCTCAAGCGCGCCGGGATACGGCCCTTTGCCTGGGTCGTCAACCAGAGCCTTTCGCCCTTGAAGCTGAACCATGCATTCCTGCGGGCCAGGCAGAGTAACGAACACCGCTTCATCCAAGAGGCCTGGCAGCTTGCCAGCCGCTTCGCGGTCGTGCCCTGGTTGGCCCATGAACCGAGCGGAGTGCGAGGCTTGCGGCAGTTGCTGGCGGAACCCCTGCCGTTGCGAATCCTCTTTCTCTGCACCGGCAACTCCTGCCGCAGCCAGATGGCCGAAGGTTGGGCCAGGCATCTGAAGGGCGATGTGCTGGAGGCGTACTCGGCCGGCATCGAGACGCACGGCCTGAACCCCAACGCCGTCAAGGTCATGGCCGAAGCCGGGGTCGATATCTCAGGTCATCGCTCCAAGCGCGTCGACGAACTGGCCGACATTGCTTTCGATGTGGTGGTCACCGTCTGCGGCCACGCCCACGAGACCTGCCCGACCTTCTTTGGCGCGCCCAAGGTGGTTCACGTCGGCTTCGATGACCCGCCCAGGCTGGCCAAGGCGGCCCGCAATGAGGCCGAGGCCCTCGATGGCTATCGCCGCGTCCGCGATGAGATCCGGCGCTTCATCGAGACCCTGCCAGACGCGGTCACGGCGGCCCCCGAGACCTGAGACGTTTCACGCGGTCTCGCCTCGGTGGGTCCGGCCCGCCCCGGGCTGCCGGCTTCTGCGCAACCCGGCGGCGGGGGACGGAGATTTCGCGTTCTGCCGGGCCGGGCCGCTGCCGTTCTGGCGCGTTGCCAAGGCGTCGCGGGCTGCGCTCCCCACGGAGTCCGGCGCGCGGCGGTTTCTTGCGGCTGCCCTGTTCCCGGTGGGGCGAACCCCGGAAGACGATGTATGATTAGCCCATGCGTTTCTGGAAGGGCCATCAGCAGATCGGCCTTGCGGCCGTGGTCATGGGCACGAGCATCCTCCTGTCGCGGGTGATGGGACTCCTGCGTGACAAGGCCATCTCCTACCTCTTCGGCGCCGGCGGCGAGTCGGATCTCTACTTTGCCGCCTTTGTTATCCCCGACTTCATCAACTACCTCGTGGCCGGAGGCTACTTCTCGATCACGCTCATCCCGCTGCTGGCGCATTACTTCGACCGCGACCGTGATGAGGGCTGGCGCTTCTTTTCCACGGTGTTCACCTGGGTCACCGTCGTGATCGTGCTGCTCACCGGGGTGGCCATGGTCCTGGCGCCCGAGTTGGCGTACCTGGCGGCTCCGGGGCTGCCGCCGGCAGCCCTGCCGCGCCTGGCGTACTTCCTGCGCCTCATCCTGCCGGCCCAGGTCTTCTTCCTGCTCGGGTCATGCTTCACGGCCCTCCTCTACCAGCGCAAGCAGTTCCTGGCAGCGGCCCTGACGCCGTTGGTCTACAATGGCATGATCATCCTGGTCGGCGTGCTCCTGCAGGCGCGCGGTATGGAGGGCTTCTGCTGGGGCGTGCTGGTGGGGGCGCTGCTGGGTAACCTGCTCATCCCCTACCTGGCTGTGCGCCAAGGGGGTGGGCTGCGGCTACAGGTCTCGTGGTCGCACCCCGGAATGCCACGCTTCTGCTTCCTGGCCCTGCCGTTGATGGTCGGTCAATCGATCGTGGTGCTGGACGAGCAACTGGTGCGTGTCTTTGGCTCTCTGGCCGGGCCCGGCGCCATCAGTTGGCTCAGCTTTGCTCGACGCATCATGATGGTGCCCGTCGGTGTCGTGGCGCAGGCCGTTGGTGTGGCCTCCTACCCCTTCCTTGCTGAACTGGCCGCCAAGGGCGATATGGGACGACTGCAGGAGACCGTGAATAGCGCCCTGCGGAATCTCCTGGCGCTGCTCATTCCGCTGTCGGTGTGGATGATGGTCGTCGCCGAACCCACGATCCGGCTCGTCTTCCAGCAGGGGCGCTTTGCCGCGGTCGACAGCGAGCAGACAGCGCTGCTGCTGCGGGTCTTCCTGGCGGTGGTCTGCTGCTGGGGCGTACAGCAGCTCCTGGGGCGGGCCTTCTATGCGTGTCAGGACACCGTCTCGCCGGCGGTTCTAGGCACCCTCGTGACGCTGATCTCGTTGCCGGCTTTCTACGTGCTGTCAACGCGACTGCAGGCGCTCGGCGTAGCTTTGGCCAGCGCTGGCGCGATGGCGTTGTATACCGTCCTGCTGGGGCTCTGCTGGCGGCGGCGTTTCGGCGCGCGCGTTTTCGCCTCGCTGACCGGAGCCGGGCTGAAGCTGGTGGCCTTGGCGGCGCTGGCGGCGCTTCCGGCCGTGTGGGTCGTTCGCGCCGAGGCACCGCTACGGGTCAGCCATCCCCTGCTGGGGGCCGCTGCCGCAGTCCTGGTCAGCGGTGCGGCCTTCGGCCTTGTCTTCCTGCTCTTGTCGAGGCAGTTCGCGCCGGCTCTCATCCGGCCTTACGCCGAGCGCCTTGGCCCGGTCGGGCGCTGGCTGAGTCGCTGAGTCAATGAAGGAGATGTGTGATGACCGCAGATGGTAAGATTGGCGTCGGCATTCTCGGTGGCGGCGGCATTCTGGGCGCGCACATGACCGGTTTCGCGAAGACGACGGACCGTTGTGCGGTCGTCGTCGTGGCCGAGGCGAATCCCGGGCGCGACGAGGCGATTCGCGGCCTCCTGGGGCCCGACATCCGCATCGTCCGCGACTACCACGAGGTCCTGGCCAGGCCCGACGTGGAGGCGGTCGACATCATCCTGCCGCATCACCTGCACCTGCCGGCGACGGTTGCGGCGGCGCGCGCTGGCAAGCACGTGCTGGTCGAAAAAGTGATGGCGCGCAACGTTTGGGAATGCGACCAGATGATCGCCGCCTGTGAGGCCGCCGGGGTCACGCTCACCGTCTGCCATGACCGGCGCTACCACGGCGAGTGGATGGCACTGAAGGCGATCGTCGACAGCGGCGTTCTCGGCGACATCTTCTTCTGGAAGCTCGATCACAACCAGAATGTGGTCATGCCCGCCGCGAGTTGGGCGCACTGGCGCGATGGCATCGGCGGTGGCTGCATCATGTCCTGCCTGACCCACCAGATCGACGGCCTGCGCTGGTACGGCGGGGAGTTCGAGCGGGTCACCTGTATGACCTGCGTCCGGCCCGAGCGCATGGAGGGCGAGTTCCTGGGCGTCGTCACCGGCACGCTCAAGTCCGGTGCCCTGGCCGAGCTCTCGATCAACTGGTGGACGCGTTCGAATCAGGGCGACAACCGCTTGTGGTACGAGATGGTTCAGGTCTGCGGCACCCGTGGTGAGGCCTACCGCATGGATGGGCGCGGCACCTTCATCCGTCTGCATGACGGCGCGGACCCGGCCGCCCTGGCGCGCTACGGCCAGGCCGCCCTCTCCGGCTTCGTCAAGGTCGAGTGCGGTGCCTGGGGTGGACATGAACGTTGCATTGCCGAGTGGATCAAGATGCTGCGTCACGAACCGGCGCAGATCATCACCAGCGGCCGTGAGTGTCGGGGCACGGTCGAGGTGGCCGAAGCCGCCTACCGCTCCGCCGAGACCGGCAAGACCATCCAACTGCCGATCAAACCGCGGCGCTGGAAGGCGTCCGGTATGCCGGCGGCCCTGGCGGGTATCGTCGGCGCCCGCGATCTCTCCTACCACGTCGATACCGGGGCCAAACGCTGAGAGTACCGAACGCCGCGCCTTGGCGGCGTTTTCCTGAAAGGCCATACGCATGCGAGTCGGAGTCGACACCTTTACCCTGCGCGACCTCAAACTCGACGCTTTCCAGCAGCTTGAGTTGATCAGGTCATGGGGCCTCGACGGCGCCCAGTTTGGCGGCTTGCGCGGCCTTTCGCCGACGCTGGAACTGTCCCCGCTCCAGGAGATCCGCAAGCGCGCCGATGAGCTCGGGCTCTACAGCCATGTCTCGGTGTCACAGTCCTGCAATCCCCACCTTACCGACCTGCCGCGTACGGAGCATCTCCGCCAACTCAGTGCCGAGATCGCGGCGGCCGCTGCCTGCGGCTGGCACGAACTGCACGGCTCGCTGGGCGGCGGTGACGAGCGCTACCTGCACCCGGTGCCGTGGTCGCAGCAGTTGGCGGATTCCGCCGTGCTTCTGCGCCAACTCGGGCCCGTCCTGCGCCAGCACGGCAGCCGCATCGACCTCGAGACCCACGGCGACTCGACGACGTTCGAACTCGTCCGTGTGGTTGAGGCGGTCGGCCCGGACTGCGTCGGTATCTGCCTGGACACGGCCAACGTCATGTGCCACTGCGAGGATCCCGTGCTGGCCGCAAAGCGGGCGGCGCCCTACACCCATCTCACTCACACCAAGGACGCCGTCGCCTTCTTCACCGATCACGGCTACCGCCGCCAGACCCTGCCTCCTGGCCGCGGCGCACTCGACTGGGGGACGATCCTGCCGATCCTGGCCGAATACTCACCCGACTTGCCCTTGTCGATCGAGGACCACAAGTGGCTCTTCGATTTCCACTGCTTCGACCGGCACTGGCTGGCCCTGCACCCGGATCTGACGCTTGACGAGTATGCGCTCTTCATGCGCTTGGTCTGGCGCTGTCAGCAGCGTTTCACCTCGGGTGAGCTCAAGGATGCGGATGAGGATGAGAAGACCCCGCATGTTGCGGAGGTCGAAGCGCGCCTGCGCAGCGGCGCCGAGTTCCTGCGGCAGACGCTCGCTGGCCTCGGGCTGCGGGACCGCGGCGCGCCGACCAGCCCCTTCAGCCTCTCGATCATGCATCGCGGGTAGTCTGGCGCGCTAAGCCGCGCTAGACTATGGCCTGGCACACGATTAGGAAGCAGACGGCGTACCCGCAGCGGCGGCCTTAAGGGCGCTCCTGCATCAGGAGGACACCTACATGGCGTGGTTAGTCATCATCGAGAATCTGGGCAGCACGGTCAGCGAGGCTGAGGTGCGGGCGCTGCTGGCTCCGCACGGCGAGGTGGAGTCGGTCCATCTGCGCCGGGAGGAGTCGGGGGCCGAACCGACGCAGATCGCATCGGTGCAGGTGCAGTGCAGCAAGCAAGGCTGTGCGGCCATCACCGCCCTCGATGGGCGGGAGCAGGCCGGACGGCCTCTGAAGGTGAAAGTCGCCAAGGGAGACGGTCGGGCCCAAGGCGGCCTCGGCGGCGGCCCGGGAGCCACGGGACGCAGCGCCCGGGCCAGCGTCTACGGCGGCAAGGGCGGCGCGGCCGGCCACAAGGGCATCGGCAAGGGTGGCGGGCGCGGCCTCTAACCCCAAGCTGCGGACGTGAAGGGGCGCGGGCTGCAGGGCATGCATCGGGGCGGCTCTGCCGACCTAACGTGCAGCCGGCTTGGCGCCCTTACTCCTTGCGCCTGTACCGCCGTCATGGAGACCCCGCATGGCCCACCGCACTTCCCGCGCGTACCTCGCTTCCCGTATCCGTGCGACGACGGCCGCCCTCAGTGCCGGTCTGCTGTGGTTGGTATCAGGTTGTCAGTCGGCGGCCCCGCTGCACCTCGGCTCGGCGGAAGCGGTCGGTATGGCCGGCAGTCAGCAGCGCGTGGTGACGCCGGTCAACCAGGTGGTGACGCCGGTGGGGCGGCTGGTGGAGTTGCCGGGCCTGCGGCCCCAAGTGCTCGCCCTGAGTCCTGACGGGCGGCTGCTGGTCACGGCCGGCAAGACCCCCGAGTTGGTGGTGGTGGATCCCGACACCGCCAGTGTCCGTCAGCGGGTGCCGCTGCCGTCGGAGCAGGCGGTTGACGCCTCTGCCGACGCCGTGTCCACGCACATTCTGGAACCCGATAGGGAAGGGCAAGTGAGCTACACCGGGCTGGTGTTCGCGCCGGACGGGGCACGCTTGTTCCTGGCCAACGTCAACGGCTCGGTGAAGGTCTTTGCCGTGGACGCCCTGGGCGTCGTCGCAGGGGTGCGATCGCTGCCGTTGCCCCCTGCCAACGCTCCGCGTCGCAAGAACGAGATTCCCGCCGGCTTGGCCATCTCGAAGGATGGCACCCGGCTGTACGTCGCCGGCAACCTCTCGAACCGCTTGCTGGAGCTGGACAGTAGTTCGGGGCTGCTTCTGCGGAGTTGGGACGTGGGGGTAGCGCCCTACGACGTTGTGGTTACGGGCAGCCGGGCCTACGTCAGTAACTGGGGTGGCCGTCGTCCCGTCGCCGACAGCGTGACTGGTCCCGCCGGTCGCGGCACGCTGGTCCGCGTCGATCCGCGGCGCTACATCGCCAGCGAGGGCTCCGTCAGTGTTGTCGATCTCGACCGTAACGCCGTGGTCGCAGAGGTGCTCACCGGACTGCACTGCTCGGGACTGGCCCTCGCGCCCGACGGGGCACACCTGCTGGCAGCCAACGCCGGCAGCGACACGCTCAGCGTTATTGACACCCGCACCGATCAGGTCGTGGAGACCATCTGGGCCAGACAGAACGCGGCGGACCTCTTCGGTGCCAGCCCGAATGCGTTGGCCTTCGACGCCAGCGGCCAGCGGTTGTTCGTCTGCAATGGCACCCAGAACGCCGTGGCGGTCATCGCCTTTCGTCCCGGCCACTCGCACCTCGTCGGACTGCTCCCCGTGGGCTGGTTCCCCGGGGCCATCGTCTGCGATACCCGCCGCTCGAGCCTCTACGTGGCCAACCTCAAAGGTATCGGCCCCGGCAAGACGGACGCCAGCACCGGCAAGGTCAGCAGCAACTCCCATCTGTACCACGGCTCGCTCTCGCTGCTGGCGGTTCCGGGCCGGCGCGAGCTGGCCCGGCAAACCGCCACCGTGCGCCGCAACTACCGGGAACCCATGGTGCGGGCGGCACGCTTGCCGGCGCGGCCCGGGCAGCCGCCGCGGCCGGTTCCTGAGCGCAGCGGCGAGCCCTCGGTGTTCCGCCATGTCGTCTACATCATCAAAGAGAACCGCACCTACGACCAGGTCCTCGGCGATCTCCCGCAGGGGAACGGCGACCCCAGTCTCTGCGTCTTTGGGGAGCGTATCACCCCCAACCAACATAAGCTGGTCAATACCTTCGTGCTCCTGGACAACACCTATTGCTCGGGCATCCTCAGCGCCGATGGTCACCAGTGGACGGATACGGCCTTCGCCACCGACTACATGGAGAAATCGTTCGCCGGCTTCCCGCGCAGCTACCCTGACGGCATGGATGACGGCGGCGTGGACGCTCTGGCCTACGCACCCTCTGGCTTCATCTGGGACCATGCCCTGGCCCATGGCCGTACCCTGCGCGACTACGGCGAGTTCGCCATCACCGAGAAGCGCTGGGCCGACCCTGCCCGGAAGGGCCACATCGGCTTCCTGGATCACTATCGCGACTACGTCGCTGGAACCGGGCTGATCACTATCGGCAGCCGGCCTGCCATCGAGTCGCTGCGACCCTACCTCAACCCCCGCACCGTGGGTTGGGACATGGATATCCCCGACGTCTTCCGCGCCGCCGAGTTCATCCGCGAGCTGCGCGAGTTCGAGAAGACCGGCAACTTCCCCAACCTGGTCATCATCTGTCTGCCCAATGACCATACCTCCGGCACCAAAGAGGGCGCGCCCACCCCCGCCGCGCAGGTGGCCGACAACGACCTTGCCTTCGGCCGCATCGTTGAGGCTATCAGCCAGAGCCCTTTCTGGAAGGAAACCTGCGTCTTCGGCATCGAGGATGATCCCCAGGCCGGCTGGGACCACGTCAGCGGCTACCGCACCACCGCCTATGTGGTGAGCCCCTACACTCGCCGTGGCGTCGTGGTCAACACCCAGTACAACACCACCAGTATCCTGCGCACTATCGAGCTGATTCTCGGGCTGCCGCCGATGAACCAGATGGATGCCGCTGCGACGCCCATGGCGGACTGCTTCACTGCCACCCCTGACCTCACGCCATTCACTGCCATTCCCACGAATGTGCCGCTGGACGAGATGAACCCGGCGCCTAAGAAGGTCGGCGACGCGCTCCTGCGCAAGCACGCCGTTGCCTCGGCCCGGCTGCCCCTGGATGAGGTCGACAAGTGCCCCGAGGACGTGCTGAACCGGATTCTCTGGCACGCGCTGAAAGGCAGCGCTGAACCTTACCCCGAATGGGCCGTTACCGCCGGGGCAGAGGATGACGACGACTGACGGCGGATGACCAGGTCGGCGCGCGGAGGCGGCCTGCGCGCCGTTCCTTGGGCTACTCCCAGGGCAGGGGCTCAATGCCAGCCGGGGTGAGCCGGAAGCGCAGGGCGCGCACGTGGCTGCCGGCGCCCTCGGTGTAGTAGATCGCCAGCACGGTCCCATCTTTGAGTTCGACGGTGGCGGGGTAGGCGCCGCCCACCCGGTCGAGGATGTAGGGACCTTGCCAAGTCTTGCAGTCATCGCGGCTGACATGTAGGGCCGTCTGCGGCAGTCGGTGCGTCAGCAGTACTTCGCCCGTGCTCAGGCGAGTGAAATGCGGGGCGTGGCCGGGGAAACCGGCGTCCTGCACTGCCGACCAGGTCACCCCGAGGTCGCTGCTGGTCGCGTAGTGCAGGTTGACTTTGCTGCTGCGCAGGGCGGCGTAGAGGCTGCCATCGCGGCGCTGGATGACATCGGTTTCCGCATCCAGGTACACGCCAGAGTCCTTGCCGATGGGGATGGCATCGCTCCAGGTTTCGCCCTGGTCTGTTGAGCGGATCACGCCGCCCCAGGCCTTACCGCCAACCCCCTCGTCGTAGGTGCCCAGGATGCAGGTGCCGTCCTGCAGTTCGCGCACCGGCGCCGAGCAGTAGTGGTCTGGGGCGATGGCGCGGGCGACGCCGGACCAGCTCGCTCCGCCGTCGGTGGAACGTACGAGCTGGGCACCCCGCCCCTTGAGTGTGGTGCCATCCATGTACAGCGAGAAGAAGCTGCAGAGGAGCGTGCCGTCGCGCATCTGTGTGATGTGCGGGTCGCGGTTGTCGTCCGTGTCGTCGAACAGGATCACGGGAGCGCTCCAGGTGCGGCCTTCGTCGCGGGAACGCACGCTGCAGATGCGACCGCCCTGGGGCCATTCGGGGCTGGGCACCGAGATATGCCCATAGCCCGCATAGAACACGCAGAGTAGATCGCCATTCGCCAAGCGACAGGCGTCCGGAAAGGCCTGGTAGGGGCCGGCGGCTTCGCCGCGGGAGACGACTCGGTACAGGGGCGGCGGCGGGGTTTCGTCGCGGAGCGGGCCAACTCCCGCCTGGGCCTCGCCCTCGAGGCGGAGACCGCGGTATTGCACCTGCCCTTCGCTCGTACCCAGACCGATCCTGCCCGCCGCCAAAGCCGTGTCCTCCGCGCTGAGGACTTCCTGACCGTCCAGGCTGATACGAAGGCTCTTGCCGCGGGCTTCCAGCCGGACGCTGTGCCAGGCATCGGCACTGATGGGGCAGGGGCGCCGAGCGATCTCGTGCCAGCACTCGTCGGGGGTGGAGCGGACCAGGATGACCTGGCTGTTCTTCGAGTCCAGATGCGCCCAGTAGTAGGTCATGGTGCCGGTGGCGCGGAAGGCGATGGCCGCGGCGCGCACGCCGGCGCCGACCGGGAGGATGCGGACGTCGACGGTCAGCACCAGGTCCGCCAGCGCCGGCGTGTGCAGCAGGGCCACGCTGAGGCCATCGAGGTCGGTCTGCTCCAGCACGCCCTCGCTCATGGCCCAGCGGCCGCGCCGCAGGTCCCATTCCGCCTCGTGCCCCAGAGCCAGAACCGGCACCACGGCGGTGGGGGCAGGCTGGGCACTGGCGCCACTCGCAGCCAGGATGGGCAGACTCAGGATGCCGATCTGCAGCAAGACCGGTGCATGTAGGCGGGATGACATCGGAGATCCTCCGTGAACGGCGCCGCGAGGGCTCCCCGCGGGCTACGGCTAAACGTCGGTCGCCGGCCCAACATGGCACGGCTTGGCGCTGTGGTCAACCGCAATCCCACCCGTCCCATGGAAACCACAGAGGCTGTAGCGGTCTAGGCTGTAGGCTATTAGGCTATAATACCGGACCCGGATCCGGAAACGCAACATGCTCCGAGGCAAAAACCTAACAGTCTACAGCCTGAGTGCCTAACAGTCTTGGCGTCCAGGGGGACGCCTGTGAACTGGAATCCTTCGTCCTGATCGCTATCGTTACCGTCGTTGTAGCGATCCAGGGCATACGGGCAGCTCCTGGCTGCTCAGGGTACAGGAACCCTGCCTCGGACTTGCCGTCTAAGCCTTGACGGCGACGGTGAGCACACGTGTTGAAGGAGACCTGACGGTGGACGCAGCGCGACGGACGGATTTCTCACGCACCCCTGCCTGGCTCGCTCTGGGCGCAGCGCTCCTGCTCGCTGGCGGCAGTACGGGGTGCCTCAGCCCCCTGGGCAAAGCCATCCGGGCGGATGATCCCGCGGCCGTACGGGAGGCGCTCAACCAGAAGAGCCTGGACGCGAATGGCCGCTCCTACCGGGATGGCTGGAGCCGCAACGGCCTGACGCCGCTCGGAGTCGCGGCGCAACGGGGCCGCGTCGCGGCGGCGCGCGCCCTGATTGAGGCCGGCGCCGATGTCAACGTCCGCATGGCCTGGCCACCGCTGGCCGTTACGCCGCTGGGGATTGCCGCGGCAACCGGGCCGGTGGCGATGGTGGAACTGCTGCTGGAGCACGGAGCGGATGTCAACGCGGGCTATTTCCTGCTGCCACCCTTCTTCATCCCCTTTGGCCCTGGCCACCGGCCGGAGGTGGTGGTGGAGTCGCCCCTGCTGCTAGCTCTGCGGGCCGGGCACAAAGACAGCGTGCGGAAGTTGCTCGAGGCCGGCGCCGACGTGAATCTGCAGGCGCCCGATTTGGTCGGCCCGCCGCCGGGGGTCTACGGTCGCCCTATCGAGGGTCCTGCCATCCAGGTGGCGGCCGCGGAGCGGGACGCCGAGACGGTGCGATTGCTGCTGGCGCATGGCGCTCGCGCGGATGCCCCGGTCAGAACCGTGCTGTCCATGTTCCCCGGCCCACCGCTGCGGGTCGAAGAGCCGTTCAGTCGCTGGTTTGTCTATGACTATGACGTCCGCCGGGACGTGAACGCGACGGCCTACTACGACATCCTGCAGGCGGTTCTGCCGCAGACCCGGGGCGAGCGGCCGACCACCGCGGCCGTGCTCTTCTCGACGAATGTGATGGTCACCGTCGACGGTCGGGCTTGTGGCGCGCCGCCCGAAGGGGTAGATGAGATCACCCCCGGAACCCACACGGTCGAGGTCACGGCGGTTCGCCTGCCGCGTGGAGTGTACGCCAATGTCCGCCCCGCGGCTGGCTCGATCCCCGCCCAGTCACTCACCTTCGAAGCCGGGCGCAACTACCTCATCAGACCCGTGCTGGAACGGCTTGGCAGCGGCCGCCTGGTACCCCGCGGGGTGGAATTGCTCTGCTTCTGATACCGCCCGTTCAGCCTGCCGGGGCTTCGCCGTCAGCAGGCTCCCCGCAAGCGGTACTTCTGGCGGCGCGCCGCGGGCACCCTCCGAATGACGCCGAGCGCGAGCACGACCTCTGGGGGTATCCGGTAGTAGTGGTCGAACTGGGCGGCGCTCGGGTCCTCCCAACGGATCGGTACCCGGTAGCACTCAAGCTTCTCCGGAGTCATGTCCAGAAACACCTCAAGCAGGACATCGCGGCTGTCTTCCCCCCAGACGTCCTTCGGGTGTCGCGCGCAGTATACCTCGCCGCGGAAGCCCGTTGCCTTGATCGCGCCGTAAGCCTCTGTGGTCATGAGGTGGTAAAGGCGAATGCGCTTGCGGCGCTCGTTCGCGGCGCCATGCTTCTCTGGCATCCTGGCCCTGCATTCCATCCAGCCTTGCCCTCCTCCTCCTCGGCGGGGGCCGATCGCCCCTCGTTACCGCACTGCTCACGACATCATGCACACGGTGCGCCTGCACCCGGCGCGGTCGCCATGGAGTTAGCATCAGCCATGCCAACTAAGCGTTGGGCTTGCCAGCCACACGGGATACGATCGGCAGGGTCCCGCCGGCTGGCCCCTTTTCTCAATGCTGCGACGCGCCGTTCGCGGCGTTGGCAATGGGGTCGTTCCGTGGGCTCAGGCAGCCACGGTTGCGGCAGCGGGTGGCGGCGGACGGCGGTCCAGGCGCTCGCCACGACCTGCGGACGCATCCTGGCTACGGTGCGTCGACGCTGCCGGGACGCGTGACGGTGATGTACGCACAGCGAAGCACGGTCGTGGGCGCGGCACTGACCTCGGGGAAGACGCCCTGCTGCTCATACACCAACAGGAGCCGGTCCGGTCCGGCCTCGCAGAGGGTCGCTGAGCCCGCGACGCCGTCGGCGGCCTCGGCGATGCGGATCTTGTCGGTCCAGGCCTTGCCGGTGCCGTCGATGCTGAACATCAGCGCGAGTCCCGGGCCGCCGTAGCAGCACGCCAGGACGCCGCTGGGCAGACGACAGAGGTCCACTGTGGCGGCGCGCACCTGCAGGCTCCGCGGTGTCGACCAGGTGGCTCCACCGTCGGTGGAGAGGGCGCTGTGCAGGAGGGGCTCGGTGCCCAGGCCGAGCATGGCCACCAGTCGTCTTCCAGCGCTGCCGGCCAGCGCCAGCGCCGATACCTCGTCGGGGGCCAGAGTGGCCGCGACCGTCCAAGTCAGACCACGGTCGATGGAGCGGTAGCAGAGACCCCCTTGGCCGTTCGCCGCGCCGAGGCGCGCCAGGCCGCACGCTACCAGACTGCCGTCCGCGAGTTCCACGACGCGCGGGCTGAAGGCCGTGCCGGCCCGATCGGAGGCGCTCGCGGAACTCGCCGTGTAGGCTGCGACCACGTCCTTCGGCTGACTGCGGGTCACGAGGTCTGGCGGTAGCACGAACTCCGCCAGTTGCAGCGGCCCGAAGGCGCGCCCACCGTCGCGGGATACACAGAGATCGCAGACGTAGTGCTGGCCCTCACGCTGGAAGAGGTACTGATCGTAGACCAGGACGGAACGGTTGCGCAGCGTGGCAATGGCAGCAATGCGTTGTACCAGGGTGGGTTCCGGCTGCCAGGTCAAGCCTTGGTCGCGCGAGCGCAAGGCCGCCCGCGGCGCGGCCGGTGATTCGGGGTCGGGGTCGACAACGAGCAGCAGATCACCGCTCGGTAGCCGGTACAGGCACGGCCGAGCCTGGGCGCCGAGCTCAGGGCGGTGCTCGCGGCTGCTGAGAATCACGGGTTGGGTGATCCGGATGTCGAGCTTCCCGTAGCGGTCGGACCAGCGCTCGTCCAACGCCATGAAGCCGCCAGCGGCCGCCGCCGCGGCGGGAGGCGTGACGGGAGTCGCTGCCGGCGGCGTGGCCGCCGGCCGGGCCGCCATGGGCATCCCCAGCCAGGCCAGCACCATGCGGCTCGCGGCCTGGGCCGCCGGGGGACCGTTCTTCTGTGCCGCCAGCAAAGCCTCGACCGCGCCGGTCGTCCCGATGATGCCCAGAGCCCAGGCCGAGCCCCAGGTGACGCTGTCGTCCGGCCCGCGCAGGTTGCGGTCCAAGGCCCCGACCTCAGGCGCGTTGACCAGCGCGCTGCCAGCCCAGGCGGCACAGCCGGCTACCACGGCATTCTCATCGCCAACCAAGCGCCCCAGCGCCGTGCGTGCCCGCGGGTCACCGATCTGTCCCAAGGCGACCGCAGCGCGCCAGCGCTCCTCCCAGTTCGTTGACTCCAGCAGCCTGAGCAAGGCGTCCACCGCGGTCGCGGCACGCAGGCTACCGAGAGCGACGGCGGCGCTGCGCCGGTCCAGTTCATTGGCTTCAGCGCCCGTCAGGAGGCCGAGCAACGGCACGACGGCACGCTCGTCCCCCAGGCGTCCCAACGCTTCCGCGGCGACCCCGCGGACTTCCGGGTCGGCGTCCTCGCGGCAGCGCGCCGCCAGCGCTTCCAGAGCGCGCGGCGCCCGTAACCGCCCAAGCGCCAGGGCCGCGTTCAGGCGGACCTGTCGGTCACTCGCGCTGAGAGCGGTGATCAGCGGCTCTTCCACCGCGGTGCCCAAGGCGATAAGGGTGCGTATTGCCGCGGCCTGCTTGTCGACGTCCGGGCCGGCTTGCCGCAGGGCCGTGAGCGCCAACTCGAGCGCGGGTGCCTGGCCGGGCGCGCGCATGGCGCTGCTGCAGAGTAACGCCGCAACCCACCCGCAGGCCCCCCACCGCCGGCTGCGAACTCTGTGCATAGGAGATACTCCGTGGGTTCAACCAACGCTATCGATCTCACCTTAGCCGTGCGCGGACGTTCCGCCAAGCCGGAGCATCACTGTCTGTCGGCGCCGTGCGGGTAGCAAGGTCGCCGGCGTGCGCTAGGTTAGCCGGGCGGGAGTTCTGGTGCGTTGCATACGAGTGTACGGTGATGGCAGACGTTCAGGCAGCAAGCGAGCACACCGGGGGCAACCCCACAGTGCCTCTGGTACCGCGACGCTTCGACCGCGTGGCGCGCCTGCTCGGCAGCCGTGGGCTGGTGACGCTCGCCGGCAGTCATGTGGCGGTGTTCGGCCTGGGCGGCGTCGGCAGCTACGCCGTCGAGGGCCTGGCGCGGAGCGGGGTCGGGCGACTGACGCTGGTGGATTTCGACGCTGTCTGCATCACCAACGTCAACCGCCAGTTGCACGCCTTTCCCGCCACCGTGGGCCGGGCCAAGTCTGAACTCATGGCCGAGCGTGTGCGCGCCATCGATGCGCACATCGTGGTGGAGTCGTTTCACGAGTTCTACGAGGAGTCCACGTCCGAGCGCCTGCTGGCTGGGCGGCCGGATATCGTCATCGACGCCATCGATAACGTAACGGCGAAGATCCACCTGCTGGCAACCTGTGTGCGGCGTGGCATCCCGGTGATCAGCAGTCTGGGCGCGGCGGCGAAGTTGGACCCGACCCGGGTGCGGGTTGTGCCGCTGGCCGATACGGCGATGGACCCGCTGGCGCGCGTCGTCCGCAAGTACTTGAGGCGTCGCCATGAGATTGAGTGCGCCGACGTCGACGGCCTCTACGCGGTCTACTCCGACGAGGAGCCGGCTCTGGCTGATCCTGACTATCGCACCTCGCTATGCGGGGTGGAGTGCGCTTGCCCTGGCGGCCCGCACCGCCGGCATTCCTGCGAACATCGGCACGTGGTGCATGGCAGTCTGGTCTTCGTTACCGCGGCTTTCGGCATGGCGGCGGCCGCTGCTGCGGTCAAGCTGCTCACGGGCCGCGGTCTGTCGCTGATCCCGGCGACGCCGGGATTACGGCGGCGCCGCCGGCCGCCGCCAGCCGCAGCCCCCGGCTCGCTGCCGCCGTGACACGATACGCCATCGAGGTTTGGGTCACACTGCCATGAACGTCCCCACAGAGCATCAGGAAGCGCCCCGCGCGGTGATGTACCTGCCCGCGGCGACGCGCCTGCAGTGGCTTGGGATGTTCGCGGCGCTCGTGGCGTTCGGGGGTTTGGCGCTCGGGTGGGTCTTCTGGCGGGCCGACCGCGAACTGCGCAACGATCTACTACAACAGACGCGACTGGTGGGGCAGGGCGTGGAGATCGGGCGCGTGCAGGCGCTGACGGGATCCACGGCGGACCTGAACAGCCCGCATTACCTGCGGCTCAAGGAGCAGTTCGCGGCAGTCCGGGCGGCCAACGCCCAGTGCCGATTCGTCTATATCATGGCCCGCAGAGCTGACGGTACTGTCTTCTTCCTCGTGGACAGCGAACCGGCTGGCACGCCGGACTACTCTCCGCCCGGGCATGTCTATGACGAGCCCACGGCCGAGCTCCAGCGCGTATTCGACGCGAAGGTGGCGGTTGTTGAGGGTCCGGTATCCGACCGCTGGGGAGCCTGGGTCTCGGCCTTGGTCCCGCTCACGGCGCCCCAGGATGACGCCGTGATTGCGGTCCTGGGCATGGACATTGATGCCCGTGTTTGGAAGTGGGACGTGGGGGCGCGGGCGGCTCTGCCCATGGGGCTGTTACTGGTGTTGCTCATCGGTACAGCCGTGGCGCTGGTCGATGCTCGCCGCCGTCGCGCCCGGCCGATGCCGGTCCTGCGGCGTCTGCTGCCGCCTCTGGCGACGATGCTGGTCCTCCTCCTGGCGGGGGCTGGAGCGCTCCTCTGGCGCCAGCATCGGTTGGCGCTCACCAGACAGCTTGCCGACGAGGTCTCCGAGACCGCGAGCGCCCTGCGTACCGCCTTGGATCAGCAGGCCCTCGGCCTGGCGGCGCTGGCAGAGTCCATCGCTGCCGATCCGGCGGTACAGGAAGCCCTGCGCACGGGCGACGCCGACCGCCTGCTGGCGGCCTGGCGGCCGGTCTTGGCAACGCTGCAACGCCAGGACCAGTTGACGCACCTGACCTTTCTCGATCCGCAGCGCCTCTGCCTGCTGCGCGTCCATCAGCCAGAACTCCGCGGCGATGCCTTTGAGCCCGCCGCGGCCGAAGCGACCGAGCGGGCCACGACGGGCATCGACCCGCGAACGCGGGACGCCTTCGTACTGCGATGGGTGCAGCCGGTCTTCGCCGGCAAACTGCGGGTCGGGTACCTCGTACTGGGCAGAGACGTGGGTGCCGTATTGCGCACCCTCCACCTCCATCCTGGCGTGCAGTTGGCCGCGGTGGTGGACAAGACGACTCTCAGCCGGGAGAACTGGGAGGAGGGTAGGCGCCGACAGGGGCGAGAGCCCGATTGGGACCGCCTGTCCCGAACCGTGGTGATCTACACCTCACAGGGCCGCTTGCCGGACGTCCTGGCACAGTGGGCCGATGCGCGGGCGGGAGGCGCAGTCGCCGACGCTTCGGACCTGGAGATCGCTGCCGCCGGGAAGCCCTGGCGGGTTGCCCTCACCCCTCTGCTGGACGGTGCCGGTGCCGCCGTTGGCGACCTGCTGGTCCTGCGTGATGTGTCGGCCGACAAGGCCGCCATCGCGCGTTTGCTTGCCCTTGGGGGTGGGGCGGGCGGGGTCCTGCTGGCGCTGTTGCTGGGTTCTCTGTTCGTCCTGTTGCGTCGCACCGATGTCGGCCTGCGGAACCAGCAGGCCGAACTGCGCGAGAGCGAGGCCCGCTTTGATCAACTGGCCGAGCAGAGTGGCACCATTGCCTGGGAAGTCGACGGCCAGGGGCTCTACACCTACGTCAGCCACGTCGCCGAGATCGTTCTGGGTTACCGCCCCGATGAGATGGTGGGGCGACTGCACTTCCATGACCTGCACCCGGCATCCGGACGGCAGGCGTTCCGGGAAGCCGCCGACGCGGTCTTTGCGCGCCAGGAGTCTTTCCGGAATCTGGAGAACGAGATGGAGGCCAAGGATGGTCGGACGGTATGGGTTTCCACCAATGGCATCCCCTTGCTGAACCCCGACGGGACCCTGCGCGGCTACCGCGGCAGCGACACCGACATCACGGCGCGCCTGCAGGCGGATGCGGCGCTGCGCGAGACCAACCGGCTGCTCGCGGCCACCACGGCTCGCGCCAACGAGTTAGCCGTCCGCGCCGAGGCCGCGAATGCCGCCAAGGGTGAGTTCCTGGCCAACATGAGTCACGAGATCAGAACGCCGCTGAACGGGGTCATCGGGATGAGCGGGTTGCTGCTGGACACGCGGCTGGACGATGAGCAGCGGCGCTACGCCGAAACCGTACGCGGCAGTGGCGAGGTGCTGCTGGGCCTGGTCAACGACATTCTCGACTTCTCGAAGATCGAGGCCGGCAAACTTGACTTGGAGAGGCTCGACTTCGAGGTGTCGAACCTGCTCGGGGACGTGGTTGCCACGCTGGGTCCGCGGGCCCGTGAGAAGGGGCTCACCCTACTCTGCACCGTCGATCCCGCCGTGCCCTCGCGCCTGCGCGGCGATCCGGGCCGCTTGCGCCAGGTCCTCACCAACCTGGCCGGTAACGCCGTCAAGTTCACCCGCCTTGGCGAGGTGGCGATCCAGGTTGCGTTGGCGGCGCCAGAGGGGCAGGGCGCGCGTGGCTTGGCGCCGGCGCCAGGGCAGGAGGCGGAGGCAGGTGAACGGGACGCGCGCAGCCCCCGCGGATCGCACCCACCAGAGTCGATCACGCTGCGTTTCACGGTGGTCGACACGGGAATCGGTATCGCGGCCGACAAGGTGGGATTGCTCTTTGACAAGTTCACGCAGGTCGACGCCTCGATCACGCGGCGCTATGGGGGCAGCGGTCTCGGCCTGGCCATCTCGAAGCAACTGGCCGAGTTGATGGGCGGGCACATCGGCGTGAACAGCGTCGAAGGCAAAGGCTCGGAGTTCTGGTTCACCGCTCGCTTCGATCCGGCGAGTGGCGGCGCGGGTGGGGAGCGGGCGGCCGTCGCAGCGCCGCGCGGACAGGCCCCCTCGGCAGCACCTGGCTTGCGCGAGCGGTTTGCCGGCTGCACGGCCCGCATTCTCCTGGCCGAGGACAACAGTGTCAATCAGCGTCTGGCGATCGCCATGCTCCGCAAGCTGGGCCTGAACGCGGATGTGGTGGCCAACGGTGCGGAAGCGCTACGCGCGCTGGAAGCCGTGCCCTACGACCTGGTGCTCATGGATGTGCAGATGCCAGAGATGGACGGCATCGAAGCGACCCGCCGCATCCGCGATCCGCACTCCGCCGTCCGCAATCACCGGATTCCCATCATCGCCATGACCGCCCGCGCCATGCAAGGCGACCGCGAAGGCTTCCTGAACGCGGGGATGGATGACTACGTCGCCAAACCGGTGCTGCTCCCCGCGCTCGCGGATGCGTTGGGCAGGTGGCTGCCGGCGAACGCCGCGGGGCCGGTTGCGCCAGCCCCAACGGCGTCCGTCCAGGCCGCTTCAGAGCGTGCAGGGCATGCCGCGGGTTAGGTCCGCGTAGGCCGGCGGTTGCTGCAGGGCCAGCCCCATGGCGTCCAGCGCCGCTGGGGTTAGCGCTTCCCCGAAGACCAGCCGCAGCCTGAAATCGTGCTCGCCACGGTCGCTGTAACGGCCACCGGCCCGCCCACCGGGATCGGGGACGTGGTGCGCCATCTGCGGGCTCCGCAAGAGGGTCAGCCGCACCGCCGTGGGCGTGACATCGGCGGCGAAGACGTCGGGACAGACCAGGCCCAGGCAGTGGCCGTCGGCAAAGCGCAGCAGGATGCCGTCGCGGAGCGGCCGTTCGGTGCCGTCCAAAGGCCGACCGAGCCAACCCCCGGGGATGCCGTCGAGGCGGCTGACGGGTGGCGCCGGCAGCGTGATCTCCAGCTTCAGCAGGCGCAGGCGCTCGCTCCAGCAGACGCGGTGCCGCAGTTCGGCGAAGGCCTCGCCGGCATAGAGCCGCAGTTGCCGCAGTAGAGCACTGTTGCCGATGACGCCGCACTGGGAGAGCTCGCCCAGAAGCTCGCCGTCAGCGCTGGCCACCGGCGTTTCCCAGCGTGCCGTGTCGACCTGTCCACCCAGGAAGCGGTTAACGCCGTGCGACCAGGTGTCGCTCGGATCGTCGATGAGCTGCAGTTGCGGCAACGGATAGGTCCTCCCCTGCCAACGGATGCCGTTGCAGAGGTCGGCCGCGACCGACCCATTCTGCAGGCCGCCCGGAACACGCACTACGGGTGTCGCCACCGTCGCCCGTGCCCGATCCTCAGCGACGCGCAGGACCCGCATCTGCCCGGGGCGTGCCTCCAGCCTCACCAGCAGGCGCACGGGCCAGGACATGGAGACGATCGACTCTGGCCGGAGCTGCTGGCAGGGGACGTCCTGTCCGGCTTCGTCAATCAGGGAGAACTGTGCCGGCCAGCCGCGCATGCCCATCCACGGCTCCACCTCGACCCAGTCGCTGAAGGGTGTCGCCGCGGCATTGAAGAACACCAGGCGCTGCAGCGGATCGGCAGGCAGTGCGGTGAGTTGACGACGCAGGCTCTGGTGTATGACTCGGTCGGCGAAGGCCTGCACGGCGCCCAGTTGCGCGTCGACGTGGCGATAGGCGGAGGGTAGGCACGTACCGCCCATGGTGTCGTGGAACTGCATGAAGGCGACGGTGCGCCAGTGCTCCTGCAGCTCCCGTGCCGCGGTCCGCGCTGGCCGCGGGTCGGTCGCCAGGGCACACTCGGCCTGGTCCAGAGCGTGTTCTGACAAGCGCACGCCCAGCTTGATGGGGCGATGTACGGTGTAGCAGCCGACCGCGTGGTACTGCAGTTCGCCGGTGACCAGCGGCAACGCCGCGACCTCGCCCGCAATCGCCGCGAAGAAGCGGTCTGGCGAGGAGAACTCGAGGCGCAGGTCAGGGAAGGCCTCGCGGTGCTCGCGGATCCAGGCGATGAGTGCCTCGCCGGGGCCACCGCCGTGGTCGCCAACCCCGGCGAAGCACATCGTGTGGGTGATGCCCGCGGGCAGTTCCGTGCAGGCCGCCCGCAGGTGCTCCTCGGTCAGGTGCTGAACACAGTACGAGCGGGCAATGCGGAAGGTGATCAACTCCGGGCCGGCCGCGTACCCGCGCCAGCGGAACAGCCGCGCCGGCAGGGCCATCTCATGCTCCTGCGGCCGCATCATGATGTAGTACTTCTGCCCGGCTTCGGTCATGAACTCAGGCAGCGTGGCGGCGTGACCGAACGAATCGGGGTTGAAGGCCACCTCGGGAAAAACGCCAAAGCGGTCCAGGAAGTACTCCTTGCCGCAAGCGATCTGGCGGCGGAAACCGATGGCACCGGGCGCATTGCAGTCGGGCTGGATCCACCAGCCGCCGGTGAGCGCCCAGCGTCCCGCCCGCACGTGCCGGCGGATGCGCTGGAACAGCTTCGGATCCAGCTCCTCGACCTGGTGGTAGACCCAGGCCTCCCCTTGGGTGTAAACGGCGTCCGGGTGGTGATCCAGACGGTCGCAGGCGCTGCGGCAAGTGGCCAGGGCCTCGTCAACCCCGGCCTGCCAGGGCCACAACCAGATGGGGTCCAGGTGCGCGTGCAAGACGATGTGAACGGTGATCATGCCGCGAGTCCCTTTCTGAAGGTGATCGGACGGATCGGACGGATCGGACGGATCGGACGGATCGGACGGATCCGCCGACCGCATCGGCTGTACCTCATGCTTCTGTCAACGGGCTGCCCGCGGCGCCGGGCATACTCTGCCTGCCAGCCTGGGGTCTTCCCGTCGAACGGGAAGATATGCCGACAGAGGCCACACTGTCGGATCCCTGACTCGTGTTCATCGGCTGCCCCCTTTGGCCCATACTGTCAAGACAAGATACCCGCTCGGCCCGCGGGCGGCAACAGCCCAGAAGGGAACGGCCCCGGAGGCTGGAATGCCACCCGGGGCCGCGGTGTCACGAGAGGGTGCCAGCGCCTTACAGCGCCATGACCTGCTCGTGGTTGTCGATCAGGCTGACGTCGTTGCGCTCGATGACCTCGTAGTGCTCATTCACTTCTGGGAGCCAGTCGAGGACAAAGCGTTCAGCGGCGACTTGGCGGGACTTGTCTTTGGTCGCATCGCGCAGCAGCAGGTAGCTGACCAGGACGATAGTCTCCATGCGACAGAGGCGGCGCGCCATCAGGTCGAAATACTCGGTGTCGTTGCGCTGCTCCACGATTCTGACGGCCCGCTGCAGTCTCTCGCGGGCCATGTCCACGGCGCTGGCCAGACGACGCAGTTTGCCCTCGTAGGGGATCAGGCTGAGATCGCTCATCATCGGGTCGAGGACGCGCAGCATGACGCCGCCGATGGCAGCCACGTACTGCAACTGCGTGGTGCCTTCGTAGATGTTGGTGATGCGGGCGTCGCGGTACAGGCGTTCCGCCGGGAAATCCTTCATGAAGCCGGTGCCGCCGTGGATCTGGATCGCGTTGTAGGCGACCGAGTTGGCGAGTTCGGTGCAGAAGGCCTTGGCGAGCGGCGTCAGTTCCGCTGCCATTTTGGTGAAAGTCTTCTCCTGGTTACGCTGTTCGGGCGACGGGCTATCGGTGTGGTTGAGGATTTCCTCGTAGTTGTCGCGCAGGTCGACGATCTTGGTGGTTTCATAGAGCAGCGCCCGTGCCGCCAGGATGCCGACCTTGTCGTGCACCAGCATCTCATAGACGGCCGGGAACTTGATGATGGCCTTGCCGAACTGCTCGCGCGCCTTGGCGTACTTCAGCGCTTCGCGGTAGGCGGCCTCGGCGATGCCCAGCGCCTGGGCGCTGATGGCGACGCGGGCGCCGTTCATCAGCGACATGACGTAGCGGGTCAGGCCGCGCCGCCGGATGCCGACCAGTTGGGCAGGGACGTTGTTGAACTGCAGCTCGCAGGTGGGCGAACCGTGGATGCCAAGCTTGTTTTCGATACGGCGCACCAGCAGTTGCGGGCACTTCTCGCAGACGAACATGGAGAGGCCGCGGCCGTCCTTGCTGTTCTCTTCGGAGCGCGCCAGCACCAGCAGCACCTTGGCGCAGCCGTTGGTGATGAAGCGCTTCATGCCATTCAGCACCCACTGGCCCGTCTCCTCATCGAGATGGGCCTTGAGTTGTACCGCCTGCAGGTCGCTGCCCGCCTCGGGTTCGGTCAGAGCCATGGCGCCATCCACCTCTCCCGAGGAGAAGCGGGGCAGAAACTCCGCCTTCTGCTCCTCGGTGCCGAAACGCCCGATGGTCTCGGCGATGTCCTGCAGGCCGAAGAGGTTCTGCAAGCTGGCGTCGGCGCGTGACACCATCTCGTTCATCATCGTGTACAGCGTGACCGGGAAGTTCAGGCCACCGTACTGGCGCTGCAGCATGACGCCCATGAGCTGGCCTTGGGCGATGTCGCGCAGGTTAGCGACCGTTCCGGCCGCGTAGTGGACCACGCCGTTCCTCAGGTGGGCGCCCTCTTCGTCGACCGCCGCGGCACGCGGGGCGATCAGGGAACCGCAGATCTCACCTGCCATCTGCAGGACCTTATCGTAGCTGTCCAAGGCGTCGGCGAAGTCCACCGGGGCTTCCGGGAAGTCCTTGGCCTGGCGGTAGTCGTTCTCGCGCATCCGGGTGACCTCTTCGAGGCCGACCGTCTGCAGGTGGAACCGGATATCGGGATTATCGAGGTAGAAGTTCTCAGCCATCTGCGCTTCACTCCTTGGACGCCGACGCACGGGGGGCCATTGCCGCCGGGCCGGGGCTGTTCCTCACACACGGGCCTTGTAGGCTTTGATCATCTTGGGGAGGACGACATTGAGGTCGCCGACGATGCCGTAGTCCGCCACCGAGAAGATAGGGGCGCCGGCCTCGGAGTTGATCGCGATGATCTTGGCGCTCTCGCTCATGCCGGCCCGGTGCTGTACGGAACCGCTGATGCCGATAGCGATGTAGAGGCGCGGGCGGACGGTGACGCCGGTCTGTCCGACCTGATGCTCGTGATCAATCCAGCCCGCATCGACCGCGGCGCGCGAGGCGCCGACGGTGGCGCCGATGGTCTCGGCGAGCTGGTAGATGAGCTTGAAGTTCTCCTTGCTGCCCACGCCATAACCGCCGGAGACGATGATTTGTGCAGCCTTCAGATTGAGCTTGCTCTCCTGGCGATGCCGCTCGATGAGCTGCACGGTCAGGTCGGCCGCACTCAGGGTCACAGGTACCGGCGTGACCTTGCCCTTCCGGCCGCTCTGGGGCGCGGTCAGGGCCATGACGCCTTCGCGGACCGTGACCATCTGCGGATCCTGCCAACTGTTGACGATGGTGGCGATGATATTGCCACCAAAGGCCGGGCGGATCTGCATGAGCTTGTTCTTGAGCACCTTCTTGGTGCTCTTGTCCTCGAACTCGTCGATGCGCAAGGAGGTGCAGTCAGCGGTCAGGCCGGCCTGCAGGCAGGACGCCACGCGCGGCGCCAGCGAGCGGCCAACGTGCGTTGCGCCAAAGACGAAGATGTTGGGGCGATGCTGCTCAACCAGCGCGACGACGATCTTCTGATAGGGCACTGCTGAGAAGTGCAGCAGCGCTGGGTCGTCGGCCACGAAGACGTTGTCGCAGCCGTAGGAGTGCAGGGTCGCAAACAGCTCAGGTTTGAGGCCGGAACCGAGGACGACGGCTTCGGTCTTGACGCCCAGTTGAGTGGCCAGTTCGCAGCCCTTGCATACCAGTTCCAGGCTGACGTCGGCGAGCCGGCCACCGTCCTGCTCGACGTATATCCACACATTGCCGATCTTCGCGTTGCTCATAGTTCGGAAAACCCCCGTCAGCTCAGGATATGGTCCGCAATCAGCTCGTGCACCAGCGCGTTGATGCCCTCGTCGGTCGCGGCGACCTCTTTGTACCCGCCGCTGGTCAGTACCACGTTCTCAATCTGCTTGACCTTGGTGGGCGAGCCGGCCAGCCCGAAGTGCTCGGCCCCGGCATCGAGGTCGTCGGCGCTCCATTCATGGATCCAGAGGCCCTTGCCGCGCAGCACTTCCTCCTCCGCCGCGAGTTGGTTGGCGTCCTCATAGACACGGTTGCCGTAGCGCGCGGCCAGCTCAGTGCGGGTCACCGCCTTCTTGTACTGCATCAGGCGTTTGGCGCCGACCGGGCGGGGCGTGTTGGCGGAGGACACGACGGTCAGCAGCAAGGGCAACTTGGCCTCGACGACTTCGTGGCCGCCGTCGATCAGGCTGCGCACGCGGATGACCCCGTCCTTGACCCAGGGCACGGATTCGGCGTAGGTGACCTGGGGCAGGCCGAGCTTCTCGGCGAGTTGGGGGCCGACCTGCGCCGTGTCGCCGTCGATGGCCTGCCGGCCGCAGATGATCAGGTCGAAGCTACCCACCTTGCGGGCCGCACAGGCCAGCGCATAGCTGGTGGCCAGGGTGTCCGCTCCGGCAAAGCGCCGGTCGGTCAGCAGGATGGCCTCGTCGGCACCCATGTACAGCGCCTGGCGCAGGATGTTGGCGGCTGCCGGCGGACCCATCGTGCAGACGACCACTTTACCGCCGAACCGGTCCCGCAGTTCCAGGGCCATCTCGAGGCCGTTGAGGTCTTCCGGATTGAAGATGGCAGGAAGGGCTGCCCGGTTGACGGTACCGTCTTCCTTCATCGCCTGGCCGGTGATGTTGGCGGTGTCCGGCACCTGTTTGGCGAAGACGAGGATGGTCAGGCTCACACGCGTGCTCCTTGTTATTCGTGACCCCGAGGGCCTGGCGCGGGCGGCCTCCAGCCGGGAGGCACCCGCCCCACTCTGCGGCGGCCCGGGCCGTGCAGTTGCACAGGCCCGGGGAGGTCGCTTCACACCCCCCAGCCAAGCCGCAGCCATGCCGCGATCCGCAGTCTCTGTCTGGCACCCCGTCGCGGACGGCAGGCCGCCACGAGCATAAACCTAATAACATGAACTCCATCGGGCGATTGTCAACCGCGCCGGGCCGTTGACAAGGGCGCCAGTCCCGCTACCTTTGGGGCATGCGGGCGGCGCCAGGCGCTGTTCTGGGCGGGTCCGCGATGCTTGTCCCCGCGGCGTAAGGAGGCGGTATGCGTGTCGCTGTGACCGGAGCCTTCGGGTACTCGGGCCGCTACATCACCGAGCGGCTGCTGGCAGCCGGCCATGCGGTCGTTACCCTGACCAACTCCCCCCAGCGCCCGAACCCGTTCCAGGGCGAGGTCGCGGCGCTGCCGTTCCACTTCGATGCGCCCGAGCAACTGGCGGCCTCGCTGCGGGGCGTTGACGTCCTCATCAACACCTACTGGATCCGCTTCGATCACACCCTCTTCTCCCACGCTCAGGCGGTGCGCAACACCAAGGTGATGTTTGCGGCTGCCCAGGCGGCCGGGGTGGGCCGGATCGTCCACACCAGTATCACCAACCCAGACCTCACCTCGGATCTGCCGTATTTCCGCGGCAAGGCCGAGCTCGAGGTCGCGCTGCAGGCGTTGGGCCCTTCGTACTGCATCCTGCGGCCGGCCGTACTCTTCGGCAAGGAGGACGTCCTGGTCAACAACATCGCCTGGTCGCTGCGCCATCTTCCCGTGTTCGGGGTGTTCGGGGCAGGGGACTACAAAATGCAGCCCATCTATGTGGACGACCTGGCCGCGGCCGCCGTCGCTCACGCCTTCAGCCAGGAGAATGAGGTTATTGAGGCCATCGGCCCTGAGACCTTTACCTACCGCGGCCTGGCCGAGACCGTGCGGCGCGTGCTGGGATTGCGGCGGCTGATCGTCTCGGTGCCGCCGGCGCTGGGCTACCTGACCTGCCGGTTGCTCGGCATCCTGCTGCGCGACGTCGTGATCACCCGCGAGGAGATGCGCGGCCTCATGGAAGGGCGGCTGTGTGTCGACGCCCCGCCCCTGGGCACCACCCGGCTGACCGACTGGATGCAGGCGCACCGGGATACCCTCGGGCGACGCTATACCAGCGAGATGGCGCGGCGGGTGAATCGGCGGTCCGCCTATCGCTCGAACTGAAGGTGCAGAGGAGGGTAGGTCATGCGTCGGTGGGTTAGCCTTGCTGCGTACCTGAGCCTGGGTGCCTGGCTTCTCGCTGGCGAGCCGCTGGGCGCGCCGCTGGTCAGGCCGGCCACGAGGGTCGTTGAGGGTGTCACCATCCATGCCGTTAGCGACGAATTCTGGGGTTCCGGATGGGACCTCCGGTCGATGTATCTGGTGGACGGCAGCGGGCTGTCCGGCGAGCCGCCCGTGCACGCCCAGATCAGCCTTCCCGGCGGGAACTCGTGGCAGACCGGCGCCGGCGACGGTAAGGCCAGCATCTCGTTCGACCTGCAGACCCTCTGTGAACTGAGTCAGGTTCATGTCTGGAACCTCAATTTCTACCCGCCCTACAACGGCCGCGGGGCGCGCCAGGTGACCATCCTGACCTCGACGGACGGCACTGGGTGGACGGGCGCCGGCACGGTGGACTTCAGCATGGCCACCGGTGCCAACGGGGATCCGGGCTTCGACCTCGCCGCCGCGGGCTGGGGCGTGGTGCGTTACGTGCGCTTCGACATTCTGAACAACTACAACGGGTGGGACAACGCCGGATGTGTCGGCCTCTCGGAAGTGCGTTTCATCAGAAAGCTGTCTGCCGCCGCCGCCGCGCAACCCACGTGGACATGGGCGTCCGGCGGCGGCGGGACGGGTGTCTTCCGCGTCAAGCTCGACGACCCCGACCTCAGCAGCGGTGCCACGCTGGTGACCGGCTGGTCGTGGACGGCCGCAGTGGCGCTGACCGTCGGCGCGCACACGTTGTACGTCCAGGAGCAGGATGGCGCTGGGGGTTGGTCTCCCGCCGGCAGTGCCGTGGCCGTGGTGCCTGATTTGGTGCCACCCACGGTCACCGGTCTGAGTGACGACGACGAACCCAGGCGGAGCAAGACCTGGAACTGGGGCGCCACCGAGGCGGCGATCAGCTTTCGGCACGGCACCGATAGCGATCCCGAGGGCGTCCCCAGCGGGGATTACGATGCCGTCACCACGGCCACGCAGGGTGGTGGCGATGGGCTCTACTACCTGCATGTGCAGGCCCGGGACGAGGCCGGCAACGAGAGCGCGGTGGTCACCGTGCGCGCCTGGTTGGACAATACGGCGCCGGTGGTGACCGGTCTGCTGGACGACCCTGGCCCGCGCTTGTCAAAGACCTGGACCTGGGGCGCCGTGGACGCGGATCCCGTGTTGGCATACCGGTACCGGATCGACCAGGCGCCCAGCGGCGTTCCGGACAGCGTTTACGGCGGCGAGGTGGCCGCCTCACAAGGCGCGGTTGCCGGCGTCTGGTACCTGCATGTGCAGGCCCGCGACCGGGCCGGCAACGAGAGCACGGTGGTCAGCGTCTCGGTGGTCTTGGGTAACACGCAACCGCACCGGGCGGACCAGAACGGAGACTGGGTCATCCAACTCGCGCCGGAGGTGACTCGCCTGATCCAGTTCTACAACAGCGGGGGTTACCACTGTCAGCCGGGAACCGAGGATGGCTATGCCCCGGGTGTCGGCGCCAGGACGGGTTCGCCGCACCCCGCGGATCAGAACGGCGACTGGATCATCCAGCTTTCGCCCGAGTTGACCCGGCTGATCCAGTTCTACAACAGTGGTGGCTATCACTGCGAGGCAGGCACCGAGGACGGCTACGCCCCCGGCCTGGATGGCCGTAGGGCGACGCCACGGCCGGCGCGGTGACCCAGACTCTGGGCTGGTTGAAGGCGCGGGCTACTTCTGGACGGGCGGCGGCGGTTGGGCTGCCGCGTTCTTCGCCGCCTCTTCCTCGCGCTGCTTCTTGTCGTAGAGTTGGTCGCCGGCCACGGCACCTCCGGCTGCGCCGATAGCACCGCCGATGATGGCGCCGCCGGCACGGTGGTCACTGCCGCCGATCGCCGCGCCGGCGGCCGCGCCCAGAAGCCCGGCGCCGACACCACCGATGATGGCGCCTTTGTGCTCAGCGCTCGACTCGCAGCCCAGCAAGCCTGCCAGGGACGCCACACTGATACCCACCTTCAGCCATCTCGGGGTCTGCATCGTTGGTCCTCGCGGCATTTCGGTACGGTTTACGCTTCAGCGGTAGGCGTCGACTCTGGCGGCCAGTTCGCGCGCCTTCTCCTCGGTCGGGGCGTTGGTCATGATGAACATACCGGCGCCGCCACAGGCGTCCAGCAGCGGCAGTACTTCGTCGTAGTGTACCCCGATGGCCTGTACCGACTTGCCAGCGGCCAGGATACGGCGGTAGAGATCCCAGTGTCGCGGGTGGCCGCCGCTATCCCCCACCGAGAGCCGGCGTGGCGTCCACTCGATGGCCTGCAGTGACGGGATCGCCAGGAGCTCATCGAGATTGACCAGGCAGTCCTCGCCGTCGAGATGGTAGAGGGCGTAATCCAGCCAGTCGCATTGCGCGGTGAGAGCCGGGGTCACGAAGCGCCGGAACATCGCCGGGCCGAACATGGCGCAGGCGTCACACTGCACTTTGGCGGTCCGCCCCGGCCCCCAGACGTTGAAGATGAAGCCATTGCCGCCGAAGCCGTCGCGGACGATGTCGGCGAAGGCGTCGAAGGCCTCGAAAAAAGCCTGGTTGATCTCCATGACCTTCCGTTCCACCCACTCGGGGCGGTCGACCAGGTCGAAAAGGAAGGTCTGCGGACCGCGCATGGCGGCGAGAATGTCGACGTTCTCCACCAGGTCCGGGGGCGCCACCAGCCAGCGGCCACGGCTCTCGCGCACGGCGAGCTCTACCATGGCCAGGTGCTGGCGGAAGGCCCACGACTGGCGGTCCAGGCGCAAGGGCGGGTGGGCTTCAGGGGGATCGGCGATGCAGGGCTCGCACCAGACGGTCTCGGGCGAGAGGTCGAGCGTGCAGCCCATGTAGCCGCCGAGGTCCCCGGCGGCGCTGATGCAGGGCAGCAGCGGGAAGGCGTCTCCACCGAAGTAGCAGCGTGACAGGTGGTACTCCTGCTGGCGCACTCGCCACTCGGGGCTGAACCAGCGTTCCTCGAGACTCCTGGCCGCGGGCGGCGGCGGGAGTTCCTGCGCCGGGACGGCGCGTGGCGCGGTGACCCAGAGCACCAGCCCGTCCTGCTGCCACCATTCGCAATGGTGTTTGCGCGCACCGGTCCAGTCCTCTTTCCACGCCAGATCCGTGATCACGTTCTGCTCCGACATAGGTACCTCCTTAGAAAGCGGTCAGGGGGCCACCGTCATGGCAAACGCGGTGGGGGTCTCGGTCAACTCCAGAGTCTGCACCGCGGTTCCCACGCGCAGGGTGACACGGCCTTGGCCGCTGACCTGGCCGTGTAGGACGCCCTGTGCGCGGGTGACTGCGCGGAAGTCAGCCTCGCCGTCGCCCTCCACCGCGCCGTCCAGGCGCTCAAGTACGGCGGCTTCGCCTTTGGCCAGACTGACCGTCGTCCGCACGCCGCCGCCGCGGTAGGCCGTGACCCAGGGGCCAGGGCGGCGCTTGCCGTCCGCGTCGAGGTGGTGTGTCACCACCAGTGTCGCCTGCCCGGGCCAGCCGTAGTTGCCATCATGCGTGGTGATGATGCGCTCCTGTCCGAGCAGATAGCCTTGGTGCAGTTCGATGGGGGTGAAGGGGAAGACCAGGGGCGAGATCTCGTGGGTGTAGTCGCTGCGTGTGCCGACCAGGAGCGTGGCTTGGTCCAGGGCCCGGACCCAGTTGCCGAAGTCGGGTCGGCCACCGGCGTAACCCAGTGGTGTGTCGAGGTTGCCCTGGAAACACCAGGTGTCATTGTGCTGTACCTCGACCATCCGTTGGACCTTCGTTTCCAGTAGCCGGCGCGTGCAGGGCGGCCCGTTGCCCATGAGTACTCCGCCCTTGCCGCGAACCCGATCGATGACGGCCAGGCGATGCGCTTCGCCGAGCAGAGTCGTCACCCCGGCCGTGCGCTCGATGCGGTAGGTCTTGGGGTCGAGAATGCAGGAGATCCCGTCGTGCTGGTTATAGGTGAGCAGCGGCGCGCCGTAACCCGTGCCCTCCATTTCGTCCCAGTAAAGCCCGTCGGCGCCGAGCTCATCGAGGTAGCGTGCGGCCACCTCAAGCATCGCTTTACCGTAGCTGTTTTCGAGCGTGGCCACGACGCTGTAAGTGAGGCTGTAGATGCCGCTCCACTCGGTGCTGAGTTGCTGGCCCTGCGGGTCGGTCAGCCAACTGTCCATGAAACGCTCGTGGCCGCCCTCGGCGGTGTCGCGCTGCGTGTCGTAGTACACCAGCACCTTCAGTTCGGGACGCGCCTGGCGCAGGCGCAGCGCCGCTGCCTGCAGCCGACCGCGGAAGTCGGCCCAGTAGGCATCCATGACACCGGTTCCGAAGCCGATGCGCTTGGGATCGTGCCGACGGTCCACCCAGCCACCGCAGTAGCAGGCGTAGCGGATGCCGAGCCGGGCGAACTGCCGTGACAACTCCGCGACCGGCGTGGCCAGGACCGTGTCGGGATCGAAGAAGGTCCAGGCGCCCTCGGTAGTGAAGTTGGCGCCCCAGTCCTGTCGCACCAGGTTGACGAAGTCGTAGTAGTCGGCCGAGGCGACGGGGTAGACGGACCACTCCAGGGTATGGGAGCCGCCAGGCGGTAACCACAGCATTTCGGTGCGGACGCCGGCCTGGAAGGGCTGCTGCTCGACGTACAGCCGCGCCTGGTTGCGGAACGGCGTGTCCTCGCACAGCAGCCCCAGGCCGATCGCCGCGGCCGCGACATGCACACTGGGGTTGGCGGGCGCGTACTCGTTGTCGAGGCCCGGGTCGGAGTTGCCGGCCAGGCGGACCTGCGCCTCGGGGTGGCTGCTCAAGTCGAGATCGTGCCGAACCAGCATCCCCAGGGGAACCTCCGTCTGCGTGTTGGTGATGAGATCGGCGACCGCGACTCGGCGCGGGGTGAAGCGGACCGTCCGCTGCAGCCGGTAGCGGGCACCCGTGGCGCTGACCCGCCCGCCCGCCGGCGTCGCCTCGACCGCAACGCGCCAGGCGCTCTCGCCGGTGCGGTCGGGCAGCGCCGCAGCCGCCAGGCGATTCAGCCCGGCATCGGGATAGGAGAAGGCGCTGGCAAAGGACCAGACGTTGCCGTCGACCTCAAGCGCGAAACCGCCGCCGGGCAGGATGCGACCCGTGTAGGGCGCCGAGCCTGCGCCCGGCTCGCCGCGGTTCAGTCCAGCGCCGGCAGTGGCAGTCGCCGCCAGGGTGGGGCTGGCAACGGGTTTGGTGCCCACGCTCAGTGAGCCGATGACGAGGTCGCCACCGCCGTTGGCGAAAAGCCCGAGGTCAGCCACGGTGCTGCTGATCTCAAGTCGATTTTCCGCAGCCGGGTTGGTGAGATCAGTGACGTCGAGCACGAACTCGTAGGGGTTCCCCACATAGAACGCCTGCTTGGCAGCCCCCTGGAAATCCGGGGCGTAGACGAGTCGCCAGTGCCCGTCCGTGCACCACGTCGCTGGCAGATCGGGGCTTACCGGCGAGACCAGGGGCCGGTTCAGCAGCCGCAGTACCTGCCGGCTCTTTGAGGCGCCAACCTCCCTACCGTTGAGCCGGATACGCATGAACAGAGATGAGCCGCTGAGACTCGGGAAGTCCAGGCGCGCCCGCAGGTGCAGCGTGACCGTGGCACCCTCCTGAGGCACGGTGCCGAACTCAAAGCAGCGCGTCGCGCCCGGCGCGACGCGGACGTCCCCGTCGATGAGCGAGAGGTCCGCCGCCGTGGCCACGAGAGCGGCCACGGTCAGCAGACAGAGAGCAGCCCTACGGACCATCGGTGCACGCCTTTCGAGAGCGTCCCGCGGGAGACATGCAGAGCGCATAAACATGGGCCACCCCTCGGAGAGGCGCCCGGGCGCCGCGGTGGCGGCTCACCGCAGCTCCACCGGTCGGACCCGTACCGCCGCGTGCCCCCACGCGGCCGCGGGTGAGGGCACCCGCGCGTACTGACCTCCGGCGGTGGCGGGCCCACCGCACCTCCACCGGTCGGACCCGTTCCGCCGCGTGCCCCCACGCGGCCGCGGGTGAGGGCACCCGCGCGTACTGACATCTGGCGGTGGCGGCCCACCGCAGCTCCACCGGTCGGACCCGTACCGCCGCGTGCCC
>CAILUI010000188.1 GCA_903837355.1 uncultured Victivallales bacterium
AGAAGCGGCCCGAGGCTTTCGCCAGGGGCCGCTGTTTTCGTGCTATAAGAGCTTGGCTTAGAGGGGTTTAAGATTGGTGGCAAGGGGCGGACTTGAACCGCCGACACAAGGATTTTCAGTCCTCTGCTCTACCAACTGAGCTACCCCGCCACCTTGGAAAGCATGGCGTACCTGCAGGGACTCGAACCCCGAACCTTCTGGTCCGTAGCCAGACGCTCTATCCAATTGAGCTACAGGTACGCATATGGATTGTCAAGACGGTTGTCACTATAGGGCGGGGCGTCGCGCTTTCAAGCGTTGCCGCGGTAAAAAGCGGGTTACGTCTTGCTCACTTCCGTCGGCAGAACGGCCTCGGTGGTGCCGGGGGCTGGGGGCGGCAGTTGGTTGCAGAGGAAGCGGCACTTGGGGAAGGCCGAGCAGCCGTAGAAGGTCGTACCACGGCGCCGGTTGGTACGCTGCAGCAGGGGTGCGCCACACTCGGGGCAGACGGCGTCGACGGGGGTTGGCGCTGCCGTCGGTGCCTGGAGTCCGAGCGCCTCGATTCGCGTCGCGTAGTCCGGGATCTGCCCGCCGTACTTAGCGATGAGTTTCTTGAGGGCAGCCTGCTGGCGCTCGGACAGTGAGCCCTTCTGGGTGAACTGGCGCGACAGGGATTCCGCGAACTCCTTGTCATCAAAGGTACGCCGCCCCTGCTGCTTGGGCGGGTCCCAATCGTGGATATGGGGCAGCAGATCGATGATTGCTTTGAGCGCGCCTTGCTCGACGCCGTCTCCGGACGCGGCTGCCGGGGGCGCGGCTTCGATCCCGAGCTCGGTAGCCAGTGCGGGGAACTCGCTGATCTGTCCGGAGTACTTAAGGACCAGGCGCTTGAGGGACTGCAGTTGCGCCGGGGTCAGGTGCTTTCCACCCTCGACATGGCGGCGGAGCGAGGCGTAGAAACGCGCGTCGTCGAAGGTGCGGGCGCCGCGTTTGACGGCGGGCTCCCAGGTGACCGCCTCAAGGACCGACACGAGCCGGGTATCGATCTCATCGGGGGGAGTGGTCGGGGTCGCCGCACGGGCTTCCTGAGTCGCCTGAGTCGCAGCAATGGCAGCGCGCGCGCCCAGACGGTCGGCCGCCTCGAGCAGAGCCGGGCAGCGGGCGGCGTAGCGGGCCGCGAGAGCCAGCAGTGCCTTCCACTGCCGCTCCGACAGGGTCTTCTGCTCGTCGCCGACCTGGCGCAACAGCGAGGCATGGAACTCGCGGTCGTCGTAGACGCGGCGACCGCGCTGGGTGGGCGCCTCCCAGGGCAGGTCATCCGGGAAGGCCCGCAGGAACTCCGCGGCGAGGGCAGCGGCGGGAATGGCGGGGGTGTCGTCGACCTTGACCCAGAGGCGGAAGCGCTCATAGAAGCGGGTCAGCATCTGGGTCCAGTTCAACTGTCCCTCCTCGACCTGGTCCAGTTCGGCCTCCATCTCAGCGGTAAAGCCAATGTCGAAGAGGGCGGGCATACGGCCAACGAGGTAGTCGTTGACGTTCAGCCCCAACTCAACGGCAAAAAGCTGGCCCTTCTCCTTACGCACATACTCGCGGTCCTGGATGGTGTTGACGGTGGCCGCGTAGGTCGAGGGGCGGCCGACGCCATTCTGTTCAAGGGCTTTGACCAGGGTGGCCTCGGAGTAGCGCCGCGGCGGCTGGGTAAAGCACTGTTCGCGGTCCAGCTTGAGGAGGTTGCAGGCGCTGCCGGCACTGAGGTTGGGCAGCCGGCCGACCAGCAGATTGCCGTCGTCCTCGGCATCGGATTCCTTGACATCATAGACCACCAGGTAACCCGGGAAGAGGGTTTCGCGGGCACTGGCGCGGAATAGATAGGTGTGCGTGAGGTGGCTGCCGAGAGCCTCGATATCGACCGCGTGGTCCATCTGCCTGGCCGCCTCCATCTGGCTGGCGACAAAGCGGTTCCAGATCAGCCTATAGAGGCGCAACTGGGGGGCGCTGAGGAAGGGCGCGGCGAGATCCGGGGTGCGCTGTACGTCCGTGGGTCGGATGGCTTCATGGGCTTCCTGAGCCGTCTGGCGGGAGCGGAAACGGTTGGGTGTAGCGGGGACGTACTCGGGGCCGTAGGTGGCCGCGATGTACTCGCGCGCCTGCGTCTGTGCTTCCTGCGAGACGGTCACCGAGTCGGTACGCATGTACGTGATCAGACCAACCGGGCCCCCGGGGCCCAGTTCGATGCCTTCGTACAACTGCTGGGCAACCTGCATGGTCTGCTTGGTGGAGAAACGCAGCGAACCGCCGGCCTGTTGGAGCGTGCTGGTAATGAAGGGGGGCGGGGCGCTCTGCCGCCGAGGCTTGGAAGTCACCGCGGCGACGGCGAAGCGCGCCGCTTCGATCTCCTGGGCGAGGGCCTCGGCGACCGCACCATCCGCGATCTCCGGCTTGGCGCCGTCAAGCTGAGCGAGATGGGTCTTGAGTTGCGCCTTGGCTTCGACCGTCTCGAAGAGCGCATCGAGATTCCAGTACTCCTTGGGCTGGAAGGCCTGGATCTCGCGTTCGCGTTCGCAGACCAGGCGCAGGGCGACGGACTGCACGCGGCCGGCGCTGGTGCCCTTACGGACATCGCGCCAGAGCAAAGGGCTGACCTGGTAGCCCACCAGGCGATCGAGCACACGGCGGGCCTGCTGTGCCGCAACCAAGGGTTCCGAGACGACCCCGGGGTGGGCGAAGGAGGCCTCGATGGCGGGGCGGGTGATCTCGTGGAAGGTAACGCGGTGGAAGCGGGCCTTGCCGGCTACTTCCTTGAGCATCTCGGCGAGATGCCAGGCGATGGCTTCACCCTCGCGATCGGGGTCAGTAGCGAGGTAGATATCGGCGGCCTTGGCGGCGGCCTTACGCAGGTCGCCGGCAACGCGCTTGCCGTTGGGCGTCAGCACGTAGACCGGCTGGAAGCCGCCGGCGACATCGACACCAAGGGACGCCTCGGGCAGGTCGCGCACGTGGCCCATGGAGGCCAGCACACGCATGTCCTTACCGAGAAAGCGGCCGATGGTTCTGGCCTTGGCCGGGGACTCCACCACCACGAGGGCTGTAGCCATCACTATATCCGTTCTTCAACCGCTTCAGAGCACTGCCTGAAGACCGATCCGGGCCACCCGGCGTCCGGGCAGTTGCCGAACGAGGTGGCGCATCTCGAGCCTCAACAGCGCGCCGAGCACTTCTGCCGCCGGGGCACCGGCCGCTCGCACCAGCTCGTCGATGCCGGTTTCCGAGGCGGCGAGGAAAGACAGTAATGTCTCTTCAAGGGCGGATAATTCCAGTACGGCCACGGGGGATTGTGGTTGGGCCGCGGTGGCGGAGGGTGCCGGGAGCGCGGCGGGTGCCGGCAGACCAGGCAGGCGGCCGAACTCCTCGGCAATATCCTGGAAGGCCTCGACCAGCTTGGCGCCGTCTTTGATCAGGGCGTGGCAGCCGCGGGACTGCGGGGAATCGACACGCCCGGGGACGGCGAAGACCTGGCGGCCCTGGTCGGCGGCCTGGGAGGCAGTGATCAGCGACCCGGAGGTGGCGCCGGCTTCAACGACAAGGGTACCGAGAGTGAGGCCGGAGATGATCCGGTTACGCATGGGGAAGGTGCGTTTGTCGGGATGGAACTGCATGGGAAATTCGGAGACCAGGGCGCCGCCCTGTTCGGCGATGCGCCGGGCGAGGGGGACGTTCTCCTGCGGGTAGATGACACCCAGGCCGCTGCCGAGCACGGCGACGGTACAGCCGTTGGCCTTCAGCACCGCTTCGTGCACGACCGTATCGATACCGCGGGCCAGGCCGGAGACGACCGGCCAGCCGGCGTAGACGGCCCCCAAGGCCAGGTGCTCCGCCATCTGCACGCCATAGGCGGTGGTGTGCCGGGAGCCGACCACGGCGATGCCATGGGCGCACCGGCGGAGCGCTTCGACGGAACCGCGGACGTACAGGCACAGAGGCGGGTCATGGATCTGCGCCAGAAGCTCGGGGTAGTCCGGGCTGGCGCGGGTTACGATGCTCACTCCGGCGCGGTCGGCGAGCCGACGCTCGGCAGCGGGGTCGCAGACCTGCCGCCAGCCGGCCAGGGCGGCGGCCAGCTTGCCGCCGATGCCAGGCACGCGCGCCAGTTCTGCCTCGGCCGCGGCGAGGATGGCTTCCGGAGTGCCGTACAGGCTGAGCAACTGCGCCACCCGCAGCGGGCCTATCCCGGGCACCTGGTTCAGCACCACATAGGCGTCAACCGTATCCACCATGCACCCCTTCCTGGCGCAGCCTGTCAGCTCCGTAGAGGCCGCGTGCCCTCGCGCCTGCACGCCGCTCTTTAGGTGTTAATAAAGCACGCTTTTATTAGCCTGTCAAGACCTACTGACAGGCGGCCAGGGCTGTTCCAAGATCGCGGTTCCCGCTACGGGTGAGCGCGTGAGAACGTGAAAGCGTGGATGCGTGGCAGACGGCCGGCACACGCGCCGTAACCCTCACGCAATCACGCTCTCACGCTTTCACCGTGCCGGTGAC
>CAILUI010000189.1 GCA_903837355.1 uncultured Victivallales bacterium
TACTACCCGAGCGCGATCTGGCCGCAGCATCCCGGGCTGCAGGGCCGGGACTACGTTGGTGATCTGGTCTCGCGCCTGCGCCAGCAGGGCAAGCGGGTGCTGCTCTACATTAACTGGCTGGACTCGAAGCACCCGGAATGGAACGTCGTCCCGCTCGGCGCCGATCCTGCCCGCGTCCGCGCCGCCGGCCCGCTGGTCGCGTGGGCCGATCCCAGCCAGCCCGAAGGGCGTGTGCAGGACCTGCCGGGCGGCCATTGGCAACTGCCTTGCGCCAACTCGCCGAAACGGGAGCAGGTCGTGGCCCTGGCGCGCGAAATCGTCGAGCGCTACCGGCCCGATGCCTTCCACCTCGACATGTTCTTCAACAACACCCCCTGTGTCTGCCCGTTCTGTCGGCCGCACCTGGAGCGTCTCTGCGGCACCTCCGAGATCACCCTGCAGACACTCGGGGCGCATTGGCCGGCCTATATCGACTGGGTCGCCGAGCGCAGTGCCGCGCTGATGGCCGACCTGTCGGCGGTCCTGCGCGAGCATGGGGTGGTGGCGGCCCACAATGCCTTCGCGCCGCTCTATCAGCCTGCCATCGGCGGCGTCGGCGAGGCCTGGCTCGACTCCCTGGACGTGTGGACCTCGGAGTGCTTCGATGCCTTCCTGGTTCCCGGCTCCGACCTCAATACCTCCAGCATCAACGTGCGCTGGCAGCAGGCCATCGGCAAGCCCTCCTGGATGCTGCGCACGTCCACCTCCTCGCACTACTCCCACTGGCCCATCGCGCCAGCCAAGTGGCAGGTCTACACCGCGGCCTGCAAGGCCAACGGGGTCAAAGCCTTCGGCCCCTGCGGTATCGGCGCGCGTCCGGATACCACCAGCGCTGCCAGCCTGCTCGCCAACGTCAAAGGCGCGTTCGACATGGTCATGGAGGACGCCGATCTCGATGCGGGGGCGGTGTCGGCGTCCCGCATCGCCCTGGTGTTTTCCTGGGCCACGCGGAAGTACTTCGACGGCGCCCGCAGCATCTCTGAGCCGCGCTGGTCGCAGGAACTCAACGGCTGGGCCCGAATGCTCATTGAAGAGCACCTGCCCTTCGATATCGTCACGGCCGAGAACGTGGCGAGTGCGGACCACCTCGCGCGCTACGACCTCGTGATCCTCCCGAACACGGCGCACCTGGGCGAGGCCTTCTGCACGGCGGTGCGAGAGTATGTACGGACCGGCGGCCGACTGCTGGCCACGGCTGAGACCTCACTGGGGGATAACCGGGGCGCCCGCCATGCCGACTTCGCCCTCGGCGACGTCCTCGGGATCGCCCGCCGAGGGGCGCGGGAAGGCCACTTCGCCATCCAGCGCCCGGCCGAACCCATACCCGCCTCCGGGGTCCTGCAGGAGATCGCCGCGACGGGAACCGTCCTCGCTGGCAGCCTCGAGGTCGACCCCGCCGGTTCGGTCTGCGCCATGAAGGACCCGTTGCCGCTGGACCGCCCCGGCACGCCGGTCGTGGTGTCCAACACCTACGGCCGCGGGCGCTGCCTCTACGTCGCCTTCGACATCGGGCGCTTCTACGAACTGCATGGCGACCTGCATATCGGCAGGCTGTTGGTCGAGCAGGTCGACCGGCTGCTGCCGGCGCGCCCGCTCGTGGTCCGGGCGCCGCGGACCGTCGAGGTCACGGTCTGGCGCCAGGAGGCCCCCCGTCGGCTCATCATCCATCTCGCCAACCGCACCGTGCCGTGGAGCCTGCCCACCGACACGCGGGAGATCAGCGAGATCGTCCCCGTTCACGACATCGAGATCTCCCTGCCCATCCCGTTCCCTAACCCCGCCGTCAGCGCCCGCCACGCCGAGGTCACCCACCGGGAGGAAAAGGGCCGGTTGCTGCTGCGGGTACCCAGGCTTGAAGCCTATGCCGCGCTGCTGATTGCGGAGTCGTGACAGCGCCGACGCCGGCAGGGGGGACGACCATGACGACCGCGCCTCGAACCCTTTTTCAGATGGTCGGCTACGTCTGCCTTGCCGCCCTGGCCGCTGCCGCCGACCGGACACCCCGTGGACCCCAGGAGCCATCCCCCATGACCCCGGAATCGGCTACGTCGCTTTCCATTGCGCGCGACGGACTGCAGTTCGTTCTGGACCCCGGGCCGTGCCGGATCGTCGTTCAGCATGGCGTTGCCGCCTGGCCGATGCAGGGCGCCGGCCTGGCCGGCGTCGCGCATCTGAGCACGACCGACGGCGCCATCTATGTCCTCGGCGGCAGCGACGCCACGGCCGGCCGCCGTCTGGTGCCGCTGCAGTGGCGCCGGGTGAATGCCCACGAGATCGAAGGCACCGGTCACCTGCCCGAACTGGCGGTGGACTGTCGCCTGACCTACGCGGTCGAGAAGCACCAGCGTCTGCGCTGTGACCTCGAGTTCGCGGGCGCCGACGTCGCCCGGATCGCGACCGTACGTTTCCCCTTTGCGCCCGCGGTTTCGGGCCCCGACGCCCGTCTCGTCTTCCCGCAATGGCTGGGGCTGCTGGTGCCCGCCCAAGGGGCGGATCTGCGGGTGGCGCGGCATCTCTGGGAGCGCCCCTGGTGCATGCGCTTCTTCGGCGCCACGCAGCCGACGGCGCAAGGCGAGCGCTCCTACATTGCCATCGTCGAAGACTCCCTGTACCGGGGCGTGGACGTCTGGCGCGAGGCCGGCCGCGCCGGCTACGATCTGCTCGGCGAGCCGAGTTGGGACGAGCGCCAGGCGACGTCGCGTCAGCGGCGCCAGACGGTGACCTTCGCCTTCCTGGAGGGTGACTATGTGGCGGTGGCGCACCACTACCGCGCCTGGATGCAGAAGCGGCCCGAATGGGAGACGCTGGCTTCGCGGCGGCGCGCCTGCCGCCCGGACCGCGTCGCCGGCGCCATCCTCTTTGCGCACGTCCCGTGCGACTACGGCGGCGAAGTGACCCCCTTCGACACCCTCGCGGGACGGCTCGACGGCCTGCGCGCTGCCGGCATCGAGCGCGCCCTCTTCCACATCGGTGGCTGGAACCGTCTCGGCTACGACTCCGAGTACCCCGACATTCTGCCGGCCAACCCGAAATGCGGTGGCGACGACGGGATGCGCCGCCTCACGGCCGCGATCGACGCCGCGGGCTACCTCTGCGCCCCGCACGACGACGTGGGCATCATCTCCACCCGAGCGCCCTCCTATGACGAGAAATGGGTCGCACGGGGCAGCGATGGCAAGCCCATCGCCGGCGGCACCTATCGCGAGCAGCAGTACTACATCACCAGTGGCGCCGCGCAGGCACACTTCGCCCGGCGCAACCTGCCCGACGTGGCGCGCCGCTACCCGGACCTGCACGGGTATCTGTTCGACGTGACCACGTCCGTCATCCCCCTCGAGGACCACTCGCGCACGCCACCTTATTCCAAGGCGGAGGATCTCAGCGGTCGCTGCGACCTGTTCCGCACCGCGCGCCGGGAATTCGCCGAGCTCACCTTCGCCGAGTCGATCATGGACTGGGCCATCGCCGACCTCGATGCCGCCTTCATGGCCGAGGAAGGCTACCGCCACCAGGGCAATGGCGGTTGGAGCCAGGATGCCCTCGACGGCGAGATCGTGCCGATCTGGGAACTGGTCTACCACGATGTGCTCCTGGCCGTGCGCGAATCGACCACCCATGTCAACACGCCCATGGACACGACCGACCCGCTCGTGCGCTACCTGCGGATCTACCTCAAGACCTTGCGCGCCGGGGCGCTGCCGCCGTCCTTCTACAGCGATGACCTGACCCTCTCGATTCTGGGCTCCTACATCGCCGCCAGCACCACCCCGTGCGGGGGGTGGTCGAGTCTCGACAAGGTCCGGTTGATTGCCGCGGTCTCGCGTCTGAGCGTCTGGTTGGGCGACCTCGTTTTCCACGCCCCGATGAGCGCTCACGCCTTCCCGGACCGGAACCTGTTCCACGAACGCACGGTCTTCGCTTCGCCGGGCGGCCCGACCGTGGTCACCGTCAATACCGACGGCGCCGAGGCCTGGAGTCCGGAGCCCGGCCTGACCCTGGCGCCCCTCGGTTTCCACATCGCCGGACCGGGCCTGCTGGCCTACCACGCGCTTGAGGTGGGTGGGGTCCGCCTGCCTGCCGCCGCCCTGGTTGCCGTGCGCCGCGCCCAGCGGGGCAGCTTCCGTGCCGGGGCGACCGTGGAGGCCTTCCGTGCCTTCGGCCCCGTCGCGGTTCCGGTGCCGGGCGCCGGGGGGACGCTGCTGGCCAGCATTGAGGTCGCCGGCAAGACCTACCCCGTCGTCCTCAAGCCGCCGCCGCAGTGACGCTCTGCCACCGATCTTGGAGCAGCCCTGGTGGGGGCGCATGGCAGTTTATGGTGCGCGCACCATAAGCTGACTTGCGCCCCCCTGGCACAGGGCTGTTCCAAGATCGCGGTTCCCGCTACGGGTGAGCGCGTGAGAACGTGAAAGCGTGGATTCGTGGCAGACGGCCGGCACACGCGCCGTAACCCTCACGCAATCACGCTCTCACGCTTTCACCGTGCCGGTGACCA
>CAILUI010000190.1 GCA_903837355.1 uncultured Victivallales bacterium
CCGCCACCGCAGGAGGTCAGTACGCGCGGGTGCCCTCACCCGCGACCGCGTGGGGGCACGCGGCGGTACGGTTCCGACCGGTGGGGATGCGGTGGGCCTCCACCGCGCGCCCGGGGCCGGGCGCCTCTCGTGCGCCTCCGAGCGCGTTTGCGTCGTCCAGCCAGGCTCGACTCTGGTACCGATTCCGCCCCCGCCCCCGATTTCAGCACAGCTTCTGAAGCGACCGTGAAGAACCTGTGAAAAGGGCGCCGGAGCGCCGGCACCGACCTCGCGAAGTACGCCGCACGTCTTACCTTTGGCCTGCTGGTGAGCTAGTGTCCGTCGGCGAAGGGGTCACAGGGTGGCATGATGTGCACTCCACAACAGCGCAGTGTTGGTTGTCGGGCCGCGGCCGTGAGCGTGGCCTTGGGTCTGCTGATTGGCCTGGTCTCGTGCGGCCGCAGCGGCTCGGCGGACGGCAGTTCGCGTCTGGCGGCGTATGTCGGCAAGACCATGGGCGACGCGGGCGCTCCGATTGCCGTTGAGGCCATTCTGCCGGTCAACAACGGTTGCCAGGACGCCCTCGGCGTCTACCTCGCGCAGATCACCGCGCAGAACCCCACGGTGTTCCGGCTCCGCATCCTTGACATGAAGAGCCCCGAGGGTCGGGCGCTGATGGCTGCCAAGGGCATCAAGTGTGCCGCGGTGCTGGTGCAGGGAACCACCCAGTTCGACCTCGGTGCCGAGGCTGGCAAGATCCTGCTCGAGGGCCCCATGGATCCGCTGGATCTGTACCGCGTCCTGTGCTTCCAGCTCAAGACGACAGCAGCCAGCGCCCTGGTTCTGCCGGAACCGCCTGACGATTGCAGCGCGCCGCGTGCTGAAGAGCGCAGGAAGGCAGGCTTCTGAGCGTGCGCATCCTCCTCAGCTTTCTCCTGGTCATGGTTCTCTGCCTGGGCGCTCAGGCGGCCGAGCGGCAGAGTCTGGCGGTTCGCGGCAGCGTCGTCAAAGCCGGCAGTAGTCGCCCGGTGACCGAGGGCACGGTCGAGCTGCGCTGGCCGGGACACGAAGACCGGCTCAAGCCGGTCACGGCCCCCTTGCGCGAGGATGGGAGCTACCTGCTCGAAGCGAGCTTCGAAGCGGGGACGATTCCGGTCCAGGAACTCACCGTCACGGCGTCGGGTCGCGCCTGCGAGCTCCAGGAGAAGCCCCTGCCGCCGGGTGCAGCCGCAGCCGCCGGGGCGATGCACGTTGTTGATTTCGGGCTGAAATCAGCGACCCTCAACGGCATCCTCGACATCTTCCACTGCTGCATCCTCACCTGGGGGATTCTGACCGTGATGCTGCCTGCCTTCCTGCTGGGGGCCGCGATCACGGCGTTTGTGCCGAGCCAGACCGTGATGAATCTGCTCGGTCCCGGTGCGCCGCGACTCAAGGCCTACGGCGCCGCGATCGGCTCCGGCATGGTGCTGTCTCTGTGCTCCTGCAATGTCGTACCTCTGTTTGCGGGGATCTGGCGGCGGGGTGCGGGGACCGGTCCAGCGTTCGCTTTCCTCTTCGCTGGTCCGGCGGTCAACCCGGTGGCGATCATCTTCACCTGCCAGGTGATCGGCGTGCCCATGGGCGTGTTCAGGACGTTGGCCGTGGGGGTGCTCGCGGTGGTCGTTGGGGTGATCATGGCCCGCGTTTTCGGTGACGTGCCCAAGGACCGGCCGACCAGCGCCCCGCTGCCGACCCTCTCCCTCGGTCCGAGCCCGCGGGTGACCGCGGTGCTGGTGGGGCTGCTGCTCTACCTGCTCGTGGTCGGGGCCTTCACCCTGCCGTTGGGCTGGCGCCTGCTGACCACGTTGCCCGCGGCGCTGGCCATTATCCTGGTGTCGGCGACCTGTCTGGGGCGCGACAATGCGCTGTCCTGGCTCAAGGAGACCTGGCAGTTGGTGCGGCTGGTGGTGCCGATCCTCCTGCCGGCCGTCCTGATCATCGGCCTGCTTGCCCTCTATACGCCCCTGACCGTCACCCGCTGGATGAGCGGCAACAACGGCTTCGGAGCGACGCTTGCCGCGGCTGTGTTCGGGGCCCTGATGTACTTCCCGATCCTGACCGAGGTCGCTTTCGCGAAAGCCATGCTGAAGGTCATGGGGATGGGCGTCGGGCCGGCCATGGCGCTGCTGCTCACGGCGCCTGGACTGAGCCTGCCCGGCATGATCATCGTCTGGCGCGAGATCGGCTGGAAACGGCTGGCAGTGTACGTGATTAGCCTGACGCTCATGGCGACGCTCGCCGGGGTGTTCTTCGGCTCGGAATGGGGGACCTACATATGCAGTTGCGCCTTCGGAAAGTAACCCAGCTCGTGGCGGCCGCGGCGCTCCTTATCGGCGGGGGCTGCCGGAAGGCGGAGACGGGCCCTACGGTGCTGACGTTCTATGCCCCCTGCGGCATGGAGATGCCGTTCATCGAGTTGGAGGCCCTCTTCGAGAAGTCCCATCCCGGGGTGGACGTGAACCTGCTGCTCGACAATGCGCACATCCTGACGGAGCGTGTCGTGGACAGCGGCGAGCGCCCGGATCTGGTGGCGTCTCCCGGCGGCCATGAGCTGGCCCGACTGGTCAGCGCCGGCCTGATCAAGCCGGCTGACCTGCACCCGTTCACCCAACTCGACCTGTGCCTGTTCGTGCCGCGTGCCAACCGGGCCGGAGTGACCTCCATGGCCGACCTGGACAAAGCCGAGGTCAAGGTGGTGGCAGTCGCCGATCCGGAGAAGACCTCGATTGGTCATTTCACCGTCGAGGCCCTCAAGAAGGCTGGCCTCTGGGAGCGCATTCAGGCGAAGGTCGTCATCACCGGCGACGCCAGTCAGACCTACAAGCACGTTGCCGGTGAGAAGGCCGATGCCAGCTTTGCCTACCGCTCGTGTCCCCTGAAGACGGCGCCCGACAAGATTGAGTACTCGCGGGTTCGGGTTATCGGCAGCGTCCCGGCTGAGTTCTACGGCCCCGCCTACGCCACGATTGCGGTCATGGCGACCAGCGCGCAACGGGCCCTGGCGGACGAGTTTGTTCAGCTCATGTTCTCCAGTCAAGGTCTGCAGATCCTGGCGAAGTATGATATGCCCTGCCTCGAACAGGCGGGTGCGGCAAAGGGGGCCCCATGAAGCGCAGCGCGACAGCATTCGGGATGTGGGCATTGGTGGGGACGTTGGCCCTGAGCGGTTGCGGCAAAGGCGGCCCGCCCACGGCGAAGGCGGCGCTGCCGACGCACGGCTCGGCCGGCACGACGGCCCTGTGCAATTTCAAGGGTGGTCCCGAGAATGCTCCCGTGAAGGTGGTCGCCTTCTACCCCGGGCGCCACGAGGAGACCCTGGCGGCCGTCAAGAGCCTGTTGCAGAAGTTCCCTGAACAGGTTTCCGTCCAGATCGTCGACTGGAGCACGAAGGAAGGCATCGAGATCCGCGACCAGGCGGGGCTGTCCTGCGCCGGCATCACCATCAACGGCAAGAACGCGATGGACCTGACGATCGACGGTAAGAGCGAGAAGGTGATGTTCGTCCGCGGTATGGACGGCGACTGGACCGAACCGCAACTGCTGGCGGCCGTCCAGGCTGAGATCGCTGCCACGGCCAAGGCGAAGCCCTGAAGCCGACTCGCGTCGACGGTTTGGCTGGAGGCCGTGCTCGCACACGCACTCGCCGGTGACCCGATGACCCCTAAGCCGCCGCCGAAAGCTCCCGCCGCCGGCCCGCCGTGCGCGGACTGCCCGGCGCTCTGCTGCCGCTACCTGGCGACCGAGATCGATCGGCCGCGCTGTAAACGCGACTACGACGATATCCGCTGGTACCTCCTGCATCGGGCCGTCAGCGTCTTTCTGGATGCCGATGGGGCCTGGTTTCTGGCCTTCGAGAGTCCGTGTCGCGAACTGGACGAGGCGGGCCGGTGCCGGTGTTACGCCACGCGGCCGCGGCTCTGCCGCGCGCACGGCCAGGCGGCCGGCTCCTGCGAGTTCCATGGGCCCCTGCACCGCGTCCGTTTCAGCACCGCTGAGGAGTTCGAGCACTGGCTCGACGCGCAGGGGCTCGACTGGCGCTACCGCGAGCGGCCGCGTGGGCGCGAGCGAGGGCGCTCCGCGTGAGTGGCCGGGCAGCAGGCCGTTCGTCCGCGGGGACTCGTCCATCTCCTGGGCGGCTGTGCCATCGAGTCGGAACGTTGGGGGCGTGGCCATGAAGCAGCATCTGAGCCGACGGCAGTTCGTTCAGGGGATGGGGGCCGCGGCCGCGTGGGGGGGCATTGGCATGGGTTACCGCACGGTCGCTGCGTCGCCGCCGGCCAGGCAGGGACAGACCTACCACATCGACCCGGACGGGGGCGACGACGCGAACGACGGCCTGACCCCTTCCCGGCCGCTCAAGACGTACGCCGGCCGCGAGTTCGGCGGTGGTGACACGGTCCTGTTCAGACGCGGCCGCGTCATCCGCGATGTGCTGCACACGCGCAACGGCGCCGAGGGGGCGCCTATCGTCTACGGCGCCTACGGCGAGGGTGCGAAGCCGGCCTTTCTGGGGTCCGTGGCGGTGGGTGCCGCGGACCAATGGGTCGAGGAGCGACCGTCGGTCTGGCGTTACGCGGGGACGGTGCCGAGTGAGGTCTGCAACCTGGTCTTCAACGACGGTCAGAGCTGCGGCGTTCTGCGCTGGCAGATCGAGGACCTGCGCCAGCCGGGGGAGTGGCACTATACGGGCCTGGGCAGGCAGCAGGGAGGTGACCTCCTCTACCTCTACTCGCCGACCAACCCCGGCCGGGCCTACACCGGCATCGAGTGTGTACTGTGGGGCCAACGGAGGCTTGTCGGCGGCCAGCAGTACGTCGTCCTCGATGGCCTCAGCTTTCGGAACTCGGGCGTCCACGGCTACCAGGAGTCGCAGGCCCGGCAGATCGTCATCCGCAACTGCGACTTCCGCTTCATCGGCGGCGCCGTCTGGCACCGGGAACGCCGTATCCGTTTTGGCAATGCGATCGAGTTCTGGGACGGCGCCAGCGACATCTTGGTCGAGGGCTGTGTCTTCGACAATATCTATGACTCCGGGGTGACGCACCAGGGCGGGGAAACGCGCCATATCCCGGAGCGGCTCCATTTCCGCCATAACCTCTTCACCGACTGCGGCCTGACGGCCTACGAGTGCCGCGAGCCTTCGCGCGAGGTCTATTTCGAGCACAACACCTGCATCAACGGCGGCGGCGGCTTTGCCAGGCAAGGGGAGACTCCGCCGCGCCCGTCAGATCCTTACCCGCAGCCGGTAGGTTACCACGTGTGGGTCTGGATGATTGACCCGCACACCCAGCCTGGGCAGGTCTATGTTCGCCACAACCTCTTCTGCGAGAGCTCTGGCGCGGCAACGTGCCTGATTCTCGACCCCAGCGATGATCGGCGGCTGGTCCTCGACCATAACGCTTACTGGCAGACGACGGGCAGGCCGCTGATCCATCTGGGCCAGGGGGTGAAGAGCTGGGCCGAGGCGATCGCGGCATGGCGGACGGCCGGGGGCGGGCTGATCGACTGGGGCGGTCGCCGGTCCTACCTCTTGTCGGAGTTCAGCCACTATCAGACGGAGGCTGGCCAGGATGGGCACAGCCGGGTCGCCGAGCCACTATTTGTCGATGCGGCCAACGGTGACTACCGGCAGCGCCCCGAGTCGCCCTGTCTAGGGATGGGGGCGCAGGCCAACCGGGGCGGGATATGAGGCCTTACCGGCAATGCACCTCCGCCGTTGCATCACGGCCGGCGGCGCGGTATCCTAATGACGGTCTCCAGCGTGGCAGCGCCCTTCGGCCCCAGCCGGGGACCGTGGAGGTGAATACCATGTCGGCGACTATCGAGCGTGTGCGTGGGATCATGGCCGGGCAGCACAACATGCATGTGCTGGCCACGGTCGATGGCGAGGGTAAGCCGCACTGCCGCTGGATGGGGGCGCTGGTTGAGGACCCCACGACCCCCTGGACGTTCTACCTGGCCTGCGGCAAGGCCTCCCGCAAGATGACGCAGATCGCGGCGAATCCGAATGCGCAGTTGGTCTTCACGGACCAGACCACGTGGGACGTCGCCACGGTGTCGGGTACGGCCGCGGCGGAAACGGGCCAGGCGGCACGGCAGTGGCTGTTTGACGCGGTGCCGGCGATGAAGACCTACTACCGTGGCCCTACCGACCCGGCGCTGGGCGTCATCAAGTTCAGGGCCACCGGCTTGGAAGTGCTGGCCATGAAGGAAAGTCACGAGCCGGTTCGACTCGACCTGCCCTGAGGCCCTACTTGGTGCCGATGCAGAAGAGATGGTCGACGCCGCGCAGGTACAGTCTCCCGCCGGCGATGGCGGGCGTGCCGACCACGGCTTCACCCAGGGCGCATTCGGCCACCGGTGTATAGACCGGTGCGGCCTGGAAAATGCGCGTCTTGCCTTTGCGGTCGGCCAGGTAGATGCGGCCGGCCGCAGCCACTGGGGAGGAGTAGTACCCCTCGTCCGTCTCCTGGCGCCAGTGCAGCTTGCCGGTGGCCGCATCGTAGCAACTGATGATCCCGGAGCTGGTGGCGACGAAGAGGAGGCCCTGCACGGCCAGAGGGCTGGCGACATCGGGGAGCTCCTCTCCGACCTCCCAGGCGACGGTCCCCGCCTGCGGACCGCTGAGTCGGATCGCGGCCAGCGTGACATAGTCGGTGGTCACAAAGGCGAGTCCGTTACTGTAGGCGGGCGACGGGCCCACCTCGCCGCCCATGCACTTGCAGGACCAGAGCTTCGCGCCGGTCTCGGCATCGAAGGCCTCGGCGAAGGGCTCGGCATTGAGTACGGCGACGACGCTCTGGGCGTCGCGGACCAGGATCGGCGAGGCCCAGGAGGCGCGCACCTCCCGGGTCTGTTCCCAGAGGAGCTTCCCCGAGACGGCATCCAGCCCGAGCAGGCGGGCCTTGCCAAAATGGTCGTACTGCACCAGCACCCGGCCACGGTGGAGCTGCAGCGACGACGCGTGGCCGTAAGGGTTGCTGGGCACCCCAAGGTTGCTGGCCCAGAGCCGGCGCCCGTCGCGGTCGACCACCAGCAGATCGCCGGTGGCGAAGATGGCGGCGACGCGCCGACCATCGGTCACGGGCGTGGCGGCGGCGAAGCCGGTGTCCTGGCCAACCTCGGGAAGCTTCGCCGGCGAGCCCACGATGTCGGTCGTCGGCGCGGTCCACAGCAGCTTGCCATCCTTGGCATCGAGGCCGTAGAGTTCGCGGGCCTGATCGTCGGCACCGGTGATGAAGATGCGGTCATTCCAGACAATCGGACTGCTGAAGCCTGGCCGGGGCAGCTTCTGCTTCCAGAGGATGTTGCGGCTACTGGGACCATCCCAGTCCGTGGGCGCCTCGCCGGTGGTGCTGCCGAGGCCGCCAGTCCCGCGGAAGGCAGGCCACTGCGTCGGGTCGGCATCGAAGGCCGGCTCCGCGGCCGCGAGGGCGACGTCCTTCCCGGGGGCCTTGGCGTCGTCGCCGACGGTGGTGGCGGCGCGGCGCGACAGCAGCAGCACGAAGACGCCGGCGGTAATGGCCGCGGCCAGGAGTCCGCGCCGCACCAGCACGCCGGTGGGGTCGGCCTCGCTGGGAACTTGGCCGGGCCTGGGCGGCCGGCGGGAGAGGCGCAGCAACAGATGGCTGGCGACGAGCGCCATGACCACCGCGCCGGCCAGGATGGCGGCGCCGCGCTGCTGCATGGCGCGCGCCCGGTAGAAGCTGGAACGCGCCTGCTCGTCCACCTGCCGGAAGGCGCTCTTGAGAGCGTCATCCTGCGCATGGCGGGCGGCGGCCTGCTTGAGTTCGATCAACGCGATCTGGTTCAGCGGGTCGAGTTCCTGCACCACCGCCCGGCGGGCGGCGATCTCGACGGCGGTGAAGAAGCCCGTGAGCAGGCAGACGGCGAGCAGGCAGACCAGGAGTTGCCTGGCGGTCTCCTGCCAGGGACCAGGGGTGGGGGCTCGGTTCGGCATTCACGGCTCCGGGAGAGGGTGCAGGCGTATCTGTTCTTGCGGGCAGTAGCGGAAGCAGCGGCCGCAGCTCAGGCAGCGGCCGGAATCGGGCTCGAAGTCGGTACGGCGGCGGCGCCGCGAGGCGCCGATCAGGCGGCAGGCCAGCACCAGGCCCACGAAGGCCCCGGCCCAGAGGCCACCCCGGCGCAGCGCCGCCCGGCGCTGTTGGGTGGCGGCGTGCAGCTCGTCGAGGGTGCGGGTTCCTGAGCGAAAGGCGAGGCTTGCGACGGTGGGCTCGGCACTGCCTGCCTGCTCCAGCGTGAAGTGCTCCGACAGGCGGACGTCGGCGTGCAGACGGGCCAGACCTGGCCCGAGGCGGGCGAAGAGCCCGGCGAACCCCGCGATCAGCAGGGGGGCGAGCAGGCAGAGCCAGGCCAGCCGGCGCGTGCCGTGGCGCAGGGGTTCGGCGGGGGGCTCCGGGGTGGGACCGGTGATGGCGTCGAACGGGCAGCTATCGGCACACAGGCGGCACGACACGCAGGTCGTCGGGGTGATGGTTACCCGCCGCCATGAGAGGCGCGAGAGGCCGCGGAGGAGCACGCCGTAGGGGCACAGAAAGCGGCAGACGGGCCGCGCCACGACGATGCCCAGCAGCAGGACGGCGGCACCGGTCAGCACCTCGACGGTCGTCCCGGTGCGGCGCAACAAGGGTACCAGGGGATCGAAGCGACAGGCGAGGTAGGTGGTCTGTGTGGCCGCCAGCAGCACGGTCAGCGCCAGCACGATCACCGGGAGCATCTGCAGGCCCGCGTTGAGGCTGGCGGACAGGCGCAGTGGTCGTACGGCGACCAGGTCCTGCAGGGCGCCAAGGGGGCAGACGGCCGCGCAGAAGACGCGGCCAAAGAGCAGGGCGGCCAGCAGCGGCAGGATGAAGAAGACCACGGCGGAGAGCGGCAGCGCCAGGCCGGTGGCGAGGCCCTCGGCGACCAGTTGGGGTGAGCCCACCGGGCACAGGCAGCCCGCACGCCAGAATCCGAAGTAGCCCAGGCAGAGCAGGGAGAGGATGACCAGGCCGGAGCGGGAACGTCGCCGCAAGGCCAGCCACGCGGCGACGGCCAGGGCCAGCGCCAGCAGGCCCATGTCCAGCCACTCGAGCCAGGGCGAGGCGAGCCCTGGATAAACGGCTGTCGGGGTGCGGTAGGCCGCGCTGAGATCAGGCCGTGGAAAGCGCTCGGCAGCCCCGGCCAGCGCCGTCCAGAGCAGTACGGCGCCAAACGCGCAACGTGGGTAACGCCCCTTCATGTGCGCCCATCCTCCGCGCCTTTGGGCAGGTAGGGCTGGGCGGCCGGCACGCGGCGGAAAGCGGCTACGGGGCAAGCGCGCGCGATGGCGCAGTCCGTGCAGTTGAGGCAGCGGTCGTGACGTACCTGGAGGTAGAGCGAGCCGTTGCCGAAGGCGGTGCAGCCCTTGACGCAACGCCCGCAGCCCAGGCAGAGCTCCTCGTCGACAGTGTACTCGAAATAGGGGTCTTCAACGTAGCGCCGGCGCAAGGCCCCGGTGGGGCAGAGCTGGTTCTCACCGCCGGCATTGAGCCGCGGTGCCTGGCCCTCGAAGTAGCCGAAGCAGAGGTTGCAGTAGCCGCACATGGCGAAGTTGTGGGTGCAGCGCACCGCCGAGATCGGCATGACACAGGCCGTGGCGCACGTACCGCACTGCACGCAGAGCGCGGGGTCGATCTGCCAGCGGAATGAGGAACTCCGTACCCCGCCCCGCAACGCCGCGACGCCGCTGCCGCAGACCAGGGCTCCCGCCACACCGCCCAGGCAGTGACGCAGGAAGGTCCGCCGCGGCGGGCTTTCCGGTTGGCCTCCGTGGCTCATTGTCGACCCTCCGCCTGGGCGGCCACCGGCGTGCTGCCGCGGTTGGCCGGGCAGGCGCGCCGCAGCGGGCAGCGCGGACAGCCGGCAGCGTTGCTGCAGGGCAAGCCCCGCGCCGCCCCCTCGCCACGGCCGTGGACCAGGCTGAAGCCGCCGGCCAGAAGCCCGGCCAGCCCGAGCAGGCGCAGGCCGGCGCGGCAGCACTCGCGGCGCGTCATGGAGGGGCCGCTGTCCGTCATGGCACCCCGGCTTTCGGTTCGAAGATGCGCAGGGACTTCGCCTTTGGGTCGACCATCACAATGCGGCCCCGCGAGTCGGCGGCCACGTCCGCGACAAAGGTTTTCGGCTGGAAGGCTTTGGGGCCGGCGACCACCTGCGCAAAGGTACCATCGCCACGATAGGTCTTGACCAGGTCCGGCTTCTTCTCGACGGTCACCAGCAGGCCGCCGGGGGCGCTGGCGACCTGCGCCGGGTTGCAGCAGCCCCCGAAGTCCTCGATGGCTGGCGAGGCCTTGCCGAAGCGCCCGATGGCGGCGCCGTCGGCGGCGAAGTGCGCCAGGCCGAAGAGGCCGGGTTCGGTGGCCCAGAAGGTCCCATCGGCGGCAGCGGTCACGTCGAAGTAGGTACTTGGCACGCTCGCCGCGACTGCCTTGTTCGGGGGCGGCGGCGGGGTGATCTCGCCGAGCAGAGTGCCATCCACCTTCCAGCGTACGAAACGGCGCCGGCCGGCATCGCCAGCGAAGATCACACCGTCGCCGACGGCGACGGACGTCAGCATGGCATCCGTCCCGAGGCTGGGCCAGGGCGTACGCTTGCCATCGGCGAGGGTGAGGACCTCGATGTGGTCGGCGTAACCCAGGTAGAGCTTACCGTCCTTGGCGGCCAGGCAGTTCACCGCCGCCTGGAGTTCGAAGCGGCGCTGCTCTTTGCCGTCCGGACTGAGGTCGACGATGAAGAAGCCGACCGAGGCGAAGAGGTGGTCATCGGGTCCGGCTGCCACCGCGCGGACCTTCTCCTGGAAGGGAACCGGGGCGACTTCGCTGTAGCCTATCTGTTCCGGCAGGACCAGGCGTTGCTCCTCGCTGGGGGCGGCGATTGCGGCCGGCGCGTCCGGGCCCGCTTTGCGGCGCGCTCGTCCGGCCAGCATGGTTACGGCGGTCAGTCCGGCGACCAGCAGCAGGACCACCATGAGGTCGAGGGAGGAGCGGCGGCGGTGCGGTGCGGCAGGGGTATCGGCCATTATCAGTTCTCCTTCTGGCGCGCCACGTCCAGACAGACGAGGCGGGTGGCGTCACGGAGCAGTAGTCTTCCCCGGACCAGGGCTGGCGGGCCCCAGGCATCGCGGGCGTCGGGAAGGGCCTGAGTCTGCCCCAGCACCCGGAACCCCTCGCGCGAGGCGCGGCCCATGGTCAGCGTGCCGCGGTCGTCGAGGAGGTAGACCTTGCCGTCGGCCGCCAGATAGGGCCCCAGCCCGAAGCGCAGTTCCTTGCCGGAGGTCCAGAGGAGGTGTCCCGCTCCGGCGGGATCGAAGCAGGCCAGTTCCTCGCGGTGTTCGCCGGCGTCCTTGGGCAGGACCGTGTAGAGCAGTCCCTGCAGCCAGATGGGGGTCTGCTGTTCGGAGGCACAGAGCGTCTTGGCGATGGCTTCATTCCCGCTCACGGTCCAGGTGCCGCCACTCTGCGTCAGCGTGAGGATGGCGCTGCCCACGCCGTGGCCCGAGGTCATCAGGATACGGGCGTCGTCCAGTTGCACGGGGCAGGGGGCGACGATCTTCTTGTCCCAGGCCGTCGACGACCACAGGACTCGCCCGCGCTCGGGACCGTCAGCCTGGACGGCTACCATGCCGCCGAGGGCCGCGTAGACGAAGGCACGCTGGGCGCCGAAGCGCATGGTTACGATCGAGGAGTGCGACATCAGCCAGCCATCGGGGTTGGGGGTGCGCCAGACGACCTCGCCGCTGCGGCAGTCCAGAGCGAGCAGCAGATCTCGGCCGCACGGCGCGATGATGGCGAGGCCCTGATCGAGCAGTGGGCATTGGGCCGTGTACCACAGCGGCACCGTGGTGCCGTAGTCCAGGGCCAGGTCCAGGCCCCAGCGGTAGTCGCCGGTGGTGCGTTCGACGCACATCACCTGGCACTGCGGTCCGATGGTGACGATGCAGTCGTCCGTCACCGCCGGCACCGTGCGCGACATGCCGTGGTTACGCTTGGTCAGCACCGGGTAGCTGCGGCGCCAGAGCTCGCGGCCGTCGGCCAGGGCCAGGCAGCGCAGGACGTCGGTCTTGGCATCCTCGTCATAGTCGAGGAGGTAGAGGCCGTCCTGGAAGATGGCGGGGCCGGCATGGCCATCGCCCACCGCGGCCGTCCACAGGACCGGCGGGCCGCCGGCAGGCCAGGCCTCGGCCAGCGGCGTCGGGTCGCTGGCGATGGCGTTGCGCTCGGGCCCCCGGAACCCCGGCCAGCCCACGCTGGCCAGCGCGGCCGCCGTGGGTTCCGGCGTCGGCAGCAGGCGGGTGAACTGGGTGACGAGGCGGTTGCAGTGATCCGTCGGGTTGAGGGCCACTGGCGGCGCTGCCGCCGCCGGCGCCGGCTCGCGTCGGGAAACCGCCACGATGGGCGGGGCCGTCTGCCACCAGCGCAGCACGGCGCCGGCCACACCGGCCATCCCCACCGTTGTTAGTATACAGAGGAGCAGTCGCATGCTTATCCCAGGCAGCGGCAGAGCGGCCGGATCAGGCCCCGAACTGTAGCGTCGGAATGCGGGCATGCCAGGCGGCGGCCAGAGGCGCGGGAGCGCCGGCCGGGCCGGGCGGTGGCCGAGGGTAACGTGAAAGCGTGAGAGCGTGAAAGGGTGAGGAGGACGCTCTGACGGGCAGCCGTACGGCTGACTGCGGCCGCGTCTGGCCGCCGTGCAATGCCTCAGTCGAGTCTGGACTTCTGGAGGGCGAAGCTCCCCAGGCGCGCCCGCGCCGCTGAGCCACGAGCCAGAGGCCGGAGACGGGGGGACGGCTCACCGCCTGCACGCAGGTCCTGCTGGCCAGCAGGATTCGCCCTCCAACGCGTGCCCACAAGGCCCGCTGCTGCGGACTTCGCTGAGGCATTGCGTCACCGGTACGGGCCGGGTTGCGGGAGGCCAGGTGCGCAGTCATATTCTGCGGCGGAGGGTGAGGGGGTCAGGGGCGGACGGCGGTCGAGGCAACGCGGCAGAGAAAGGCACCTATGGACGCACAGCCGGTGAACCTCAGCGACCTGGTTCACAGTGCGGTGGACCGCCTGGTGGCGGCCGAGCCCGGTACGCACGGGACGGCCGCTCTCTACCTGCGTTCCGAGCCCGAACGGGTGGAACGGCGCGAGGTTCCCTTCCACCCCTGGCTGCTGGTCAGCGGCGAGGCGCTGGCGGCGACGCCGGCGGCGGTCTCGGAGACGGTGGTTCTGGCGGGTTCGGGAGTGCACAATGTGAGGCTGCATTTCGCCGACTTCAGTGCCTGCCAGAAGGCTGCCGAGGCCCTGAAAAAGCTTTCCGGGGCTCGCGCCTCGAGCCCGCAGGCGCCCTACCGGCTCTTTCCGGATCTCACCCAGCAACTGCTGACGACGTTGCCGGCGCGGCTCTTCCGCGGCCTGGCCTTCGCCGATCTGGTACGCTTGCAGGTGGACATTGAGACGCTGACGACGCCTGGCTTTGACTTTCCCAACGCCGAGCGGGATGGCGACCAGATCGTCATGATCGCCCTGCGCGACAGCCGCGGCTGGGAGCACCTGCTGTCGGGTCCGGAGACCGGTGAAGCCGATCTGCTGCGCGAGCTGGTCCGACTCATCCGCGAGCGTGATCCAGACGTCATCGAGGGGCACAACCTCTTTGGCTTTGATCTGCCCTACATCGACACGCGGGCGCGACGACACGGTGTGCGGCTCGCCCTGGGGCGGGACGGGAGCCGGATGACGGCCCGCAGCAGCCGTTTCAGCGCCGGCGAGCACACCAGCAGCTACTCGCGCTACGAGGTCTACGGCCGGCACCTGGTCGACACGCTGCACCTGGTGCAGCTCTACGATGTCAGTCACCGTGATATGGACAGCTATGGCCTGAAAGCCTGCGCCCGCTACTTCGGTGTGGCGGCGCCGGACCGTACCTACGTCGACGGCGGCAGTATCAGCGCCGTCTACCGCAGCGACCCGGCGCGGTTGCGCGCCTACGCCATGGACGACGTGCGCGAGACCGACGCGGTCAGCCGCATCCTGCTGCCGAGTCACTTTCATCAGGCCCAGTTGGTGCCCTTCTCACTACAGAACTGCGTCACTCGGGGCAATGCCACCCGGATCGACGCGCTGCTCTGCGCCGAGTACATGGTGGCGGGCGTCAGTCTGCCCACGCCGCAGGCACCGCGGGAGTTCCAGGGCGGTCTCACGGAGTCGCTGGCCAGCGGCGTGTTCGAGAATGTCTGGCATGTCGACGTGCGCAGCCTGTACCCCTCGCTCATCATCAGCCGCGGTCTGACCCCGCGCCTCGACACCCTGGGCGCCTACCAGCGGCTGTTGCGTGATCTGCGCCGCTTCCGCCTGGCGGCCAAGGATGCCGCCCGCGCCGCAGCCGCGGACCAGCGCGAGGATCTGGAGGCCCTGCAGAGCAGCTTCAAGGTGCTGATCAACTCGTTCTACGGCTATGCCGGCTTCCCACAGGGGACCTTCAATGACTACGACCTGGCCGAGACGGTCACCGCGGCCGGGCGCCAGATCCTGCAGTCGATGCAGGAATTCCTGCTCTCGCGGCAGGCGACGGTCATCGAGATGGACACGGACGGCATCTACTTCGTACCCCCGGTCGGACAGCCGGACCCCGCGCCCCTGGCCGCGGCGCTGCAGGCCATCCTTCCCGAGGGCATTGACGTCGACCTCGATGCCAGCTACAAAGCCATGTTCGGCTACAAAGCCAAGAACTACGCTTTGCTCGGTCACGACGGCAGCGTGTCGCTGACCGGCGCCGCCCTCAAGAGCCGCGGCCTCGAGCCCTTCCAGCGGCGCTACATCCGCGATCTGCTCACCCTCCTGCTCACCCAGCAGGGAGCCGCGGCGGCGGCGCTCTATGCGCGCTGCCAGGAGGCCCTGAAGACGCATGCCTTGCCCCTCTCCGACCTCGCCAAGCGCGAGGTCCTCTCCAGCCCCCCAAAGGCCTACGCGGAGGAACTGAAGAGCGGTGGCCGGCGCAGCGCCGCCTACGAGCTTGTGCTGCAGTCCGGAAGGGACTACCGGCAAGGCGATGCCGTCGTGTTCTATGTGACCGGCGAACGCAAGAATGTCGCGGTGACCGACGCCGCTAAGCTGCTGGGCGCCGCCGTCGAAGGGGTGCGTGACGAGAACGTACCCTACTACCTGGATAAACTGGCGAAGTTGCATGCCAAATTCGCCGAATTCCTGCCCGCCTGAGGAGTCTACCCGTATGCCGATCTATGAGTATCTGTGTCCCCCGTGTAACCGTGTCTTCAGCTTCCTGGTGAAGAGTGTGAACGAGGTGCCTGATCCCGTTTGCCCCAAGTGCGGGGCCAAGGAACTGCGGCGGCGGATGAGCCGTTTTGCCGTCACGGGCACGGCGCGCAAGTCGCAGGCCAAGGCGGCCGCCGCCGACGACGGCGCGGGTGCAGCGGGCGGAGCGGGCGGAGCGGGCGACCCCATGGACGACCCGCGCGTCGAAGGCGAGATGATGAAGCTGATGAGCGCCGCCGAGGGACTCGACGAGAACGACCCCCGCCAGTTGGGCCGCTTGATGCGCCGCATGACCGAGATCACCGGCGAGCCCGTGGAACCCGCCATGGAAGAAGCCATGCGGCGCCTGGAATCGGGTGAGGACCCCGAAAAGATCGAAGCGGATATGGGCGACCTCCTCGGCGACGGCGAGGGCGACGGCGAGGGGGCTGGCATGGGCGGGCCAAGCTACGATTCGGGACTCTACGATGCCTGAGAGCCGCGACGAGAGCCTGGGGACGCGGTCCGGCCGGCGGGCTCTGTACCGGCGCCCTCCACCCCGCGGACCCGCTGGCGGCAGGGGTTCGAACTTTTTGCATTCCGTCGACTTGATTCCGCGCAAGTGTAGTGTAGATTATAGATCACGGTCTGAGTAGGTGCAGGCGCTCCTTGTGGGTGTTGTCAGTCACCAGGTTGTGGCCTGTAAGGTGCGAAGCCTCGAGAGCCTCCTTCAGTCCGTGAGCCCGTAGGCGTGTCGAGGGTCCCCATCGGCCCGGGTGCTCAACAGGGGTGTGCACAACGAGAGCAGAAGGCAAGCAGGCAGTGCACCGTCTGGTCTGACGACTTGTGGTGGTCGTGGGGATGCGGGCGGTCGGTCGGCAAGGGAGTGAATCTATGGCGAAGCGTCTGTATGTCGGAAACCTGGCCTATGGCGTGCGCGACGAGAACCTGCAAGAGCTCTTCTCGCAGTTCGGCGCGGTGCGTTCGGCGCAGGTGATCACGGACCGTGAGAGCGGTCGCTCCAAGGGGTTCGGGTTCGTCGAGATGGACAACGATCAGGAAGCCCAGGCCGCCATCGACGGTCTGAACGGCAAGCCCCATGATGGTCGTCCGCTGACGGTCAACGAGGCTCGGCCGCGCGAAGAGCGTGGCGGTCGCGGTGGCGGCGGCGGGTTCGGCGGCGGCGGCGGCGGCGGCGGTGGTGGCCGTCGTTACTGAGTCGTCGACGACGACTGCACGGGTGGTTCGCCGCCCGTAGGTTCTTGAGCAGATGCGAGAAGCAGAAGGCGTCATGCCTTCTGCTTCTTCTTTTTTGGCGTAGAGGGTCCGTGGCAGGGGGAGACGGCGGGGCTATGTTACCCGGCTATGGACGCCATGGCACCGATCCTACTACAGGGCAGTACCGCGCTTTCTGGAGCCCGCGTTTCCGCACTCCGGGAGCGTCTGCGGCGGCTGGAGCCGGCCGTCGAACTGAGCCGCATTGACAGCCACTATGTGTACGTGCTGGATGTGGCCGCGCCGCTGGTGGGCGGCGAGTGGGAGCAGGCACTCGCCCTGCTGGGTGCTTCCGGCCCCCATTGCGCCGCGGCGCCGGGGTTCTTTGTCACCCCGCGTCAGGGCACGATCTCGCCGTGGTCATCCAAGGCCACCGACATTTTCCACAACTGCGCTCTGGCCTCGGTTCGCCGGGTCGAGCGCGGCATCTGGTTTGAGGTTTGTGGTGTTGACGGTCGGCCCTTGACAGGGGACGCGCTGCGCGCGCTCCTACCGCTGGTCCACGACCGCATGACTCAAGGCGTCTATGGCGATCTCGCCGGCATGTTCCGGCAGCGCGCTCCGGCGCCCTTGCGTGTCATTGACGTGATGGGTGCTGGTCGCGCCGCGTTGGACCGGGCCAACCTCGAGATGGGACTGGCGCTGAGCGCTGATGAGATCGGCTACCTGTTCGGGACCTACGAGGCGCTGGGCCGAAACCCCACCGATGTTGAGTTGTTGATGTTTGGCCAGGTCAACAGCGAGCACTGCCGCCACAAGATCTTCAAGGCGTCATGGGTCATCGACGGTGAGCCGCAGACGACATCGTTGTTCGATATGATCCGCCACACCCACGAGCTTCATCCCGGCGGGACCTTGAGCGTCTACCGCGATAACTCGGCGGTGATCGAGGGTGTTGCGGACACGTGGTTTGAGGTGGGTCCGGAAGCACCCCATACATACCGTTACACGCCGGCGCAGATCGACATGATGATCAAGGTGGAGACCCACAACCACCCGACCGCGATCAGTCCCTTTCCGGGTGCCGCCACCGGCGTCGGTGGCGAGATTCGTGACGAGGGAGCGACCGGTACGGGGGCCCGGAGCAAGGCCGGACTGTGCGGTTTCATGGTCTCGAACCTGCGCGTTCCGGGCTTTGCGATGCCATGGGAGGCGTCCGGCGTTGAGCATCCTGCCCGCCTGGCGACGCCCTTGGAGATCATGCTCGACGGTCCGCTCGGGGGCGCGGCCTTCGGCAACGAGTACGGCCGGCCCCAACTATGCGGCTTCTTCAGGACCTACGAGGAAACGTGCAAGGGCCGCGGCCGGGGCTACCACAAGCCCATCATGCTGGCCGGGGGCATGGGTAACATCAAGCGGGAGCACGTGCAGAAGCGCAGTTTGCCGGTGGGGGCCTATGTCCTGCAGTTGGGCGGACCGGCGATGCGCATCGGGCTTGGCGGCGGCGCGGCCTCGTCGATGGACACGGGCAGCAACGCTGAGAACCTGGATTTCGACTCCGTGCAGCGTGACAATGCGGAGATGCAGCGCCGCTGCCAGGAGGTCATCAGCAGGTGCATCGCCATGGGTGAGCGAAATCCGATCCTCAGCATTCATGACATTGGCGCCGGCGGGCTCTCCAATGGCTGCCCGGAGTTGGTCGAAGAGAGCGGGGCGCGCTTCGAGTTGCGGCGGGTCCACAACGAAGAGCTCTCGATGAGTCCGATGGAGATTTGGTGCTGCGAGGCGCAGGAGCGCTACGTGCTGGCCGTGGCCCACGCCGACCTCGAGCCCTTCCTGGAGGTGTGCCGGCGCGAGCGCTGCGAGGTGGCGGTCATCGGAGAGACGACGGGCGACCAGCGGCTGGTTGTGGGTGACGAGCATTTCGGCAATACGCCGATCGATCTTGAACTGCAGGCGCTGTTCGGCAACCCGCCGAAGCTGGTGCGTGACGTGCGGCGTCGCCGCGACCTCCACGCGGCGCTGGACGTCGCGCCGATGGAATTGCGTGACGCTGTCTGGCGGGTTCTGCACCTACCGGCCGTGGCGAACAAGACGTTCCTGATCACCATTACCGACCGCAGTATCACGGGGCTGGTGGCGCGCGACCAGATGGTAGGGCCGTACCAGACGCCGATCTCGGATGTGGCGGTCACAACCACGGGCTACAGGACCTGCACGGGCGAGGCCATGGCTGTGGGTGAGCGCTCGTGCCTTGCGGTCGTCAATGCGCCGGCCTCCGGGCGCCTGGCGGTAGCCGAGGCGCTGCTGAACCTGGCTGCGGCCAACATCGGTCCCATCGGTAACGTCAAACTCTCGGCCAACTGGATGGCTGCCTGCTCCGAAGAGGGCGAGGATGCGAACCTGTTTGACACGGTGCGCGCCGTCGGCGTCGAGCTCTGCCCCCGGCTGGGTCTCTGCATTCCGGTGGGCAAGGACTCGCTGTCGATGCGTACCGTGTGGCAGAGCGCGGACGGCCAAGCCCATCGTCAGGTGGCGCCGCTCAGCCTCTGCGTGAGCGCCTTCGCTCCGGTGCGCGATGTCCGCAAGACCGTCACGGCGGAGTTGAAACCGGTCACGGCGTCGACCCTCTTGCTGGTTGATCTCGGCCGCGGCCGGAACCGCCTCGGCGGCGCCTCGGCTCTGGCCCAGGTCTACAATCAGGTGGGCGCGGACCACCCTGATCTGGACTCGCCCGAGGACCTGCGTGCCTTCTTCATGGTGCTTCAGGATCTGGTCGAGCGCGGCCTGCTGCTCGCCTACCATGACCGCTCTGACGGCGGTCTGCTGGTGACCTTGGCGGAGATGGCTTTCGGCGCTCGCCGTGGCCTGTGCTGTGATCTGTCCGGCCTGCCGGGAACGGACCTGGCGCTGCTCTTTGCCGAAGAGTTGGGGGCCGTGCTGCAGGTGGCTGACGCAGACCTTGTGGCCGTCGAGTCGGCGCTGCTGGAGGCCGGTCTCGCGGGCGCCTCGCATCGCCTTGGCCGTCCGGCGGCCGACGGCTGTCTGACCCTTCTGCGCCAGGGGCGTCAGGTCTTTGCCGAGCGGGTCTCGGTGCTGAATCGCTGGTGGTCTGAGTTGACCTTCCGGATGCAGGCTCTGCGCGACCAGCCTGAGTGCGCCGGGGAGGAGTTCGACAACCTGCTCGACGAGGCCGATCCGGGCTTGACTTTCCAACTCACCTTCGACCCCGCCAAGCCGTTCACGGTCGGCACGGCATCTCGGCCGCGGATGGCCATCCTGCGGGAACAGGGTATCAACGGTCAGGTGGAGATGGGAGCAGCTTTCGACCGCGCGGGCTTCGAGAGCCTTGATGTGCACATGACGGATCTGCTGGCTGGGCGCGTCGACCTGGCCGGGTTCGCCGGTCTGGTTGCCTGTGGCGGGTTTTCCTACGGGGACGTGCTGGGGGCCGGGGCAGGGTGGGCCAAGTCGGTGCTGTTCAACCCCCGCCTCCGGGAGATGTTTGCTGCCTTCTTTGCCCGGCCGGATTCCTTTGCCCTGGGCGTGTGTAATGGCTGTCAGATGGTGTCGCAGCTCAAGGGCATCATTCCGGGTGCCGGCCATTGGCCGGCGTTCTCCCGCAACCGCTGTGAGCGCTTTGAGGCACGCTACGTAACCGTCGAGGTGTTGCCCTCGCCGTCGATCCTCTTCAGCGGCATGGAAGGCAGCCGTCTGGGTATCCCGGTGGCGCACGGCGAGGGCTTCGCGGACTTCACGGCGACGGGTTCGTCGGCGGAGGCCTGGCGCCAGGGGTTGGTGTGTGCCCGCTTCGTCGACAACTACGGGCAGCCGACCGAGCGCTATCCGTTCAATCCCAACGGCTCGCCGGCGGGGGTGACAGGCCTGACCACGGTCGATGGGCGGGTGACCATCATGATGCCGCATCCTGAGCGCGCCTTCCGGCGCGTGCAACTGTCCTATGCGCCGCCGGCGTGGTCGTGCCCCGAGGGGCCCTGGCTGCGCATGTTCCAGAACGCCCGCGCTCGGCTGGGGTGAGCGCCCGTCGGCCTACCCGCCGTCTGCAAGACCGCCGTCTGCAAGACCGCCGTCTGCAAGACCGCCGCCTGCAAGACCGCCGCCTGCAAGACCGCCGCCTGCAAGACCGCCGCCTGCAAGACCGCCGCCTGCAAGACCCAGAACGCGCGCGCGGCAGTAGGGCGAGCCCTGCTGGCCCATGCCCGCCGTCTGCAAGCCCCAGGCATCCTCCCGCGCCTACTCCCGCGCCAGTGCCCAGCGCCAGAACGGCGTCACCGCAACCGGCCGACCCCCTACTTCGGTGTTCTCGGCCTCACCACGCGTCACCACCGTGGCCCCCGTCGCACCGGTCTCATCCATGGCCTCAGCCAGCGCCCCGAACTCCCTCTGGCGCACTGCGTCTGCCGCCAGCGTCTCACACACCTGCACCAACTGCACCCGATCCGCACCGTCCCGCCAGACGAAGTCGACCTCCTTGCCGGTCCGCGTCCGGTAGTAGTGGACCTGCCGAACGGCCCGGCGCAGCGTAGCAAATACCAGGTTCTCGAGCAGATGCCCGCTGTTCACCAGCACCCCGGTGCCGCACGACCGCGCCAGGGCATGATCGACGGCATACACTTTGCGCGGGTTGGCGTTCTGCCGCGACTGAGAGGCGTCGAACAGCCGCACAGCGAAGAAGAAGTAAGCATCCTCGAACCAGTCCAGGTACTCGGCGACGGCGCTCTTGGGCGCCTTGTGCCCGAGCGATTGCAGGTAGGCGGTCAGCTTGTTCACCGTGTGCAATCCCGCCACGTTGTTCACCAGGCGCAGCGCCAGGTCGCGCACGGCACGCGGGTGGTGCACGCCATGCCGCTCCACCACGTCGCGCAGGCAGACGGCATGCAGGTAATCCTGATGAATGGCCACGCGTGTCGCCGGCTGGACCGTGCGGACTTCGGGGAAGCCGCCGGTCTCCCAGTAGCCATGGAACGCCGACTCAACCGCCGCGCGCCGCACCGAGGTCAGCGGCCCCTCGGCCAGGCCCTGTGCGCTGAGGTACTCCGCGAAGGAGAAGGGGAACAGTTCGACCATCAGCGAGCGCCCCCGCATCTGCGTGGCCACTTCCGCCGCCAGCATTTGCGCCGACGACCCGGTCAGATACACCTGACAGCGCTCTGTCCGCAGCAGCCGGTCCACGAACGGCTCCCAGTGGGGCACCACCTGAATCTCGTCAAAAAAGCAGTGCACCATCTCGGCGCCGCGCTTGGCCGGGTAGAGCGAGTAGTAGGCCTCCACCACATCCCCGAGGCGGCGCCCGTCACTCCAGAGGTCGCACAGTCTCTCGTCGAAGAAGTTCACGTAGAGCAGGTTACTGCGTTCGGCATCGGCCCGGGCCGCCGCGATCTGCGCCACCCAGGTGGTCTTGCCGGAGCGCCGCGCGCCCACGCACACCACGGCTTTGCCCCGCACCGGCTCCACCGTCAGCCGGCGCGGTACCCCTGTGTCGGGCGGTCGACGCTGAAAGTCCAAGATCAGTTCACGCAGCAGATCGCGCATGGCCGGACACCTGTATCAGCACAATTGGCAATATCTATTACCACTTTACACCAGAATCGGAGACTTTTATTTCCATCCTCTACGTAGGCGCGGAAAGCCAATGCCCGGGCCGCCGCGGCGGGCTCAGGACCAGCGCCCGCCGTGGCCCATGCCGTTCGTCTGCATGGAGAATTCGTCGGGAGTGCTTGACAAAGGCCATGGGGGGGGGGGTTGTGTATGCAGCGTACCGATGGAGGCATTTGGGCGGTTTGTTGGCGCCGGCGGCACAGGACGGGCCGCAAGAGAGCGGGAAAGAGGGGAGAGTGCGCGATGGGCGGAACCTGGCGGATGCTGGCGCTGACTGTCGTTGCGGCGGGATGGCTGGCCGTGTCGGGGGCGCGGGGGGATCTCATCACCCACAGCGGTACCGCCGTCACCATGGACTTCGTGAGTATCGGTAGCGCGGGCAATCTGGCGGACGACACGGGCTACGGCAGCGTGGGCTACGACTACCGCATCGGGACCTATGAGGTGAGCGCGGCCCAGTGGGCGTCTGTCCTTGCGGCGGCTCCCGGCGTCGGAAACGCCGGTAACTGGAGCGGTTCGCAGGCGACGGCAGGCACAAGTTGGTACGAGGCAGCGAGATTCTGCAACTGGCTGACCACGGGGAACACGGCTCTGGGCGTGTATAACACGACTTCGTGGACAGTGAACCGCAGTTACCGTAACGCTGAGGGTATGGCCTATTTCATCCCCACCGAGGACGAGTGGTACAAGGCGGCGTACTACAATCCCTCGGACTCGACCTACAACGACTACCCGACCGGCAGCAACAGTGTGCCCGACGGGATCGACTTCGCTGGAGACACAGCATTCGATGCCGTGTTCTGGGACGGGTACACGCAGAGCCAGCCGCGCGCCGTGACCGATGCGGGCGACTTGAGCCCGTTCCTCACCATGGGTCAGGGTGGCAATGTCTGGGAATGGAACGAGACGGTGATAGGCGGTAATCGCGGGCTAAGCGGCGGGTCGCTCGCCAACCCCGGCTTCACCCTGCGTGCTGACTTCCACGCCTACGACGACCCGGCGCTCGAGTATAGCGCGCTCGGTTTTCGTGTCGCCTCGTTTGGTGTTGTCCCTGAGCCGGGGTCGCTCGGGCTGCTGCTGCTGGGCTTGGCGGGGATGGTAGCGCGGCGGAGACGCGTAGTCCGCTGATCCGCTTGGCATCCTCTTCATCCCGCCTACGGCGGTGCGTAAGACGGCGGTTCGCTCCGGCGAACGGGCCGGCAGAGCCTCCCCGTCTACCCCCACGACCTCGGCAACCATGCCAGGCACTTGGAGGGCAAGAGCAGGCCGCCCGTGGGCGGCCGAATCGCCGCCGCACCCCCCCCGCCGGGGGTGCCTGAGACGGCAGCGTGCCGGGTCGGCATCCTGCTGGCCAGCAGGACTGTACTTGCCCTCCAAACCTCGGTGCGTCAGTACCCCGGGCGCGGCGTCTGGTGCGCTATGCGGACCTTTCCCGTAAGCTCTCTGCCGTCTCAAAGCTGCGTCGAGCCGCAGGCACTCCAAAGCTCGGCCTACTGGCCAGCGCGGCAGGGTCTACACCGAGTCCCGACGCAGGCGGGACTCTTTGGACTGCGGTGACCTGGCACCGCTTTGGGGCGGCGGGGGAGGAAGGCAGGAAAGCTGCGTCGAGCCGCAGGCACTCCAAAGAGTCCCGTGTTCCCCGTGACTCAGTCTCAGGGCAGTACACGGCTCGCGGGCCGTTCGGGGGTTCTGCAAGAACCGCCCCAGCTACCGCACCAACTTCCGCCTGGCCCGTTCGACGACTGTGCGCAGGCGAGCCAGTTGGTCTTCGCGACCGCTGGGTTTGCGGTATGCCGCCAGCAGGTCGTTGACCTGGCCTTGGGCCTTTTCGAGCAGCACGCGGTCACCGGCAGCGCCGGTCCAGCCGCGGCGGTCGATCAGGTTTGGCTGCCAGAGTTCGCGGAAGTGCGTGAGGGTATGGTCCGAGGCGAGGTGATTCTGGAGGAACCCCAGATCGACCTCGACCGCCGCGGCCAGGCCGATGCGTTCGCGGGTTGGCACGGGTCTGCCGCCGAGGTGTTGGTGGCCGAGCGCCAGGTCACGTTCGATGGTCAGTTGCACCGGACAGAGCGTCCGCCCGCATTCGAGCATGCCCTCTCCGACCGACGGGTGGTGTCCCTGGAAGGCGGCGATGGTCATGGCCTTCCAGGCCTTCTCCATGGCGGCGTACAGTCCCGGTTCCTTGGCGGCGCAGTAGTCTCCGCCGCCGACGGGCAGGTTGTAGCCGGTCCAGCGGCGGATGAACTCACAGCAGACGAAGCCGTAGTAGAGTGCGTCGGGGGCGGAGTAGCTGGTCTCTCCGGAACTCATGTCCAGGGTGGCGCTCCACATCGAGCCACCCAGCGGGCAGGCGGGGTTAAGGGCGCGGCCCGCCATCCAGGTGGCTACGATTTCGGCGGTGGCCACCGCAGTGAAGCCCTCGACCGTCACCGGGGTGGTCATCCCGGCGACGGGCATGGCCGTGATCCCGGCAGTGCCGCCCTCGCGGACTCGGCGTACGAACTTGTCCGCCACATCCTTGTCGAAGCGCAACGGGTGTGCAAAGCAGGTGGCCCCGTAAGTGAACCAGTTCTTCCAGCCCATGATCTCACCCATCTCCAGCAGGTAGTCCACCTGGTCCACGTACCAGGCAAAGGGCGGCTGGGGGCACTGGCAGTACTCGGCCATCAGCAGAGCCGATTCCAGGGACTCGAGGCGGGACGGGACTTCGGTCAGGCAGAGGCAGTGCCCGACGCCGAGGTCGCCGTGTAGCGCCTCGCCGATCTTCAGGCAGGTGATCAGATCCTGGCGGTTGCCGCCACGGCGGGCGCCGGCTGCGTAGTCGTAGTAGACCTGCGCCACCTGAGTTCCGTAGCCCGGGGGTGCAGGCGGCGCGAACCGTGGTGTCGGCTCGGCGTCCGCGGCACCGGGGAGGCGGATCCCGGCGATGAACTCCCGCACCCGGCGCGCCGGAAAGCGCACGCGCTCGGCCGCATCGTCGACCCGCGCTCCGGCCGCCTCCAGGGCAGCCCTTAACTCAGCGTTCTGGCAGAGGACGCCGACGGTCTCCAAGACCCCGCACACCGCCTGTTCCAGCGGCGCCAGGTCCACCCCCTCCAAGAGCCGGTACTGCAGCATGGTCGCCCCCTCCTAGTAACCGCGCTCGCCCGTCTGCCCAACGCCCGCGCTCTGAGTCAGATCGTCTGTGCACCCTATCACTGTAGCCGCGTGAGCTCACACACGGCAAGTGCCGCGCCATGAGCCATCATCGCCAAGATATGGACGGAATGCGCATCCTGGCTGTCGCCCTGTGCCCCTGTACGCCGGGCTGCCGCTGTGCTCCGCCAAGGCGGGGCCAGTCTCCGGCTTGCAGGGCGATCTGGACAGGCTATGCTGAGGCCTGGATGCCAAGCCCGTCCGGGGCTGGCCGCGGCCAGGGTGGCAGGGCGGTCGGGTGTACCGGCAGAGCGGGTTCAGGCGCAAGGTGTCGAGAGATTAGGGAGAAACTGGATGAAACGCACTGTACTCGCGGCCCTGTTGGTGATGTCGATGGTGGTTACTGGCGTTCGGGCTCAAGACAAGCCTGCGGCTGACGCCGCGGTCCAGCCGGCGGCCACACCGGCGGCCACACCCGCGGCTGCGCCTGCGACACCCGCCGTGGCACCCGCCGCGGTACCGACTGCCCAGCCCGCGGCGGTGGCCGGCGAGGAGCTTCGGCAGCAGATCATGGAGCTGATGAAGCAGGTCAACGCCCTGGAGCGTGAGGCCCGCAAGAATGATCCCACCCTGAACGCCAAGCTCGACGATCTCGAGAAGCAGCGCCGCCAGATCTTCATCCAGGCCAAGCCTGAGATCGAGGCGCTTTACGCCCAGCAGGATGTGGTTCAGGACAAGGCGAAGGCGCTGTGGGGTAAGAACGCCGGTCAGGCCGGCAAGACGCGGCAGGGCGGCGGCGACGCCAGGGCCGAGAAGAAGGCTGAACGCGCCACGCAGCGGGCTGAGAAGGCGGCGGAGAAGGCCCAGAAGTAGCATTCAGGCTGCGACCCGTGGGCCGCAGCGGGTAGGACCGAGGCGTTGCCGGCGTCGCCGGCAGGGCCTCGGTCCCTGTGCGTGCGGGCTACGGTCAACGGGTGGTCGGCGGCAGCACGCTGAACTCGTCGCCTTCGTCGGCGGAATTGCCGAGGTCGGCGTAGTCGACGATCTTGCCCTGCTGGAGGAGGTTGTCCAGCAGCAGGCCGACGTCGGCGGCAAGGCTGTTCATGGCATCCACCGAGGTGGCACGATAGCAGTGCTCGGTCACCTCGCACTGGATGCAGACCTCCGGGCCGACCCCCTCCTCGCAGAGGAAGCGGGCATAGTGGCCGAAGCACTTAGGTATCTTCACTCTTTGCGCACCTCCTGGGGCGCCAGCAGTTGCAGCGACAAGACTCGTGACGTCGGCCTACCGCCGTCAGGCAGCCCGCTTGCTGCGGATCAACTCGGCCAGCGTGCTGACGCTCTTCAGGGTCTCCGAGGTGATGTCAGCTTGCTCGAACTTGACCTCGAACATCTCTTCGATGGCGACGATGAGTTCCAACAGCAGGAACGAATCGACGCCGTAGTCGACCAGTTCGACGTCGTTCTGGATATCTGCCGGATCGATATCGAGGAAAAGCCGCTCGACGATGAGTTCCTTCAGACCTTGCTCCATGTCAGCCATGCATCACGTTCCTTTCCAAACCTGTGCTTTCACTTCGGTGCCGCCACGTCCTTCATTTGCTGGCGGATGTCATCGAGAACCTGGGCTCCAGGCAGTCCGGCAGCCTCGGTGGTCTTAACGTAGTCATCGAGGATGGCCTTGACGGCGTCGCGGGCGCGCTCGGCGTCGGCGGGTGGCAGGTTCTGCACCTTCTTCCCGAGTCCGGTGATGAAGGCCAGTCCCGCGACGTCCGCCTGGTCCCAGGCTTCACCGTGCTTCACGGCCCACTCGCGGCTAGCGTTGGTAAGGGTCTGTTGCAGGTCCGCCGGCAGTGCCTCCCACCTGGCCTTGTTCATGACCACGAACAGGGTCGTTGTGTAGCCGATGGTCGGGAGGGGGGTGATGGACTCGATCACGTCGCTCTGGCGCCAGCCCTGCAGGGCCTCGACGGGGCAGAGGGTGGCGTCAACGACGTCCTTGCGCAGAGCCTCGTAGGTCTCGTTCTGCGGCATACCGACGGCACTGCCGCCGAGCTTCTCGACGATCCTGCCAGAGAGGCCGGTGGCGCGCACCTTGAGGCCCTTGATAGCGGCGAGCGTAGCGACCGGCTTGCGGGTGGCGAGGACGCCCGGTCCGTGGGCATGGACGTAGAGCACATGCACGTCGCCGACCTCCTTGGGGGCGTACTTGGCGAGGATGGTGTTGGCGATGGTGGTGGCGGTCTTGCCGTCCGGGTAGCCCAGGGGCAAATCGAGGCCCTCCAGCAGCGGGAAACGGCCCCGCGTGTAGGCGAAGCAACCCATGCCGATATCGGCCACGCCTTGTACCACCCCGTCGTAGGTCTTCGTGGGCTCCAGCAGGGAGCCATCGGCGTGGATGGCGATCTGGATGCGGCCCTGGGTCCGGGTCTCGACGTCCCTGGCCCAGCCTTCCGCCATCTTGTACTGGATATGGGTGGCCGGGAAGAAGATGCTGTAGGTCAAGGAGTAGGTCTTGGCAGACTCCCCCGAGCCCGGGGCAGAGCCGCGGCTGCCTTCACGGCTTCCCGGCCGCTTGGCCTGGCCGCAGCCTGCGCTCAGGATGGCGAGGACGGCGCCGATACCGGCCAGAGCGCCGGCAGCACGTCGGAGACGTCGTAGCATGGGCTTTCCTCTACTCACTGGGTGGCCGCATGGCCAGAGCCTGGGCTCGGTCGGGGCGGGGAGAGTGTACCCAGGGCGCCAGCCACAGCCATCAGATCCGGCTCCTGAGGAAGTGTACCGCAGTGCGGATGTCCGCTTCGGGGTGTGCGCCGACTTCGCGTTCGATGGTCAGGTATCCCGCGTAGCCGATTGCCTGCAGGGCGTGTAGGTAGCCGTCCCAGTTGACGGCGCCCTGTCCGAGCGGCAGTTCGTTGAAAAGCTCGCCGATGTTGAGGCCCTCGACGCCGCCTTCGGCAAAGGCCGCATAGACTTTGGCCGGGTCGCAGGGTTTGTACTGCACGCCGTCCTTGGCGTGGGTATGCACGATGTGACCGGCCAGGGTATGGACAGCCTGCACGGGGTCATCGTTCAGGACCATGATGAGGTTGGCCGGGTCGAGGTTGACGCCAATGCCGCTCGAGCCGACATCGTCCAGGAAGCTCTTCAGGCGGGTGGCCGGCTCGGGCCCGGTCTCGATGGCGAAGGTGACGCCGCGCGGCACCGCGTAGGCTCCCAGCTCTTGGCACACTGCAAGCTGGTTGCGGTAGACGGGCGAATGGGGGTCGGCAGGGATCACGCCGATATGGGTGGTGACGACGGTGGTACCGAGTTCCACCGCCAGATCGACGATGGCCTGGCTGCGCCGTATCTTGGTGGGGTTTTCGGCGGGGATCTGGAAGCCGTGGCCGCCGAGGTCGCCGCAGAGGGCGCTGATCTCCAGGCCGCAGTCGGCGACCAGACGGCGGAAGTCGGCGCGGGCCTGGGGGTCCAGCGCTTCGGCCTTCATGGCGCCGTCGACGACGTAGACCTGCAGGCCATCGGCCCCGAGCTCACGGGCCTTGCGCACGCCCTCGGGGATGGGCAGGCGGAACGAGTCGACCATGACGCCAATCTTGAATCTGGCCATCGCGCGCTCCTCATCTCAGCGGGGGGGGGGCCTGCAGGCGCTTTGCCAGCGCTACCGTCGCCGTCACCAGCCGGTCGCCTGCGGCCGGCTCGAAGAAGCTCAGCCGCGCTTCGTAGCCGGTTGCTTCAGGGGTCGGAATATACCCCTGTAGTTCGCCGTTTGCCAAGCTCACCACGAAGGCTCCTGGAACCGCGGCTTTCAGCGCGAGTGCATACTCCACAAAGCACTCTCCCGGCCAGCCGACGAGGCAGGTTTCGCCGATCCTGAGGACCTGGATCTCGACGGGGTTGTACTCGCGGTACAGCGCCATGGTGGCGCCCCTTTCCTGGGCGCGAGCCAGGGCCACGCGTTCCTCGGCGCCGAAGACCGTGCATTCGGCGGTGCGCCGGGGTCCGTGTGGCGCCTGGTTTCGCCGCAGCCGTTCGTAGTCGGCGACTGCCGTGCCGAGTTCTGCTTCGGCCTCGGCCACCGAACCGAAGCTCCGCGGCGGCAGTTCGACGCGGTCGCTGGCGGCGCCGAGTGTTAGCGCGGTGTGGAAGTCGGTGTTGGCGAGGCGCTCGATGGCAGCCTGGGCCTGGTGACCCAGCAAGGCGCCCAGGCGTTCGGCTTCGGCGAAGGTCTGGCCGTGGACGTGGTAGCGCGGGCTGAGGTTGCCGCAGGGGCCGTTGTGGTAGAGCACCTGCAGGCCTGGGAAGGCGGCTTCGAGCACCTGGCGGGTGTAGTGCGGGAAGTCGGAGCTGACCTGCCGCGAGTCCTCGTGCAGCACGGTCGGGTGCATGCTGTACACCATCTGCAGGGCCAGTGCACTGTGGTCGGCGGCGCGGCGTACCAGCACCAGTCCGACCTCGGGATCGCGGGTGCCGTCGGGGCTGAGGCGGTTGCCGCCCACGCCGGTGCTGTGGGCACTGGTTACGGCCAGCTCTGCCGGCAGCGCACTGGCGACGGCGGCGCTGCCCGCCTCGATGATGCCCTGCTGGAACCGCTCCATATACGCGGGGTCGGGGGGCGGCACGGTGGGGTCTTCTCCCCAGGACAGCATCGTCGCGGTGATCGGGCCGGAGTGCGTGTGCGTGGCACTGATCAGGATCTGTTCCGGCGCCAGGCCGGTGCGCTGAGCAATCGCAGCGCGGCAGTGCTGGACGGTGCGGTGGTGGATGAAGAGGATATCGACGGCCAGACTGAGCACGGCCTGCCCGCTGTCCTCCAGGTACAGCGCCGTGGCCCAGAGCGGGTCGTGGATCCCGGTTGAGAGACGCGGTACATGGGGGTAACCGACCAAAAACAGCGACGTGTGGTTGGAGATGTCCCGTCGCGCTACGCCAGCTCTGAGCGCCATCGTCACTCCTTCAGTCGCTATAGCGGAGGTCCAGGTCTGCGGTCAAGCCGAGTTCGTCGCGCTGTCGCCAGCGGTACTCGGGACTGGGCAGTTCCTCGGTGAAGGTCCTAAAGAGCTCATGGTACCGCGCCCGGAAGGTCAGCGAATTGCGGGCGATGTTCCGGCGGTATTCCTTCTGGCCGATGGCGGCGGTGGTAATGCCTTCGAAGTGGTACATCTCGACGGTCGGAGTGTAGGCCACCGCGAAGCCCGCCTGGCGCGCCCGGATGCAGAGGTCGAGGTCCTCATACTGGACCGGGTGGAAGCATTCGTCGAGCAGGCCGACGCGTTCGCGCAGGTCCGTCCGCATCATCCAGCAGGCGCTGATGAGGGACCAGGTGGGCCAGTGGGTGCTGTAGCGCGGGTCGTGGCGCGGGCTGCCGCGGCCGCGAAAGGCGATGCGGCCGAGGCGGCTGATGCTGACCCCCGCGCACTGGATCGGGTGGGGCGCATAGGGGTAGATCAGTTTGGGTCCGACGATGCCGGTCTGGGGATGCGCTTGGAACACGGCAGCGAGATCTGTCAGCCAGGTTCGCGTGCAGACGACCGCGTCGTTGTCGAGGAGGACGGTGTAGGCGGAGCGGACCCGCTGCCAGGCCTCGTTGCGGGCCAGAGAGCAGCCTTTGTTCTCGGCGTTCCGCCAGGTCGTGAACTCGATGCCAGCAGCGCGGTAGCGCGGGGCCATCTCGGCGATCAACGCCGGCGTCTCATCGGACGAGGCGTTGTCAACCAGGAAGACTTCTGCCGGCAGCACCGCCGCGCCCAGGATGCTCTCGAGGCAGTGGTGTGTGAACGGCGCGCCGTTATGGGCGAGGATGATCAGAGCGCAGTCAGCAGGCGTCATGGCGGCGCGATCTCCGTGGGTGTTGTGCGCGACTGGCGGACCCCCCGCCGGGGCGGGTGCATCGGGACCATGTACCCTCTTCACAACGTGCCGTGCCCCGTGCTCATTGGCTCGGCGTGCCGGCGGCGACTCCCGTGGCAGGTGCCAGTTCGGCCAGCACCGGGAGATGGTCGGAGAGGACGTCGGGCAGCACGATGTGGCGCACGAAGCGCAGGTGGCTGGACACCAGGATCCAGTCGATACGCCGGCGGCTGGCGGGGTGGGTATGGGTGGTGTCGTCCTGCTCGTAGGTATGGAGCTTCAGTTCGGTCATCAGTTCGTCCATGCCGGGTTCCCGGCGCGGGGTGCTGTTGAAGTCGCCCATGATGATCAAGGGCAGGCGCTCGGGGCTCAGTTCGACGATCAGTTCGCGGAGTTGGGCCAGGCGGTTTCGCGCCCTGAGGAAGTCGAGGTGTAGCGAGACCACGCGGGCGGCGCCGTCCGGCGCCGCCGGCCATGGGAGGATCGCCGATACCCAGCCCTTGCGGAAGGTTGGCGGGGTGGGTTTGAAGGTGCCGCCGCGGCCGTCGCCGAGTTCACCGCGGGCCAGGAGGGCCGTGCCGTAAGCCAGGCCCAGGCGTTGGACGTGGTGCATCTGCGTGTAGCTGGCGTAGCCGGCCTGCCGGGCCAGGAAGTCCACATGGTTAAAGCGGCCGCTCCAGATGGCCTTGCCATCGGCCTCCTGCAGGGCGACGACGTAGGGCTGGTGCCAGCGCAGAAGTGCCGACACCCGCAGCAGTTGCAGCTCGGCCCGTCCCCGGCGCACCAGGCGCTGGATCAAGCGGTTGCCGCGCCCGTGTGCGAGGTTCAGGGTGAGGACGCCGAGCGTCTCGTCAGCGCCCAGCATTTGCGGCGCCGTCAGGTGCTGGACGTCGACCAGGCAACGTCGTGGTCGACGTCGGTTGGTGGGGACTGCGGCCACATGGGCGTGTGTGGCAGGGGCACCGTCATGGCCGCGCGTCTGCATGTCGCCTTTCAACATCCCGTCCCGCCGCCGGCCGGCTGGCCGCGGTGGGTCAGGGAGTGATCTCAACGGCAGCCATGGAGTGTTTGGGGAGTTGGAACGTCCAGCCGTTGTCGACGCGCTGGCTCGGCGGCATGGAGAGGCGCACGGCGTCCTCGCGGCCCAGGTTGTTCGCCCACAGGGTGGGGCCGGTGAGCAGCCAGACCTGCGCCTGGGCCGTGACCTTCAGTCCGGTCCCGGTGATCCCCAGGGTCACCGTCTGCTCGCGGTCGGCGTTGGTGTTGAGCAGGAGGGCGGTGATGCGGCCATCCTTGCGGCGTGCGGCCAGAGCGGTCAGATCGGGTACGGCGCCGTAGTTGGGCGGGGTCACTTCGCGGACGCTGAAGAGGCGGTAGTAGGCTTTGCCGGAGACCGCATCCGGGCCGCCGTTGCTCCCGCTGCGGCGGGCGCTGATGACCAGTTTCTCCGCGTCGGTCGGGGCGTGGTAGTCGACCTGTACCTCGGTCCAGTCGGACGCGCCCAGTACGGCATGGCTCTCGACCACCGGTTTGGCCAGGGGGCCGGTGCGGCCGTCACCGACCTCGAAACGCGCGCCGCTGTTGCCGGTCAGGGCATCGGTCTTGAGCATGCCGCTGATGCGGTACCAGGCCCCCGCCTTGGCCGGGAGGGTGACGGTGGCGTGCCGGTAGTCGAGGTCTCTGCCAGGGAACTCGACCACCAGGAAGGTGCCTTTGGCCCGCTGTGGTACACGTGGCAGGGACTGGATAACCCAGCCGGCGGCGGGGGTCAACAGCTCGGCGGTTTCCGTGAGTCCGACGGGGGTCGCGCCGCTGCGGGGCAGGACATCGGCTGCGCCAGCGAAGCTCCAGGTAGCGCTGCTGACGGTGGCATCCAGGCGGGTCTCGCCGAGGTGCTGGGCATAGAGCTCGTAGACCATGGCCAGAGCCTGCCGGCGGAGGGGCTCTTTCTGGTGGAGATAGCCTTGGAGCATGCCCCATTCGCCATTGGCGAAGCCGCGGGCGGCAGCGCCGACGATGCGCTGGCGGGGGTCCATGAGCACACGCAGCATCTCGGCCTGCCCGAGGGCGGCGGCGAGGGTGTGGCGGTAGGGGACGGGCTGTTCCTGCAGGTAGTCGTTACCCAGCTCGGTGATCACCCAGGTCAGGTCCGTGCGACCGCAGGTTTCCTCGACCAAGGCGTTCAGGCGCTCCCACCTGGCCTGCACTTGGGCGGCGCTGGCGAGGCTCGCCTGCAGCAGCGCTTGCGACTGGTCCGGCGAGGTGTCGCCTTGCCAGTGCGGCAGCACAAAGCGGGTCACCGCAAAGTCCATGCGGCCGCCGATCTTCTCCAGCACCGGCAGGTTCCAGGTCTCCACGCTGGCCGGCACCGCCGCGCCCAGCCGCACCTGCGGGTCCACGGCCCGCATGGCCTCACGGCAGCGCAGGTAGCGTTCCGCGTACTGGTCGGGTGACAGGCTCTGGCGAACCGGGCTCCCGGCGGGGGCGGCGTGGTCGCCGTGCCAGGCATCCGCGTCGACCTCGAACCAGACCACGCCGTAGGGGGTCGCGTGTCCATCCGCCGCGCGCACGGCGGCCCAGTCCGTGCCGCCATTCGGGTTGGTACCATTGTTGGGGGCGTTGAGGTATTCGACCAGGTCGGCCGCGTCCTTCTCCGTACCCCAGTAGGCGCCGACGGTGATGCAGGCAGTGCTCGCCGTCTCCTGGCACCACGCCATGAACTCCGGCAGGCCGAACGCCTGCTGCGGGCGGCGGTCGACGGGCCCGACGGTCTCTTTCCAGTTCCAGGCATGGCCGCTGCAGCCCCCCGGCCAACGCGCCAGGCTGAGGCCGCAGGCTCTGGCCGCGGCGGCGTACTCGGCCACCACGGTTTGGGAGCCGGGGTCCCAGATGCCGGCGCCCCGGTCGCGATAGCGCGGGCTGGCGTCCTGGAACGCCGCCTGATTGGCCCCGAACAGCAGCCGGTTCAGCGGTCCGAGTTCGCGCTCGAGATGCACGGTCACGGATGCCTGCGTCTGGCCATTTAGCGCCGGCGTGCAGCACCACGCCAGCACCATGATCATAATGGGCTTCATCACAACTCCCTGGGCGACCTACAGGCAGGACTAACCACGTCACCAAATCTAGCGCCGGCGGCAGGAAGTCGCCAACGGCACTGGCCGAGGGCCAGGGCTGTTCCAAGATCGCGGTTCCCGCTACGGGTGAGCGCGTGAGAACGTGAAAGCGTGGATGCGTGGCAGACGGCCGGCACACGCGCCGTAACCCTCACGCAATCACGCTCTCACGCTTTCACCGTGCCGGTGAC
>CAILUI010000191.1 GCA_903837355.1 uncultured Victivallales bacterium
AAAGCGGCGTCCAGCCGCCGCAGTCCAAAGCGCGGCGATTACGCCACGCGGTATCATACTGCGCCACAACAACGTGTGGCGCTTTGGAGTGCTGTGGCTTGACACAGCTTTGGCACCGCGCGGAGCGCGGTAAGTTAGCGCCTATGGGCATCCGCCCCTGGGGAGCTTCGCCCTCCAGGCGTCGGTATCGTCACGGGCTGGAGGGCGAGCAGAGTCCTGCTGGCCAGCAGGACGGCGCGCTGCCGTGCGGACGCCCGCCACGGGGATTGGGGTTACAGGTACGTCGCGAAGGAGAACTACGATGGGCATGATGACGTGGTGCCTGGCGGCGGTGGTGTGGCTAGGCACGGCGTGCGCCGAGGGGGCGACGGCGGTGCGGGTCGTAAATGGCGCCCCGCGGCTGGAGGTGGACGGCACAGTGGTGCGCGGCCGCATGTTCTTCGGCTCGCCAGGCCGGACGCCGCTGCGCGTGGACACCACGCCGCGGGAGGTCGGTTTCGAGTTCATCGCCAGCGAGGACGAGCCCGCCATCGCGACCCTGCATCTGCGCTTTGGCCAGGAACCAGGGACGATCGTCCTCGACGATCTGCGGGTGGTGGATCTCGACAGCGGGCGCGAGGTCCTGCCAGCCTGCGGTTTCGAGGCCGGCGCCGCGGACTTGGAGCGGGAGTGGACGTACTGGCCAAGGGACCAGGCGAACACCGTCGCCACGGTGGCGGTAGCCGACGGCCGGGGCCAGGGCGGTTCACGGGGCTTGCTGGTGACCTTGCGCGCACCGGCCAGCGGTATCTGGCCGGACTGGCATCTCTACCACCTCCCGAACCTGGCCCTGCAGGCGGGTCACCGCTACCGGCTCACACTCTGGGTGCAATGCGACCGCGAGCGCGATCTGGTGATGGCGTTCTACCGGCCCGGGGCCGTCTACACGCTGTTGGGGGCGCCGACAGGGCCGTTTGAGCAGCAGATCCGGCTGGCGGCTGCAGCCGGCGTGGACTGGGTGAGTTTCCCCTGCCCCCTGCCCTGGCCAGAGCCGGGCCAGGAGGCCGCTTGGGGCAGCGTCGATGCCGCTTGCCGGCAGGTGCTCAGCGTCAATCCAAAGGCGCTGTTGCTGCCGCGGATCGGGATGCATCCGCCGACCTGGTGGCTGCAAGCGCACCCGGAAGCGGCGATGGTGTGGGAGGATGGCGAGCGCCACCGCAACGACTTCTGTGTGGCGTCGCCGGAGTACCGCGCCGACGCCGCGGCGCACCTGGGGGCCCTGGTGCGGCATCTGGAGGCGACTTTCGGCGAGCGCATGGCGGGCTATCACCCCTGCGGCCAGAACACCGGGGAGTGGTTCTACCAGGACAGTTGGGAGTTCCCGTTAGCGGACTACTCGGCCGCGATGCGGGATGCCTGGCGGCGCTGGCTGGGCCAGCGCTACGGCACGGAGGCAGCCCTGCAGCAGTCGTGGGCGCAGGCGGCAGCGAGCCGGGCCACGGCCGAGATCCCGGCGCCAGCGGCCCGACATGCGGCGCCGGCCGGGGCGCTGCGCGACCCGCGCCGCGAGCAGGCGGTCATCGACTATGCCGAGTTCCAGCAGGAGGCCATGGCCGAGTGCATCTGCGTCTTGGCCAAGGCCGTGCGCGAGGCCTCGGCGGGCCGGCGCCTGGTCGTCTTCTTCTATGGTTACGTGTTCGAGTTCAGCGCCATCGGTGCCGGGCCGGCGAACTCGGGACACTACGGCCTGCGGCGGGTGCTCGATTGCCCGGACATCGATGTGCTCTGCGCACCGATCTCGTACTGGGACCGCGGCCTGGGCCAGTCGGCCCCCAGCATGACCGCCGCGGAGAGCGTGGTGCTGGCCGGTAAGCTCTGGCTGCGCGAGGACGACACCGCGACCCACCTCAGCAGTGGCCAGTTCCCCGGCTGGCGAGAGAAGGCCAAGACGCCCTGGGAGACGACGACGCAACTACAGCGCAACGTGGCCCAGGAAGCGCTGCGCAACCAGGTGAGTTGGTGGATGGATCTGGGCGCGACGGGCTGGTTTGACGATCCCGATCTGTGGGCAGAGATGCGGCGCCTCGAGGCCATTGACCGGCCCCTGCTGGAGACGCCAACCCCCTTTGTGCCGGACGTGGCGGCGATCCTCGACGAGCGCAGCATGCTCTACGTAGCCCAGGGCGGGGAGGTGGCCTCGAAGGCCTGCGTCTACGAGGCACGGACGCCGCTGGGGCGCCTGGGCGCGCCCTACGGGCAGTACCTGCTCGACGATGTGCTGGCAGGCCGGGTACCGGCCAAGCTGAAGGTCTTCCTGAACGCCTGGCGGCTGCCGGCGGCGACCCGGCCGGCGCTGGTGCAGGCCTGCCAGGACAGCGTGCGGGTGTGGTGCTATGCGCCGGGGTACCTCGATGAAGCCGGGCCGTCCCCGGCGGGGATGCGAGAGGTGACCGGCTTCGAACTGGTACCGGCCACGCCGGCCACTGCCTGGGCCGAACCGACCGCGCGCGGTCGGGCCCTGGGGTTGACGCAGGGCATCGGCGTCAAGGGTGCGTTGCAGCCGCTGTTTGCGGCGGCACCCGGAGCGGGTGTCCAGGTGCTGGCCACCTACGCCGACGGCTCGGCCGCGGTGGCCCTGCGCGAGGGTCCCGGCGGCGCCTCGATCTTCGTCGGGGCGCCGGGGCTGACCTCAGAACTGCTGCGTGCAGCGGCGCGCCTGGCCGGGGTGCATCTATTCACCGAGACTGACTGTAACGTCTATGCCAACGGCCCCTTCGTGGCGCTGCACGCGGCCCAGGCGGGCGAACTGACCCTCAACACCGGTCACGCGGGCGAGGTGCTGGACGTACTGACCGGCGCCGTGGCTGGCCAGGGACCGCGGCTGACCCTGCCCTTGCGCCTGGGCGAGACGCGCATCCTGCGCTACGCCCTGAAGTAGCCGCGGTACTGCTCCAGAGCGGCACAGATGGCCTCGATATTCTCGAGGGGCACATCCGGCCCGCACTCGGCGGTCAGCCAGAGGCCGCCCTCGGGCGCCCCCAGGGCAGCGACGCACTCGCGGACGTGGTCGTTGATCTCCTGCGGCGTCGCGAAGGGGAAGAGCTGCCGGTCGAGGTCGAGGCAGACGCAGACCTTGCCCTTGCACTCGCGGACCAGATTCTCCAGGCCATTGGCCCGGATCTGCGGGTTGACCACGTTCACGCCACACTCGATCAAGTCCTTGATGATCGGCACGATATGGCCGTCAGTATGCATAAAAACCTGCGCCCCAGCCGCATGGCAGAGGCCGTACATGCGGGCATAGCACGGCTTGAGGTACTGGCGCCACTTGTGCTCGCCGATCGCGAGCCGGTCCTGCATGCCCAAGTCGTCACCGAACCCCATCATGGCCGGTTTGCCCTGCAACAGCCGCGTGATCTCGCCACAGTTGTAGTTCAGAACGATATCGATGAGCTGCTGCAGCTCCGGAGCGTCCTCGGCGAAGTCGATCATCAACTCCTCGAAGCCGCGCAGATCCGGTAGGATCAGCCACATGAAGCCGTGCTTGAAGCCCGAGCCGGCCGGCGGGGCCTTGAGCCGATGGACGTCGGCACGGGTGGGAACGGGGTGACCGGTGACGATGGACTCGGCGCCGTGCTTGATGTTGCTCCAGACGCAGCCCCAGGCGTCCACGTGCTCGCCCGCCGCGTAGGTCTCGGGCACGTAGTCGTAGTTCCGCGGCTGATCGCCCGGCTGGCCGAAGATGAGGGGATGCCGACGCACGACCTTCTCGAGCTCCTCACGGTACTGGATCCAGGCCGCCGGCAAGAGCCCGACCTGCACCGGGATGTACTCGGGATGGTCGAAGTTCATAGCCTTGGTACGATCGTCGGACATAGTGTCCTAACTCCTTGTTTAGCAGTACTATATACTATTTATAGTTCCCCGTCATCGGTATCGTTGCCGTGGTCGTGGTCGTTGTCGCAGTCGTAGTCGTAGTCGTAGTCGTAGTCGCTAACCTACTTCACCCACTCCAGGCACTCGGCGTACTCGCTGCGCCGCACCGGCCGCTTTTCGGTCCCGCTTCTCAGCACCATATCCAGGACCAGGGGCACCTCGAGCAGTTCGCGGTCGGAGAACGGGATAGTCCCGTCGCGGTAGAAGGCCAGCATCGCCTGGTAGAGCGGCATCCAGACGGACACGCCAGGCGCGGCCTGCATGAGCGCGTACTCGGGTGACTCGGCGTGGCCGTAGAGTTTGAGGCGGAAGCCATACCAATCGCCGGCCTGCGTTCCAGGCACGACCTGAAGCGTGCCGCGGACCGGCCCCGCGGCGCTGTCGGCAGCGTAACGGAAGAAGATGACCAACGGCTCCCGGAAGGTGACGCCCTCCTGGTCCCAGGCGAAGTCGTGGGTGTCGATCTCCTCGACGCCCGCTCCCAGCACCGTGGTCAGGATGCTGATGGCATGCGGAACGTACCACCAGAAGTGGTTGCTGGGACCGGTGACATTGGCGATCTTGAGCGGCGCGAAGGTCGCGCCCTCACGGCGGGCCGCGAGCACGGCCGGATCGACGGCCAGCAACGACGCGGCGAAGACCGGGTTGTGGCACTCGCGGCCGAGCCTGATCAGCGCCGCCGCGTCGCCTGCGGAACCGGCCAGCGGCCGGTTGAGGAAGGTACGGACGCCGGCACGCACAAAGGGCTCGGCGAGCTCGCGGTAGCGCTGCGGCAACTCCTCGGCGATGAAGACGCCGTCGACCTTGCCGATCATCTCCGTGGGGGCGGCGACGATCTCCACGCCGAGCTTCTGGCGCACGGCCTCGGGGAGCGGCGCCCGGTGCCAGAGGTGGGTAACGGTGAGCCCGAGGCTGGCGCCCAGCCCGGCGTTGAGCTCATCGGCGAAGACCGCGCCGTGGCCCTCGTAGCCGACCACACCGAGACGCACGGGCTTGGCGGCCGCCTCGGCCGCCGTGGCGGCGGCCCCGAGGCCGAGGCCGGTAGCGAGCACGGCCAGGCGCGCGATCTCCATACTCATGTCCAACGCTCCACAGCGCCGCGGTTGACAGACTCTGCGGCAGGATAGCGCGCCGTTCCCGCGGGGTCAACCCAGGGCTGTTCCAAGATCGCGGTTCCCGCTACGGGTGAGCGCGTGAGAACGTGAAAGCGTGGATTCGTGGCAGACGGCCGGCACACGCGCCGTAACCCTCACGCAATCACGCTCTCACGCTTTCACCGTGCCGGTGAC
>CAILUI010000192.1 GCA_903837355.1 uncultured Victivallales bacterium
GTCACCGGCACGGTGAAAGCGTGAGAGCGTGATTGCGTGAGGGTTACGGCGCGTGTGCCGGCCGTCTGCCACGAATCCACGCTTTCACGTTCTCACGCGCTCACCCGTAGCGGGAACCGCGATCTTGGAACAGCCCTGGGTCGCAGCTACAGCTCGGGTACCATGCTGTCAGCCCTGCCCAGCGGGGGCGGCAGGCGCCGATACACGGCCAGATGGTAGAGCAAGGCCCGCCCGAGGCGAACCCTCCCGACGGGGGGTTCGGGGCGGTACTCAGCGGCCATCTGCCACGTGCCGCCGGTCAGCGCCATCGTCCACGGCGCAGACTCCGGACGGTCAACGATGCAGGTGGCGGCCTCCACGTCGGCGCGCGGCATGTAATCCAAGGCGTTGGGCAGGTACCAGGTGCCGGCGATCTGGGTCACCGGGTAGTAGGCGCTGTGACCGACCACGACCCGGTCGTCTGGCCGCACCTGTGCCTGCACGAAGTCGGCGACCTTGCCGTAGTCCCGCTCCCGCCACTCCAGCAGACAGATCAGCGTACGCAGTGGCAGGCCGAGCGCCATGGAGACCCCCAGCGCTGCAACCCCGAGCCCGGCGGTCCAGACCGCGTGGGGACTGGAGACGGCGGGGGCTGCCCGTGCCCCAGACACCGCACCGCGCTGCCGTCCGCCCTCCGACCCCCGCCCGCCGACCATGCCCTCCCCTGCCCCCGACGCTTCCGTGGGTCGCCCCGGACCCGGGCGCCCGCGCTCCAGGCTGCGCAGCACCACCACCAGGACCGGTACGAACGCCATCCAGCCATAGTACCGGGTGTACCTGCCGGCCAGGGTCATGCACACGGGTATGGCGATCCCGGCGGCCAGCCCTAGCAGCGCCGGAGGCATATGGCGGCCCAGCGTGAGCGGGTACCGCAAACGGGGGGAGCCGGCTGGGAACATGGCGCCGCCGCGCCCGACGTGAAGTACGATGCACAGCGCCAGGAACGCCAGGAGCGGCACCACGCTGAGGTCACGGACGGCATTTACCGGCAGGGCCAGCAGCTTGGCGGCAATGCCAGCCTCGGACTGCTGGCGTGTAAAAGCAATGAAGTACGGGAGGGTACCTGAGCCTAGATGCATACCAACGAGGGCAAGCCCACCGACCCCCATGCCGATCAGCGCTGGAAGGACTCGCCCGATCCACTCTCGCCCCGCGCCGAGGACCGCCCCCACCGCCAGCAGCAGGCAGTAGGGAACCAGATGGAGTCCGGCGAAGGGCACCAGGGCCGCCAACAGCGCCGTTGTCAGGACGGCTGGAAGCCGAACCGCGGGCGGCGCCGAGGCCGGCATGCCTGCGCTCCGCCCTCGGTACCCCACGCTCCACACCACCGCCAGCACGACCAGCAGGCCGACCAGGTCGTAGCGGCCGCTACGATACGCGGAGGACACGCTGTCGGCGCACAGGAATGCCGCGACGCCGCTCAGTCTCAGCTTTGGCGACGACACTAGGCCGCAGCCCCGAGCCAGCGCCCAGAGCCAGACCGCGGCAACCAGGGCCAGGACGCTGCCGAAACTGCGCACCACCGTGGGGCTGATCCCCACACCCATCAGCGTCCACGCCCGTAGCCAGCCGCAGAGGAGCACGGTGTGCAGCGGCCCATTGAGCAGCGCCGGCCGCTCTGGGGGCTGTGGCCAGGCCGTCGACGTCAGCCCCTTGCCCTGGATCCAGTGCAGGGCCGGATCGGTGAACAGCACCTCGTCGCACCAGACCGTCGGCGCCCGCTCCAGCGTCGCCAGGTTGGCGGCAAACCACACCCCGAGCAGAATGGTGAGGCAGAGAGTTTCCCGGCGTGGGGTCATAGCCTGGGTTCGGCACTGCAAGGAGCTGGGAATCCCCTCAGCCCCCTTCTATCAGCACGGCGATGCGGCGGCAGTTCTCACTGTGATCGAAGCGCCGGCGGGCATAGGCCTGCGCGGCAGCACCGCGTCGCCACCGCTCCTCGGCGACGCCAGCAGCCTGGACGGCTGCCAGCAACCCCGCCACGTCCCCCGAGTCCACCACCCAGCCGGCGCCGGCCTCCTCGATCCAGCGCGCCAAGGCACAGGCGCGTGGACCCACGAAGATCACCGGGCGACCCGCGGCAAAACCGCCCTGCAGTTTGCTGGGGAGCATGCACCCCACCCAGGCCGGGTCCAGACTGGCAAGCAGCACGTCCCCAGAGCGGAGGTGCACGGCCAGATCCTCTGCCGTAGCGTACGGCAAGAGCTCCACGGGCGCGCCACGATGCGCGCCCACGAACGCCTCGATCTGCGCTCGCCGCCGGCCCCCGCCGGCAAAGACGAAGGTACTGCGTACGGCGGTACTGCGTACGGCGGTACTGCGTACGGCGGTACTGCGTACGGCGGCGCTGCGTACGGCGGTACTGCGTACGGCGGGCTCGCGCTCCAACGCCCGCGACGTGGCCGCCGACTCCCCGCCGCTCCCACCGCCCTCTATCCTCTGACCGCCGCGCTCCGCGCTCTGCGCCGCCGCCGCAAGGAATTCGCCGAAGCGATGCCCCAGGCCCATGTTCCCCGAGTACAGCAGCACGAGTTTGCCGTCCCAGCCGCGCTCGTGGCGGAGCCGACGGACGGCATCGGCGTCGGCGGAGTACAGCCCTTCCGCGGCCCACAGGGGGACCCACTCCACGCGCTCGGGAGAACGGACGTAGCACCCACAGCGCGCGGCCATATCGGGGCCGAGCGTCAACACCGCCCTGGCGCCGGCAAACTCGCATCGTGTCAGCCAGCGCAGCCCGGCGCCAACCAAGCGCCCACCGACGCCCCAGCCCAGCATTCCATGCGCCGCCAACACGTCCGGATACAGATCCATGATCCAGTGTACCCGCCGCCAGCCGCGCCACGAACCAACGAGGCGGGCGAGAAGTCCGATGTAGGGGGGAGTGGTCAACGCCACGACGACGTCCGGCCGCGGTCGCAGCAGCGCCAGTCGGATCGCCGTGGCGACATAGAAGGAAGCGTAGGCCAGGAGCTTACGGACATGATTCTTGGGGCCGAAGGACAAGGCCGCCAGGCGCTGGACGAGGACCCCGTCCAGGATCTCCCGGGCTGGGTACACCGCCGTCCCCGAGTAACTCCGTCGTGACGCCAGCGCGCTGACCGTATGTCCACGCGCCACCAAGGCCCGAGCCAGGTCGTGAGCGACCTGGCCCGTGGGTGCCGCGTCCGGCGCATAGAACTGGTTCAGGATGAGAATACGCATGCGAGAGGCACGCTGCGGCAATCAGCCCAAACGTGACTCCCATACGCGTAAGCCGTGATCAGCCAGCCGTACGGGGATGTTGCGGTAGGCGGGGTTGGCGCTCTCGATCTCGCGAATGGTGGCGCGCTTGGCGCTGTGATCCGGGCTGGTGAGAATCGCCACCGAGCCGCCATTGCCGCCGGCGCCGTTGACCTTCCAGCCGACGGCCCCGTGCCGGCGGGCGATGGCGATGATCTCCCGGTGCGCCGGACCGATGAGGCTGGCGTTGAGTTCGCCCTGGGCGTCGGTGTTGGCGATCATCGCCTGGCCAAGGGCCTTGAGATCACCGGCATAGAGGGCATCGCGGGAGCACTCGGCGGCCCGGCGCAGCGGCATGAGCTTGGGGCATCCCGGCCCGGCATCCTCCAGTTCGCGAATCACCTTACGGTGCACATCGGAGGAACTGTGTGCCTGCCCGGTGTAGACCAGCAACAGCCGACTCTCGAGCTCCCATGAGAGTGCCGCGGGAACCTCGATGCGGCTCACTGACGCGTGCGGGAACTGGTGCATATCGATGTAGCAGATACCGCCATAGGCGCTGGCGAGTTGGTCCTGGATGCCGCACTCCTGCTTGAGCAACCCCGTCTCAATACGGTGCGCCGCGGCCGCGACCTCATGCGGCGTCAGACGACCGGGGGTCAGGCAGTCCAGCGCGCCGATGAGGGCCACGCTGACGGCCGCCGAGGTCCCGGTGGAGCAACCGCCGGGAGCCTCGCTATGGATCGCCAACTCCAGGGCGACCTCATCGGGGATATGCATGTAGTCCAAGGCTGCCTCAAGCAGGGGGTGCTTGTCATAGGCGCCCCGGGGATCCGCCAGGCTGTACTTCTCGCCGTAGTTCTCGGCGTAGATCGTGAAACGCTCGCGCGCGCCATCGCGCCGCAGCACGCGCATCTGCACCTCGACATAGGGGTAGACGGCGATGTTGAACACCTTGCCGTGGCCGGCAAACCAGGTGTCGGTCCAGCCGCCATTGTCGCAGATGCGGATAGGGGCCACGGCGTTGACTTGCTGCAGCAGTGCTATGTCAGATCCCATGGGTACATCCTGGCTGCGAGCACTCCCGGTCATCTCTCTGATACCCCGCGCGAACCACTCGCGATCAGCGCGGGGCCGCGGCGAGCGTCCCCCGCAGGCCATCGATGCAGGCCTTGACGCGCCGGAAGTACTGCATCTTGTACCAGGCGAACCAGAACCCGGCGCGGCCATCCAGGAAGCCTAGTTTGAGCGCAAAGCAGGCCAGGAAATAGGCCGGGCCGAGCAGACGGCTGTCGAGCAGACGGTACTTGAGGCGTTGGCGAGCGGTCAACTGAGCCCAGCCGCCCTGCCTTAGAGCGAGGTAGCGGTGCGCCTCCCAGATCGCGTAGGACTCATGCCGGCGAGCGTAGGCTTCCATCCCTTTGAAGTCGCGGTGCCGGATCGGACTGCGGATGCGCCCGACGGCGCCACGGAGCACAGGGTGCTCATGCACCTCCATGTCCAGATCGCTCCAGCCGCGGTCATCGATGCGCTCGTACTCGCCGGCGCCCTTGCGGATAAGGGCCAGCTTTGAGAACCGGTCACCAAAACGCAGCCAGCGGTCCATGAAGGCGTTACGGTACGACAGCCAGAAGCCCGCCAGGGCCGTCCCGGGGAGGACACGGCGCAGCTCTGCCTTGAACTCGTCGGTCACCGACTCGTCGGCATCGACGAAGAGGACCCAGTCGGCAGCAAGCGGCACATTCCGCAGCACCCAGTTCCGCTTCTTGGGGAAACCCCCGCTCCACTCGAATGACACGAGACGAGCGCCGCCCTCAACCGCGATCCGGGCAGTGCCGTCCGTGCTGCCGGAGTCGACGACGATGACCTCGGCGAAGTCTCGCCCCAATGCGGCAAGGCACGTGCCGAGGTTGGCCGCCTCGTTGCGAACAGGGACGACGACGGAGATGGAGAGCCGATTGTCCACAGAGCTGCCAGGGCTACGGAACCACGGGACTACGCGCGGCCACCAACGGGTGCAGGGCACGCCCTCGTCGCAAACTCCCGTCTGCCAATCTCCTGAGCCGGGTTGCCGGCGACGATCGTCCACGGAGGCACGTCGCGCACCGCAACCCCCCGCGCGCCCACCACCGCACCCTCGCCTACCGTGACCCCCGGCCCGATGAAGGCATCGGCACACACCCAGGCCTGATCGGCGATGGCGATCGGTGGCTTCAGCAAGGGCATGGCGGGATCGCGGACATCGTGCGTGCCGGCGCAGAGATGGGCGCGGTGCGAGACCGTCACGCGCGCGCCCAGCGTGACCGGCCCCAGGTTGTAGACCAAGGCATCTTCGCCGATGGCAGACCAGTCGCCCACCGTCAGGTTCCACGGGAAGTAGATGACCGTGCTCGGGTAGACGTGGACGTGCCGCCCGACCGTGGCGCCGAAGAACCGCAACAGCCCGCGCCGCCAGGCAAAGCAGGGCCGCGGGCTCAGCCGGAACAGCGGCTTGCCCAGGAGCCCCCACAGCACGCGCAGGGCCTGTTCCCGACGCGAGTACTTGCAGGCCGTACGGTTCCGGTCGATGGCAAGGGAACTCAAGAAGACACCTGCCCACGGATCACACGGAAGGCACGGAATGGGAGTGGCGGTAAGGCCAGGAAGGGGAAGACACCGACGACTGACTCACTGCCCACTGCCCACTGCCCACTGACCCAATGACCCAATGACCAATGACCCAATGACCAATGACCCAATGACCAATGACCCAATGACCAATGACCAATGACCAATGACTACGAGCCGCGGACCCCGATCTCAAAGATCCGCAACAGCGGCCGCGCGGTCTGCTCGTAGGTGTACTGCAGCGCGTTGGCACGGGCAGCCGCAGAGTATCGAGTCCACGCTGCCGGGTCGGCCAACAGACGGGCTAGCGCGGCGGCCGTACCCTCGGCATCGCCGGGCGCAGGGTAGATGCCGCCGGCGCCACAGACTTCCGGGATGGCACAGCAGTCCGAACTCACCACCGGCGTCCCAAAACACTGCGCCTCGACCGCCGGAATCCCAAAGGACTCGCACCAACTCATCAGACAGAAGGCGCTGGCGCGCGCGTAGTGATCGAGCAGGGCCTCCCGCGGCACAAAGCCGTGAACGCGCACGGAGGTCTCCAGACCGAGTGCTGTAATCCGCTGGCGCATCGCGGCTTCGTAGCCTGGGTTTGGCCAGCCACCGACCAAGTGCAGTTCCGCACTGGCAACGCCCTTGGCGTGCAGGCGGGCGAAGGCGTCGAGGACGGTCTCGATGCCCTTGTGCGGCGCCATCGCCGAGACGCAGACGATGCGGTTCGGCTCATGCCGGCAGCGCGCTGACTCGTCACGCGAGGCGGCGAGGATGTCGTCGTGAAGGCCGGCCGGAGCAATCACGTAGTCCCGCTCCTCTGCCCCCGCATTCGCCACATAGGCAGCACGGAGGAATCGGGAGAGGTAGACCAGCAGCGTCGCATGCTGGACCGCGCTGCGGTAGGCGCGGCGCTGGAGCCAGGCCTTGGTACGGTCGCGCCGGGAAGTGCAGGCAGCCGGCACCAGGCACCAGGGGTTCATCGCCAGCGAAACCTGCGGGAGCGGGCAGGACTCGACCACGGTGCCCGACGCCATGAAAAGTACGTCGGCCCCGATGCGCCGGGCCAGCCGGCTGAGCGCGGTCCGTTCCCAGACCGTCCGCCCGAACCAGTGGCCCGTCCAAACTGGGCATTCGGTCCACTCGACGCGGGCTGGCAGGAGCTCGCGAAGCTCACGGTTGCCAGCATGGCACAGCCCCATGAAGCGATGCTCTGGGCCCGCCCACGCCACCAGACGCGAAAGATGGCCGGCAAGCACACTCCGCCCGCTGGAGTTGGTCGTGGACAGCGTGTTGACTAGAACCAGCATAGTGCCCACTGCCCACTGCCCACTGCCCACTGCCCACTGCCCACTGCCCACTGCCCACTGCCCACTGCCCACTGCCCACTGCCCACTGCCCACTGCCCACTGCCCACTGCCCACTGCCCACTGTTCACTGTTCACTGTCCGACGGTCGCCAGCGCCCTGCTATAGGTGTCCAGAAGCCCTGCGGCAAAGCGTTCCAGGGTGAAGCGCTTGGTGTTCTCGTGACCGCGCTTGATCAACTCCGCCCGCACCGCAGGCTTCGAGAGCACCTCAAGGCAGTGCCGGGCCAGACCGGCGTGGTCGTCGGGAGCGGCAAGCAACGCCGCGGCGCCAACCACCTCTGGCAGCGAAGCTGCATTCGAGCAGACCACGGGGCAACCACAGGCCATGGCCTCGAGGGGCGGCCAGCCGAAGCCCTCGTAGAGACTGGGGAAGAGCAGGACGCCGGCGCTGCGGTAGAGCTCGTGCAACTCGACGTCACTGACGTCGGGACGCCAGTCGACATGCGCCGCCATGCCGAGATCGTCTGCCAGGCGCCGCAGCGCCTCGGTGGGCGCCGGCCCGGCCAACACCAGTCGGATGGGACACTCCCGCCGAACCAAGGCCCCGATGCGCAGCGCCCCTTCACGATTCTTGTAGGCAGCGTTGTTGCCGAGGTGGAGGATGAAGGGCGGAGGACCGGCGCGATGGGACCCGTTTCCACTCCCCTCGGGATCGTCGCGCCACTCCTCGGGCACACCGACAGCGCTATACACCACGCCAATGCGGCTGGGGCACAGTGGGGTGAGCCGCACCAAGTCCTGCCGTGTATGCTCGCTGACTGCCAGTACACCCGCGGCGCAGGTGGTCCCACCGAGCGAGAGTGACCAGAGCCACCGGGCAAGCCGGGATGGCGCGGGCCCCGGCAACTCCCCACGCGCCGTCAGCACCGGAATCAGGTCATGCACGGTGACCACGACCGGAGGGCGTCGCGGCAGCAGCTTCACTAGGTACGCATGGCTGCCGTCCAGGAGATGCACGACGTCAGGCTGCGTCCGCCGTACCGCACTGCGAACCCGTAGCGCGCAGACGGCATGGTGCCGCCAGTTGGCCAGGCGCGGGGAGAAGCCGGCGCGCGCTGACCGTGCCACATCAAGGGACACGCAGGTCACAGCGGGCCGAGCCTCCTCGGGTAACGTCTGCAGTGCCCCCTGAACCAGCTCAGCATAGCGCCGCATGCTGCCCGGACGGTCCGGGGCAGTTGTGCTGATCAAGGTTAGACGAGGTGTGCCCACGAATCACACGAATCCACACGAACCGAGCCCGTTGTCACCGCCCCAGACTCACGACCACCGAGACGCCTAAGGGCTACCTGTCTTCGCCGTGAAACCAGGCTCTACCCATTCCTCTTCCGTGTCTATCCGTGTGCTCCGTGGGTAGCTCACTTGGTTCTCCGCGTTCCCCGAAAGCGCTATCCGCCGCCAGCGCTGAACGGCGCCTCGCGCCCGCCAGGCTGCCGTAGCGGCGCCGCGGAATGGCTGTCGGACGGCACCTCGGACGCCGGTTCCAGCGCCAGTTCGCCGGCCAGTACTGAGCCCAATAGCAAGGAGTAATAGAAACCCACGAAGGGGTCGCCGAAGACCTGCCCGGAAACGACGAAGCTGGCGCCGTTGGCGATGGCCAGAGCAAAGACCCCAACAAACAGCTTGGCGTCGGGGTCCTGCGAGCGGCTCAGGATACGGCTGACGCGGAACATGCGGCGGACCATGGTCCAGACGAGGAACAGCACGCAGAGGAAGCCCGGCACGCCAAGCTCCACCCCCAGGCGCCCCAGGCCGCCCTCCTGCCAAGTTCGCGGCTTGCCCTCGCTCTCCACGAGGTGACCTCCTGTAGAGGCGGCTCCGAGTCCAAGCCCAAGGAAGCCACCATGGGCGGGGTCTGTGAAGGTGGTGACAAGGGTGTCCCAACTGTGGGCTTTCATGCGGTCCACCGTCTCCCCCGCCGTCGCGAAGTAGTACACCTCCACGTCCTCAGAGGGCCCGACCCGCTCGTAGACCACCAGAAACGCTCCGCCCGCCAGTATGCCCACCAGAACCGCCCCAGGCGCAAAGCGCCCCAGTTGGCGGCGGTTCAGCCAGAGGACCGTCAGGGCAAACACCGGCAGCATATAGAAGAACTTGCGCCGACCGCAGAGGAAGGTGCCCATCGTACCCCAACCGGCCAATGCCATCCAGAAGAGCCTGACGAGGAACCCTCGCGAAATGAGTGCCAGCATGAGCGCTGACATCACCATCAACGTGGCATGCCAACCCATGATGTCGGGGCTGCGGTAGAAGCCGCAGAGCATCCGCACCTGGCGGCCCGGAATGTAGCGAATCCAGACGTTCCCCATGGCCTTGGTGCCCACCGCGAGCCAGTCCGGGAAGACGTTGCCGGACTCCAGCGGTACGCCGATGAGCATGACCGCGGTGACGATGGCATGGAAGGCCAGCAACCGCCGCAACTGCGCGGCCTGGTAGCCGTAGTAGAAGCCGATCACAATATTGGCCAATGCCGTGCCGTAGAAGAACCCCCCCATCAGCGCCAACTTGAGGCCGCCGATGCCGTACTGGAAGGCGATGGCAATGGGGATGACCATCCCGGCGACAAAGACCAGGATCGCTTTGGCCACGGGACGCTCGTACCAACGGAAGCGCGACCACCAGTCAGGGATGTGCTGCATCGCGCCGAGCACCATGGCCGTGAAAATGGGCGCAATGGAAAGCGTGAACCACGCCGGCGCGCCGGGATGAACCTTGCGCAGGGGATCCTGCAGCGCTGCCGCCGCCACAATGAGCAATGGCCCCCAGCGCCAGTTCCGCAGAGCCAGCAGCGAGGCAACACCGAGATAAACGACAAAGAGTATGGAGAGAAGGGGCATGGGGCTGGTGCGGCGGTGCGGCGGTGCGTCAGTGCGGCGGTGCGGCGGTACGTCAGGGCGGCGGTGCGGCGGTACGTCAGGGCGGCGGTACGTCAGGGCGGCGGTGCGGCAGGGCGGCGGTACGTCAGGGCGGCGGGGCGGCGGGGCGGCAACCGCGCGAACACCACGAGTCCGGAGCGCCGATCATCCGGCCCAGCATCCCACCGAGTTGCTCATAGCTCTGGCACAACCGCAAGTGCTCATCCCGCTTGAGGTAGCCGCAAGCCAGGGCCGTATCGAGCCAGTGTCGAGTCTCGTTGCTCTCACCATCTGCATCGCTCAGCTTGCTCGTGAAGTGCGCGACATAGCGCCTCTTCGCCCACGATTCTGCGATGTTGGCGCCGATTGACCGTGAGGACCGGCGGATCTGGTCAGTCAGTGAGTAGGTCTCATCCCGAGGAAAGCGCTGGCTGAAGGCAAAGACCTGCTGCTGAAGGTCAACGGCAAGCTGGTAGACCTCCAACTCCCGGTAACTCCTCGCCAGGCCCATTGCTGCAGCCCCCTCTCGTGCCCGGAAGGAAACACAGACGAACCGCCCACCGACGCACTGACCCACTGCCTAGCGTCCACAGGCCAGGCGGAGGGCGGACAGCGTCCCCGTCACCAGGTTGTCAATGGAGTAGCGCTGAACATGCGCGCAGGCGGTTTGGCCCATGGCGGCCAGGCGTTCGGGATCGGCGGCGAGCCGCCCCATCGCCTCCGCCAGGGCCGCGATATCGCCACACGGGAAGACGGCGCCGGTCAGACCCGGAGTGATCAGGTCCTGATGACAGCCCACGCGATCGCTGGCGATGGCGGGGAGTCCACAGGCCATGGCCTCATTCACGACCAACCCCCACGTCTCGCCATGATCCGAGGGCAGAATCAGGCAATCCGCGACGGCGTAAGCGGCAGGCATCTCACCTTGGTTCAAGAAGCCGGCAAAGGTGACGGGAAGACGGCGCTCACGGGCAAAGGACTCACACGCCGCGCGCAGTTCGCCGTCGCCAACCAGGAGCAGATGGAGGGGGGGATGTCCGGAGGTCGGACATCGGACGTCGGAGGGCGGAGGCCGGAGGGCGGAGGCCGGAGCGGCACCGAGGGCGGGGCGGAGGGAAGTCCGGCCCAGAACCTCCAGCGCTTGCAGGAGGTCCAGCGGACGCTTCTTGGTCTCGAGCTTGCCGCAGAACAGGAAACAGACGGCGTCCCCGCGGATTCCCCACGCCTGCCTCTGCGTGCTGCGTGTAGTCCGTGGGCAGCTTCCCGCGAACCGCGCATTCTCGACGCAGTAGAGCCCCTCCACGATGCGCGCTGGGGGGACCCCGCGGCGCAGGTAGAACCGGCGGTTCGCGGCACCGATGGCCATGAAGGCCGAGAACTGCCGCAGCAAGGCGCGGTGTACCAACGTCTTCCACCAGACGCGCGGTTGCAGATCACACGCCTCACAGCGCAGGATAGCCGGCACCCCGGCGCGGCGGCAGGCCCAGAGCGCCTGGAGGCAGCCCTTGACCACCCAGCCGTTGATGATCACGGCATCGAAGGCTGGAACGCCCAGGCCGGGAGCCCCAACCATCCGGCGGATGGATGGCGTATCGCAACCGCGGAAGTGGGTGACTCCTGGCTGCTTGGCCACGTTGTCAAGCAGGACGTGCCTGTACCCCTCCAGCAACGGGACATCCCACTGGAACGTGACCCCAAACCCGACCCCCTGCTGGCGGGCATCGGGAAGCATGCAGTAGAAGACTGTCAGCTCGATCTCAGGATGCGCCGCCAGCGCCCGAAACCACGGAACCTTGTACTGAATGGGATGCGTTTCGAAGATGGCAAGGCGGTAAGGCATTTTTCGGGGGGGGAACTGCGGGGAGACGGAGGGCTGCCCACGAACTACACGAACGCACACGAAGGCAGTCAGTTCACGATGCGTTCCCACTCCAGCCATGGGGAACTGCGGGGGGACGGAGGGCTGCCCACGAACTACACGAACGCACACGAAGGCAGTCAGTTCACGATGCGTTCCCACTCCAACCCCGGGTAGTGCCCGAAGTTGATAAGGAGGCCCAGGCGCTTCCCGGTGGCATTCAGGTAGTTCAGCAACTGGGCACGGTGCTCATCCACGAGTGCGGCGACCGCCTTAACCTCAACGATGATCTCGCCGAAGCAGAGGACATCAACGCGATACACCTGCCGGAGTGGCCTGCCCTTGTAGGCAAGGCTCAGTTCAAGCTGGGCATCGGCAGGGATTGCGCGCAGCGCGAGCTCGATCTCGAGGCATTCCTGGTACACGCCTTCGAGGAAGCCGCATCCCTTCTCGTTGTAGACCTCCATGGCAGCCCCGACGATCCGGTACGCTTCCTCCCTGAACAGCAACTCCATCTTCCCGCTCCCCGCCTCATTCGTGTCCGTTCGTGTGCTTCGTGGGCAGCAGTCTCGGCCCCTGCCGCCAGAGCCGCAGCGCCAGCAGCAAAGCCCGCATCTCCCCAAGGAGCTTCACCGGA
>CAILUI010000193.1 GCA_903837355.1 uncultured Victivallales bacterium
GTCACCGGCACGGTGAAAGCGTGAGAGCGTGATTGCGTGAGGGTTACGGCGCGTGTGCCGGCCGTCTGCCACGAATCCACGCTTTCACGTTCTCACGCGCTCACCCGTAGCGGGAACCGCGATCTTGGAACAGCCCTGGGCGCCGGGCCGCAGCACCTTGCTCCGCCACGGTGCGCAGGCTACGGTTCCGCCGGCAATGCGCCTCAACACGAAAGGATGGGCACCATGGGACGGTTTGCAGTGATCGCCACACTGTTCGGGAGTTTGCTGCAGGGGGCCGCGGTGCCTGCGGAGCTCTTTGTCTCGACGCACGGCAACGACGCCTGGAGCGGCGCGCTGGCCGAGCCCGCCGCCGACGGCACGGACGGCCCCCTACGCACCCTCGCCAAGGCCGCTACCCTAGTGCAACCGGGCACGACCTGCACGCTGCGGGCCGGGGTCTACCGCGAACTGCTCCGGCCCGCGGTCTCCGGTACGGCGGCGGCACCGATCACCTTCCGCAGCTACCCCGGCGAGACCGCGCGGTTGACGGGCGCCGAGCCTCTGACGGACTGGCGCGCCGAGGCCGGCGGCGTCTACTCGGCACCGCTGCCGGCGTCGCTGGACCACCAGAACCAGTTCTTCGCAGACGGCGCCATGCTAACCGAGGCGCGCTGGCCGGATAACACCGGCACGCTGCTGCAACCCATACGGGCCACGGCGGCGGCTGGCACGGTCAACACGCTCACGGATCCCAACCTCCCCGGCGAGAACGACGCCTGGAAGGGCGCCTGGCTCTGGTGCGCCGGCGGCGCTGCCTGGCACTGCTGGGCCAGAAAAGTCACCGCCTTCGACGCCGAGACCAAGACCCTCACCTTCGAGCCTGCCTTCAAACCCAGCGACCAGTGGTATCTCCCCCGCAAGGGCAATGCCTACGTGCTGATGGGAGTACGCCAGGCACTCACGGCCGCGGGGGAGTGGTGGGTTGACCCGACACAACGTCGCGTCTACCTCATCCCACCCGACGGCAAGGATCCCAACACCCTGACGATCGAAGCCAAGCAGCGCCCGACCGTCATTGACCTGAGCGGGCGCGCGCAGATCCGCCTGCAGGGCCTGGCGTTCCGTGCCGGCGGCCTGGTCACCGATGCCCACTCCTCCGATCTGCTGCTGCAGGACCTGCATGGCGAGTACCTCGGCCACTCCTACGTGCAGGACGTCAGCGGCGCCGGCTCGGTCGCGATCAACGGCCGACGCATCGATGTCATCGGCTGCGAATTCGCCTACGCCGCCGGCTCGCTGCTACGCGTCGCCGGCACCGATAACCGCGTGGTGAACTGCTACGTTCACGAGGGCAATTACGCCGGCACCTGGAGCGGCGTCGTGGCTCTCAGCGGGCGCCGCCATGTGGTCAGCCGTAACACCTTCCGCCACTCGGGCCGCGACCTGATCTCCACCGGCGGACTGCAGGAGTCCATTGTCGAGCGCAATGACCTCTCCCACGCCGGCTGGCTGACCCATGACCTGGGCATGACCTACGGGCACACCAACGACTTCATGAACACCGAGTTCCGCTACAACCTGGTGCATGACAACATGGCCGAGTCGACCTCCATGGGCATCTACTTCGATCACCTGAGCATGAACGCCATCGTCCACCACAACCTCATCTGGGGCACCAAGCTGGACGGCGTACGCTTCAACAATCCCTCCTTCTTCTGCCTGTCCTATCACAACACGGCCTGGCACACGGGCAGCACCGGGACCTTTGACCACAGCCGGCGCAATGACCTGTTCGGCACCCGCTTCTGCAACAACATCCTCAACGGCAAGGTGACCCTGCCGGCCCACGTCGTGCAGGCCGGCAACGTGGTCAGCGAGGATCCCGGATTCGCGGCCCCGGAACGCCAGGATTTCAGCCTGAAACCGGGCGCCGCCGCCATCGACGCCGGCGTCCCCCTGCCCGGCTTCAACGACGGCTGGAACGGCGAGGCCCCGGACGCGGGCGCCCTCGAGGCCGGCACGCCACTGTGGGCCGTCGGCCACGATCGCGCCCATCCGCCGCCGATCCCGGTCTGGGCCCCCGCCGACGTGCCCTACATGAACGGTATCCGCAACTCCTGCTTCGAGGTCGGCCTCGAAGGCTGGACCCCCACCGGCGCCGCCAGCGCCCGGACCGTCCCCGGCAACGGTTGGGGCAATGGCTGGGGCCAGGGGCAACCCGAACCCACCGGTACCTGCAAAGCCGAACTCGAACTGGGCCCCGGACTGGACGGTGTCGAGCAGACCGTCACCGGCCTGTTCCCCGACACCTGCTACACCTTCTCGGGCTGGCTCAAGGCGCTGGCGGAGAACGAGACCGCGGCCCTCGGCGTGCGCGACTTCGGCGGCGCGGTCCCCGAGCTGTCAAAGACGACCGGCAGCACCGTCTGGACGCGCCTGACCTGCGAGTTCAAGACCGGCCCCACGAGCACTTCGGCACTCGTCTTCCTGCGCCAGACCTCGGCCGGACCTGGCTGCATACGGGGCGATAATCTGGGCCTGCCGCGCGTCCCCAAGGGCGCCGACTGGGAACGCCCGCCCGCCGAGTCGCCGGCACGCACCGCGACGACGCTGGCCCCCCCCCCGCCCTTTGCCGTGAAACGCGTGGCTCAGGCGCCCGCGCTCGACGGCCGCCTCGCCCCCGACGAGTGGCCTGCCACCGAGATGCTGCTGCAACAGAGCCCCGGCCGCGACGCACTCTCCAGCCCGCCCGTTCGCGCCCGGTTGTGCCACGACGGCAGTACGCTCTACATCACGGTGACGGTCCCGGTACCGGGCGCCGCCAAGCTGCAGCGGGGCGCCGCCTGGCGCACCGACGACGGCGTGGAGATCTGCTTTGTCGAGGCGCGGGGCGCCGCGCCGACCTTCAGCCACGTCGTTCATGGCTTCTGTGGTGGCAGCGCCGCCGCGGTGACCGATGGCAAGGCGACCCCGGCGGCCGCCGCCAAACTGGGGCCTGCCGTGCGCTATGCCGCCATCGTCAACGGGCAGAGCTGGACCGGCGAGTGGGCCATTCCCCTGGCCGCGGCGGACATCGCCGTCACCCCCGGACTGCGCCTGGCTTTCAACCTCTGCGCCTACCGCAGCGAGCGCGAGGAGTGGGTGCTGTGGGTCGGCACGCAGGGCGCCGCCTGGGAACTCGCCAACGCCGGCACGATCGTGCTGGAGTAAGGTCTGCAGAACATCACGAACCGTTCGCGGGGGTTCAGTGCCAAAGGTGCGGCAAGCTGACGCCGTCGCTGGGTCCGCGGGAGGATACTGCTGATGAGAACTGCACTGCTGAGCCTGGTGTTCGCGGTCGCCGCCGCGGCCGCGCCGCTGCAGGTCGGCCCGTGGACCCTCGACGCCGCGGCCGACGGTCCGCGCCTCCTGTGTTTCGGCGGCCGCCCGCTGGTGGAGTCGACCTCCTGCGCGGGCTACCTGCCGGAGTGGAAGGGCGTACGCTTCTCTCTGCGCGAGGCGACGCCCAGCCGCAGCGCGGATGGCCTCTCCTTCACGTGGACGCGCGAACAACCCGGTGCGGCTACGCTGGCCCTGACTCTGCGGTTGGAGGGCGACACCGCGACGTGGAGTCTGGAGGCCGAGGTCCAGGCGGCCGGGCCCTGCGAGTTCGGACTGTACCTGTCCCCTGACCTGCTCACGGCCGCGGCCGGGGGTGTCCTCGTCTCGACCGGGAAGGAACTGAGCGAGATCGGACCGCCTCCGCAGCCTCAGCTCACGGTAGGCCAGCGCCTGCTCATTGAACGCCCGGACGCCACCTTGGAGTGGACCTGCACGTCCGCGCCCGGTGCCTTCGCGCTGCAGGACTGGCGCCTGCGCCAGCCGCCGGCCCTGCGCCTGATCACGGTCATGGACGTGGTCGCGCCGCCAACCCGCATCGCGGCCACCGCCACCCTACGCGTCGCGGCCCATGACCCGGCGGCGGCGGCCCTCCGCAGCAAGACCCTCTTCCAGAAGACACGCTGGAGCGCAGCGGTGGCGGTGGCCAATGCCGGTTTCGAGGACGGCATGACCTCCGACTGGACGGCCGGGCCGACTGGCAGCGTGGTGCAGGACGTGGTGCACACGGGGAAGCGTGCGGCGCGGCTACAGGTCAGCGATCCGCAGACCGAGTCGGTTTACATCACGCGCCAGATCCCGGTGGTCGGCGGCGCCCTGTACGAAGCCGGTTGCTGGGTGCGTACGCAGGGGGTCGAAGCCAGGTCAGGCAAGATGCCCAGCGTCGGTGCCGGACTGATCGTGGAATGGGCCGACCGGGACGGCAACTGGTTCGCCGGTGGGCAGTACGCCTGCGATCTGTACGGCGACCACGAGTGGACGCTGCGCACCTGCGGCGACCTCCGCGCTCCGGAAGAGGCCGGGTTCGCCGTGCTCTTCCTGACCCTGCGCGGGGTGGGCACGGCCTGGTTCGACGACCTCGACCTGGTGCAGGTCCATCAACGCGTCGCCCTCGAAGCGCCAAGCCCCGGCACGACCCTGGCCGACAACACCCCCACCCTGCGCTGGCGTGGGGCCGTGCAGGCAGCCAGCCTGACCGTCGAGCTGTCACGCGAACTGACTTTCCCGACGGCGAGCACGCGCACGGTCACGGCCGCGGAGAGCCCGCACACGGTCATGCAGGCGCTGGAGCCGGGAACCTGGTACTGGCGTGTCAACGCGCCCGGCTATGACTCCAGTGTGGTCTGGGATTTCGTGCAGACAGCCCCGGCGGATCAGGATACGACCGCCCCCGTGCTCCTCCACGCTGACGCGCGCGTGGCCAGCGCTGCCGGCGTAGTGCAGATCGAGGTGGAGGAAGACACGCCCACGCCACCGCGGCTGGAGGCCCGCCAGGGAACACAGGCGCTGACGGCCGAGCGCCAGGCCTCCCGCGAGGGCAGGCACCGCTTCCACGTCCGGCCCGCGCCAGCCTGGCAGCCGGGGCTCAACGAGATCGCGGTGGTGGCCACGGACAGCGCCGGCAACCGCACCGAGGGGATCTTCCGAGTGGTCTTCCAGCCCATCCCCGAGAACCCGGTGCGGATCAGCGCCACAGGGGCCTATGAGTGCGCCGGAGAGCCTATCTTCCCGCTCGGCATCTACCAGGTTTCGCCGGCGGCGATGCCGACGGTGAAAGCGGCCGGCTTCGAGATCGTGCACAGCTACGAGTGGGAGAGTAGCCAGGACGAGGTGGCAGCGCGGCAGTACCTCGATGCCGCCTGGCGGAATGGCCTGCGCGTGTTCATCGGCTTCGACCGCGGCATCCAGTCCGGCAAGGGCTTGGTTCAGGGCAACGACGACGCGATTCGGCGGCGCGTGGCCGCCCTCTGCGACCATCCCGGGCTGTTCTGCTGGTACCTGTTCGATGAGCCCGAGGTGCCTGGGCAGTACGTGTCACCGCGGGCCCTGACGCGTTTCGCCGACCTCATCCGCGCCCTGGATCCCTACCATCCGGTGGTAGTGACCACGTGGGGGAATCGCATGAACAGCTACCGGGCGAGTTGGGACACGCACTGGACGCAGTCCTACTCGACCCCCGCCGAGATCGTGCGCACCATCGGCGCGCAGCGCCGGCTGCTGGAGAATGCCTCGCCGATGACGCTGCTGGCGCACTGCTACGACCAAAAGCAGACCGCGCAGTTCGCCGCCGGGGGTACGGTGGATCCGGCAGCGTTCGCGCCCGACCCGGCCTGGCTGCGCGCTGCGGCCTTCGCGGGCATCACGCAACAGGTGAATGGCCTGTTTTGGTGGTGGTATGCGGACGGCAACAAGCAGTACTACACGGTGGCGCACGTGCCGGCCGCCTGGGCGGCCCTGAGCAGCGTGGTGGGGCAGATACGCACACTCCGTCCCGTCCTGACCGCACCGGGCACGACGGCGCTCTCACGGCTGACGGTCGATGGCGGCACCATCGAGACCTGGTCCAAGACCGTTGCGGGCGAACGCATCGTGATCGCGGTCCACACCGGCGAGAACGAGGTGACGGCGACGCTGCCAGCCGCCGGCGCAGGGCCGGCAACCGTGCTCTTCGAGGAGCGTCTCGTCAGCCTGCAGGCGGGCGTCCTGCGCGATACCTTTGCTCGCTACGCGGTGCATGTGTATCGCTTCCGCGAGTGAGCGCTGGCCCTGGCCCTGCCTCACTTGGGCGGGGCCATGGCCGCGGCCGCGTCTTTGCGGATCAGCGCCGGGCACGTAGTGACGGGCCAGGTCCCGCGCGGGCGGGAGGCGACACCGGGGCACGACGCTCAGGCGGCGACATCGGGCTGACGGTCCGCTGACGTTGCCGGCGGGGGCTCGGCGTCACCCACCGTGGCCACCAGTTCGCCGGCACGCGCCGGGTCGATACCGACCTTCTTAAGCAGGCCATCGACATCAATACCGACCGTCTTCATCCGGGCCAGAATGGCGAACAGGACATCCGGTACGGTCATGGCATAGCGCGTCAGCGCGTCTTTGCCGTCCTTGCCAGCGCCCCCCCCCATGTCGACGATGTTGACCTTGTCGATGTTGCCCAAGCCCGCGCCGATGCCCTTGCCGAGCTCGGCGAACGGCGTCAGGCCCTGCTGCATGGCCGCCCCCAGCTCCTGGATGAGTTGCGGGGCTTTCTCCAGCACCATCTGGATCATGGCTGCACGGTCGAGCGCTTTGTAGGCCTCGGCCTTCTTCAGGATGCCCTGCGCCTCCGCCACCAGCTTCGCCTGAATGGCCTCACCCTCGGCGATACCCATGGCCCGAATGGCGGCACCTTCCGCCTCACCCTTGGCGCGGATGGCGGCACCTTCACCTTCACCGGCCGCCTGGCGCTTGGCCCGGTCCGCATTGGCGCTGCCTTCGCCTTCCGCCGTCAGGCGGACGCGCTCCGCCTCCGCCGTGGCAATGGCGGCGGCCTTCTGGCCTTCGGCCCGGACGCGCATCGCCTTGGCTTCACCTTCGGCGCGCACCACCGCGGCATTGGCTTCGCCCTCGGCCGTCAGCACGATCGCCTCGCGCTGGGCCTCCGCCGGCCGGATCTGGGTGGCGATCAGTTCCTTCTGCCGCCGTTCGGCCTCCTTCATCGAGACCGCGATACGGGCCTCGGTCTCGACCTCCTGGACCTTGACCTCCTGCTTCTTGACATCCTGCGTGGCGATGGCGCTGGCCTTGGGGCCGGCCTGGGCCGCAATCGCGTCCTGCTCGGCGACCAGGGCCGCGTACTGGGCCCGTTTCATGTCGAGGTCGCGCTGGGCCGCGGCGATCTGGGCGTCGTTATCGAGGCGCGTCTGCTCGCCTTCACGGCGAGCGTTCGAGGCGCGGATGGTGGCATCGCGCTCAGCCTCCGCCTGGCCGATGCTGGCGTCGCGAATGACCTCGGCGGTGCGCTTCTTGCCCAAGGCCTCGATGTAGCCGAGGTTGTCGGAGATGCGGTTGACCAGAATCAGGTCACAACGGATGCCGATCCGGGCCAGGTCCATGGCGGCATTCTGGGTCACCTGCTCGGTGATCTTCTCGCGTTTCTGGACGATCTCCTCGATGCGCAGCGTACCGATGATCTGGCGGAGCTGGCCTTCGAGGATATCGTGGATCTGCCGCTCAATCTCCGCCAAGTCGTAACCGAGGAAGCGCTCGATGGCGGCGGCGAGCAACTCGGGCTCGCTGGAGACCTTGACGTTCCCCACCGCCTCGACCGTGATCAGCACGCCATCGACGTTGGGGGTGTTCTCGATCCTCAGCGGAATCTGGATCAGGTTGAGGGAGATGGTGCTGTACTCCTCAAGCAGGGGGATGATGAAGGCGGCACCGCCGGCCACCACGCGGTACCCCCTGCCCTCGCTGGTCTTGCGGCCGTAGACCACCAGCACTTCGTTGGGCGGCACTTTGCGGTAGCGCTTGGCCAGGACCCAGAAGACGCCAAGCAGGGCCAGCGAAAGAACCAGAACCACCACGACCACAACAGGATTCGGCATACTGGTACCTCCCTATGCAGATCTGACGGTGGCAGTTCCCGCCGCCACGCTGACGATAACCACGGCGCGGCCGGCGGGCAGAGCCTCGCCGTCAACGGATACCGCCAGTACCGAGCGCAACTCGCCCTTCACGGTCACCGACACCTCGCCGGTCGCCTTCGCCGGGATCGCCACCGACACCCGCGCGGGCAGGCCAACGTATTCCGCGGGCGCCACCAGGGAACTGGCCTGCTGCGTGCTGAGCATGTAGACCAGCGCGTAAGCAAAGCCGCCCAGGACCAGGCCTCCGCCCAGACCGCAGAGGCTGGAACCCACGGCCGACAGGCGCCAAACGAAATAAGCGATCGTGCTCAGGCCGCTAAAGCCTAACACGAACAGCGAGAGCACGCGCATGCTGAAGATACTCGGCATGCCGTCGCCGTGATCAACCCCGTGACCAACGTCGTGGCCACCGTCATGCCCGAACAGGAACGAGCCGAAGGAAAACACCGCTGACGCCACCAGCAGACAAACATAAAATGTGCCCATCATGGCCGACTCCTGCCAGCGCCCACCCGCCGCGGCTCACCACCCATCCCCTTCTGTGGAAAGTACCCCGGCAGAAGGCCGAATGCAAGGGGGGAAGGGGGAGTCCCAGGGCGGTTCCGTTTTCCCAACGACCATCGGTGTTGGTCACCGGCACGGTGAAAGCGTGAGAGCGTGATTGCGTGAGGGTTACGGCGCGTGTGCCGGCCGTCTGCCACGAATCCACGCTTTCACGTTCTCACGCGCTCA
>CAILUI010000194.1 GCA_903837355.1 uncultured Victivallales bacterium
AACACGGGGGAATCCACCACGGATGACTCGGAGAGCACGGATCAGACACGTCGCCATGATCGCGGCTTTCCTCTGCACCCTCACGTCTCTGCGGGCTGACCACCTTTCCCCTTATCGAACCGACACGAATGTCATGCACCCTGCGCCCGCCAGGGCAACCGCGCCAAGGCTGTGCGGAGATCGTGCCGAGCCGCAGACGCACGGGGCCGGCGTCTCGGCTTCCCGCACGGGGGGGAGGTCTGTGTGGTCGGGGCAGGTAACGGGGATCGCCATCGCAGTCGGTGCCGTCCTCGAGCCCGACGCCATGGCTCTGCCGTGAGCGTAGCGAGGTCCGCAGAAGCAGGCTTGTTCCTGCATCTGCCAGTCCTGCCGTTGGGGCTGGGATATCAGGCTGTCTTTGTCGCCAGCAACTGGCGCACGGCCGGGAGCAGTTCCGTTGGGACCTCGATGAACGTAGCCTTTCGGTCTTGCCACGCCTGTTCATCCTCGGCGGTGGCCTGCTCTTCGGTTTGGTTCTCGTAGTGAGCCAGGACACGCTTTAGGCGCTCATTGTCCCAGCCCTGTGGGGGCTTGGTCTGCTTCATCGGTTTTGCCTCGTCCGACACCGGCGCCGGTAAGCCTGGAGTGGTTTTCCCGCGAGATCGTAGGCTGTGATGACGAACACGCTGTCTGGCTTCGAGTCGACCACGTATATGACGCGAAGATACCGTCCCGTTCGTGTTTGACCAAGCGCGATCCGCGAACCTTCCCGGCCCGGCCGGTCCTCTCCCGGTCTGAGCAGCACGTCCTCGGCCTCATGCTCATCCACGCCGTGGTTGTAGATGTGAGGACGGCCAGTCTGCGGGTCGATGTGGAACCGCACCTTCATCTATATTCCGGCCTGCGTCCTGGCACTCAGGGTCCGCCGCCGCCGCGTTCGTGGCGGCGGTTTGACGACCGTAGGCGTCCGTGTATGGTGAGGCGGCCGTGGCGTGGCGTCTGGCCGGGCGCGGTCTGGTGGTGTAGCAGTGGCACCAAGGCGGAGGGAGTGATCGATGGCGACGGTGGGGCGACAGGCAGGCGGGAGTCCGGGTGCTGCGCCTGGGTCGCGCGCTCTCTCCGTGCGCCTGGTCGCATTGCTGCCGGCCGCGGCGTTGGTTCTGACGCCGGGGTCGTTGGCGGCGGCTGTGGCGGAGGCGCCGGCCGAGGCGGCGGGGCGGCATGTTTTCTGGCGGCTGGATAAGGCGGCCGGCGGCCATCTGTTCCTGCTGGGCAGCCTGCACTTCGGCGACGAGCGGCTCTATCCGCTGCCGAGCGCGGTTGAGGACGCCTACCGGGAGGCCACCGCCGTCGTCTTCGAGACCGACTTGCGGCAGACTCTGCAGCCTGGGTTTGGCGAGTTGATGCGGGCGCGCGCCGAACTGCCGTCGCCGCAGACCTTGGCTGACCTGATCCCGCCCGCGGCGCTCGACTCATTCCGAAGCGTGGCCCGCGAACTGGGGGTCGAGCCGCTGTACCTGGAGCGCTTCCGGGCGTGGTACTGCGCCAACCAGCTCATGAGCCTGGCGTTGCGGCGTGCGGGCGTCGATCCGCGGCGTGGCATCGACCAGGTGTTCTGTGCTCGTGCCGTCAGCGACAACAAGCTCTTCGAGACGCTGGAGACCCCGGCCTTCCAGGTGGAGCTGTTTGCCGGCTTGGAGGAGTCGCAGGCGGCGGCCCTGCTGACCGAATCGCTGGCGGAGCTGGCCCAGGTCCGCGGTTTCGTGGAACGCATGTTGGCGGCCTACGTGCAAGGTGACCTGCAGGCGCTCGGAGACCTGGTGGCTGCCAGCTTTGACGGTGTCCCGGAGTTGCGCCGGCGCTTCCTGACCGACCGGAACGCGACCTGGATGACGGCGCTGGAGGCCATGGCACAGCGCGCCGGCAGCCAGTTCATCGTGGTGGGAACCGGGCACCTGCTGGGCGACGATGGCGTGATCGCCCGGCTGCAGAAGGACGGCTACCGGGTCACCCGCCTCTGAGCCGCCGTGGCTGAGGTGCTGGTGAGTGCGTGAGTGCGTGAATGCGTGAGTGCGTGAGCCTGTGGGGACGTGGTCGGCGCCCCCCTTCTACCCTCGGCCCCACACCTTCACCTACTCACGCTTTCACGTGCTCACGCTCTCACGCTCTCACGCTTTCACGCTCTCACGCTTTCACGCTTTCACGCTCTCACGCTTTCACGCTCTCACGTGCTCACGCTCTCACGCTTTCACGCTCTCACGTGCTCACGCTCTCACCCCTCAGCGCTTCCAGTGCGACTTCAGGTATTGGATGTAGCACATGCCGATCTCGGTCGGGATATTGGCTGGCATGTGGTTGCCCACGGCCCAGATCAAGCCGGCGCACTGTGGTGCCAGGGCCAGGGTGGCGTCGATTTCGCGCTTGACCGCTTCCCAGCCATTGAAGGTCATGGTGCGGCAGTCCACCGCGCTGCCGACCAGGCAGTGGGTGCGACCGAAGTTCTGGACCACCCAGGCGAAGTCGTTGGTAGGTTCGAAGATGAAGCCCTCGGCGCCGGCCTTGGCCAGGTCGTCCATGAACATGGTGAAGGTGCCATCGCTGCAGAAGATCACCTTCTTGCCGGCGCGGTGCAGCACGTCCCAGCACTGCCGATAGAGCGGGATGATGACCTGCCGGTAGAAGACGGGATCCATGAACGGCCCCTCGGTCCAGACGAAATCGTCGTGCTGGATGAAGACTTCGATGGAGGTCTCGGCCCAGGCCTTGACGTGGTGGAGGGTGAGGGCGCCGAAGGACTGCAGCACGCGGGCGAAGCGCGCCTTGTCGGCGGCAGCCGTCAACAGCATGTCCCAGCCGAACGCCTGGATGGCGCCGGAGATCACCGTCTTGTAGTAGCCGCCGGTGTAGAGCTGACCGGGGTTGGCGGCTTCGGTGGCCTGGTAGTGATCCTCGTAGCACTTCACGAGTTCGGCGAAGTCGGGCAGGCCGTATTCCTTGACGGCGTCGAACTCGAGGACCTGGGCGGCGGCTTCGAAGGGGCAGGACATGGTCTCGCGGCGGTCGCTGCCATTCTCGGCGTAATCGGCATGGCCCATGTCGCTGACGCGACCGCGCTGTCCCCAGCCGACGGGGCCATCGTGGACGCCGAAGAGGAAGTCGATATCCCAGGCGTCGTTGAAGCGCTGACCGTCGGCTGCAGTGCCCGTGCGTTTGCCGATGCTGGCTTCGATGATGCCCGAGTGGTAGTGCCCGACCGAGTACTCGGTATGGGCGATGCGGGGCGTCGGGCGTAGGTGGATCGCATCTCTGGCAATCTGGCGGCTCATGTGTTGGCTCCTTGGTCGGCGGGGCGGCCTACCGGGTCGTCCGGCTGCACGTCGGCGCCCCCTCTATCCTAACTGTGGAGGCGCGGGTGTAGAAGATGGGTGCGCAAGGCCTCAATGCAAGCCATAGGCGTCCCACAGGACGCCAAGACTGTTAGGTACTCAGGCTGTAGACTGTTAGGTCATACCTCGGGGCATTCTACGTTTCCGGATTCGGGTGCGGTACTGTAACCTAATAGCCTACAGCCTAAACCGCTACAGCCTCTGGATCCTCCATGGGACGGGTGTGGATGCAAGCCGGATCTGGTGGTGTTGTCGTGGCGAGTCAGCCGCTCGAGAGGCTTCCGGCTGGGAAGGTGGGCAGGGTGTCGGCGTCGGCTGCGGGCAACAGCACCTGCAGGCGCGTGCCCTGGCCCGGCGCGGTCTGCACCTGCAGCGTGCCATGGTGTCCGCGGACGATGCCCAGCACGACGGCGAGGCCCATGCCGCGGCCGACAGCGCGGGTGCTGAAGAAGGGGTCGAACAGGCGCTGGCGGGTGTTCTCGTCCATGCCGGAACCGGTGTCCGTGACCTCGAGTATGGCATAGCGGCCCGGCGTCAGTGCGGCGCTGTTGGCGCCGGCGGCCAGCAGCGCCTCGTCGGCGCTGATGGCGCTGGTGCGGATGGTCACCGTGCCCTCGCCCGGCGTGGCCTCGGCGGCATTCGTTACCAGGTTGACCAGGACCTGCTGGATCTGGGCGCTGTCGGCGATCACCGCCGGCGTCTGTCCGGAGTCGGTCTCCAGGCGCACCTGCAGGCGCGCCGGCAGGCTGGCCTGGAGCAGAGGCTGCAGGCGCGCCACGAGCTGGGCCAGGTCGAGCCGTTCCGGGCGGAACTTGCCGCAGCCGGAGTAGTCGAGCATTTGCCGGCTGATGGTGGCAGCCCGCTCCGCGGCCTGTTGGATACTCTGCGCCGAGGCGGCGATCTCGGAGCCCGCCGGGGCGTCGAGCAGGATCAGGGCGGTGTTCCCGGTAATGATAGTCAGGAGGTTGCTGAAGTCGTGTGCCACCCCGCCGGCCATGGCGCCGAGGCTTTCCAGGCGCTGGGCCGCGCGCAGGCGCTCAGCCAGGGCCTGTTCGCGCCGCTGCAGGTCGGACTGCACCTGGAACACCCGCCACAGGTAGACCACGGCGGCGAAGCCCAGCAGGGTCGGCACGACCAGGGGCGCGGCGGTCAGCCAGGTGATCCAGGCGGGGGCGCGCAGCCCCAGGATAGCGGTGGCCGAGGTCGCCGTCTGCTGGAAGGTGTTCCAGAAGAACAGCAGGGCCAGCGGCAGGACGCGCCAGTCACGGTAGCGCCGGTAGATGATCAGAGTCAGGACGAGGGTCACCATGCTGACGTTCATGGCGAACACCAGCAGGTAGTTGGGGCCCAGGGCGTGGAGTCCAACCGTGGCGATGGCCAGGGCCGCCAGCAGGAGGCCGCTGGAGCGGGCCTCCCGCCAGAACCCTCCCGACAGGCGTTCCCGCTGGGGCGTGTCGGCCATGCTACTTGAACTCGCTGTCGCGGCGATAGGGATGCGCTTTGACGACCAAGGGCGCTAATGTGCCTGGTCCGGGGAGGGTTTGCAAGGGATTGCCGCCCTGGCCCAGGGCTGTTCCAAGATCGCGGTTCCCGCTACGGGTGAGCGCGTGAGAACGTGAAAGCGTGGATTCGTGGCAGACGGCCGGCACACGCGCCGTAACCCTCACGCAATCACGCTCTCACGCTTTCACCGTGCCGGTGAC
>CAILUI010000195.1 GCA_903837355.1 uncultured Victivallales bacterium
AACGACCATCGGTGTTGGTCACCGGCACGGTGGAAGCGTGAGAGCGTGATTGCGTGAGGGTTACGGCGCGTGTGCCGGCCGTCTGCCACGAATCCACGCTTTCACGTTCTCACGCGCTCACCCGTAGCGGGAACCGCGATCTTGGAACAGCCCTGCGGCCCGGAGGGAGTGGAGCCACCGCGTTTGGCGCCCTACATTCCCGGAGTTGCCGGTCTCAGGCCAGGAGTTAGCGCCGTGAACGTCATCGTCATCCTCTGCGATACCCTGCGCCGGGACCACTGCGGTCCGTATACCGGCGGCCGACCGCTGAATGAGTGCTGGAGCCGCGAGGCGCCGCCGTGGCGCGTCCCCACGCCGGCGATGGACCGCCTCGGGGAACGTGGCGTTGTCTTCGACAACTGCTGGTGCGGCAGCACGCCCTGCATGCCGGCCCGGCGCGATCTCTATACCGGCCGCTACGAGTTCCTGGAGCGTGGTTGGGGTCCCTTGGAGGAAGACGACCAGGATCTGCCGCGCCAGGTGTCCGGACCGCCCAACCGCTCGCTCGCCTGGTCTCTGCAGCAAGGCTATCGGGTCTCGTACCTGCTGACCGACCACTTCCATCTCTGGGAACAAGGCGCCGGCAACTACCACATGGGCTACACCGGGTTCGACTTCGTGCGCGGCGTCGAGGCCGATGCCTACCATACCGACCCGGTCGACTTCCCCTGCCCCGACGGCGAGCGCCTGAGTAAGCTGGAGCGGCACTGGCGCAACGTGCACATCCTGCGCCAATCCGCCGAGGATGCCTTCTGCGCCCAAGTGGTCAGTCGGGCCTGCGACTGGCTGCAGCGTAACCGCACGCATCATGACTTCTACCTGCACCTGGACATCTTCGACCCGCACGAGCCCTGGGACCCACCGGAGGACATCCTGCGGCAATTCGATCCCCGCGGTTATGCCGTGCCCGACGTCGGGGGAGCCGGCCCCTACGCCCCCTGGCGCGGCCTGCTGACCACGGAGCAACTCCTGGCGCTCCGAGCCCGCTATGCGGCTAAGACCGTGTTCCTCGACCGCCAACTCGGACGGCTCTTCGCCACCCTGGACCGCCTCGATCTCTGGCGCGAGACGATGGTCGTCCTGACCACGGACCACGGCACTTACAACGGCGACCACGGCCGCATGGGCAAGCTGCAGACCCACGAGCACGATGCCGTCGGCCACATCCCCTTCGTCGTCGCGCACCCGGACTGCCCTGGTGGCCAGCACCGCTCCCAGCTCACCCAGCTCGTGGACCTGTTCCCCACCGTACTCGCCGCCGTTGGCCGGCCTCTGCCCGCCCCGGTGGCGGAGCGACCGCTGCACGGCATCAACCTGCTGCCGGTGCTGGCCGATGCGCGCACGGCAACCAGGCCCTACGCCCTCTGCGGCCAGTTCGGCAACAGCGTCAGTATCACCGACGGCGAGTGGATCCTGCATCAGTCACCGGTCGCGGGGAACCAGCCGTTGTACTGGCATGGCTGCAGCCTGGCCAAGTTCCTGGCCTACGACCTCGGCCCCTACGTCAACGGCCGCCGCGAGGTCCGCAACTGCAGTTCCTGGCCCATCCCCAGCTGGCTCAGCGACAAGCGTAGCGATCCGAATGAGCTCGAGAACCTGGCCGAGTCCCACCCCGACACGCTCCTGGCGCTGCGGCGCGCGCTGCGCGCTGAGCTCAGCCGCCTGCGCGCCCCTGACGAGCAGCTCGACCGCCTGGGGCTGCGCCACCTCTGAGGCCTTCCCCCGCGCGGGCCCTATCGCCCTACCAGGTGCCGGCGCCAAACTCGTGCGCCGCGCGAACCATGGCCACCAGGTTCTCTGGCCGGCAGCTCGAATGGATGCTGTTACTCGAAGAGAGCAGGTAGCCGCCGCCCGGCGCCGCATCCGCGAGGCACTGGCGTACCGCCGCACGGACTTGCTCAGCAGTACCGAACGGCAACAGGTGGCCACAGTCGACGTTGCCGATCAGGGCCATGCGGTCACCAACCCGCGCCTTGGTGGTCTTCAGATCCATGCCGGCAATGGGCTCAATCGGGTTCAACCCGTCGGCTCCGGAGCGCGCAATGGACTCGAGGATCGGGTAGAGATTGCCGTCGCTGTGCTTGACCGCCAAGGCCCCCTCTTCGTGGATGACGGTCACCATCTTCTGCAGCCGCGGCTGGATCAGCGCCTCGAACACCGCGGGGCTCATCATCGGTCCCTGGTTCGAGGCATAGTCATCCCCGAGTACAATCACCTCGGCACCGGCCCGTACCGCGCGCCGCGCCAGGGCCAGGTTCACCTCGAGCACCATGTCCATCAGGGCCTCGGCAAAATGCGGCTCGGCCAGCAGATCCATGAGCAGGACGTCGATGCCGTGCAGGTAGGCGGCCCACATGAAGGCGGCACGCTGATGGAAGAGGATGGCGCGCCGGCCCTTGTAACGCCTGACCAGATCCGGCAGGGCGCCGAGCCGGTGCGCTGCCTGCGGATCGGGCGGGGTGTAGCGCCGCAGGTCGTCCCAGGTGGCAATCGGGCCTTTGATGGGATGATCAAGCACCTCGGGCCCACGCTGGTAGAGCACGCCCCACTCGTCCACCCAGTGCTCCGGGCCACGCACCTCGATCGGCTGGAAACGCGCGCCGCAGGCCACGGCGTCCATGCCGAGCTGGTCCATACAGTCGGCCGGATCCAGGCATCCGGGCACCGCCACCGCCGCCACCCGCGGGTCGATCAGGAACTCGACCACCGGCACCCGGTCCACCGGTTGCCGCCGCAGCGCCGCCAAGACTCGTTCCCGTGAGGTCACAGAAGTCCTCTCCTCACTCGGCTCGGTACCCCAGATCGATCCAGCACGGCCACGTGCTCGGTTGGGTGCCATTCAGGGTGGCGACAGCACCGGCTGCGGTCCGCGGATCGCGATGGACCTTGCCGGCATACTCCAGGGTCAGTGGCCCAGCCGTGAAGTCATCGTAGGTCTTGCCGTCCGGCAACCGCGCGCTGACAAACTCGATGCGGTTCAACCGCCGCAGTAGCGCGGCCGGTACCGTGACCGCGAAGGCCTGGTCCGGTCCGGCAGCGGCGGGAGTGGTCCCCACCGGCTCGCCGTTGATCGTGATGACATTGGCGGCGTTGACCTTGTTCAGGCGCATCGTGAGCGTCGCCGGTCCTATGGCTGCAAAAGGCGCCTCACGCCCATTGCTTACCAGGCGCGGTTGCCGCTCGACAAACGGCTCCCCGGCGCCGCGCAAGGTGACGCACAAATCATAGATGCCATCGGGCAGAGCAGCGACATCCAGTTCGGCACTGGCCGTACGGTAGAGCCCCTCCGGGCTGAAGGCCGTGACCTCCTGGCTCACTCCTTCCAGCCTGATCTGAGCGCTCAGCACGTCGGCGCTGGGGTCCAGAAACTGCACCTTGACGGCGACCTTCCCGGTACACCCGGCCCAAGTGCCCGGGGCGGCGACGGTCACCGGGTACTTCTCGGCCCAGTCGCCAAAGGCGTTCTCGAAACCGCTGGCGGTGATGCGTACGACCTGGTAGGCCTTGGCGTCGGAGGGCGGCGTCACCCCGTGCCAGGCATAGGAGACGGCACCCCCGACGATCTCCGGCGCGCCCGCGAAAGAGAGGCGGTTGGTCGAGTGCCAGTGCCCGGCCAGTGACAGCACGACCCGACGGCCAACCAACGCCTGTTCCAGGTCGGCCTTCTGCGGCAGGGACGACAGCGGCTCATGGGTCAGGAGGACCAGCCGATCCGTAGTCGGCACGCGCGCCAGGTAGGCTTTGAACCAGGCCACGCAGTCGGCGGGCATGCTGTACGCCAACTTGCCCCCTCTGAAATCGGTGCCGTCCAGAGCGACAACGTGCACGCCCGCGTAGCTGAAGGCGTAGTACATGGGGCCGAACATCTCGCGGTAGAGCCCCTTCCCCACCCCGGGTTCGGTGGCGTCAAAGGCCTCACGATACCAGGACACGTGCTCATGGTTGCCAGGCAGGTTGAAGAGTGGCGCTTTCAGGGCAGCGACCTGGGCCTGGTAGGTTGTGAACAGCGCCCTGGCCGGCCCGACCGTCAGCGCCCCGGCGTCGACGACCAGGTCACCCGTGTGCACCACAAAGGCCAGCGGCAAGGGCAGACGGTTCACCGCGGCGACGTACTGTGCCATCAAGGCGTCGACGTCGGGCCGCGTATGCAGATCCGTGCCCTGCACGAAGATGAAGGGCAGCGCCTGGTCCTGGCTGCGCAGCGGGAAGTCGGCGCTCCCCGCCCCGGTCTTGAGGTAGCGCCAGAAACCCTGCGTCGGCCACGCTTGCGGCGGGTTCTCGACGAAGACCACCTGCGGCCCTTCGGGTGCGATCAGGCTGTAGCTGCCGTCGGTCGCCGTGGCCACCAGCGTCTGACCATCACTGACCAGGACGCCGGCGCACGGCGCATCGGTGGCCTGCCAAGCGCCATCGCCATTGCTGTCAAAGAAGACATGGCCGGCAATGGTGCCGGAGAGAACAGGCAAGGCCCACAACAGGGCCAGCAACGGCAAGCGACACACTGGAGCGCCTCCTCGGTGGACGTCATCCCAGACCTAGGCCACGCCTGGACAGCAACGGCAAGATAGGCTCTGGGCAGGGGAACACAAGGGAAGCGAGCGTTGCGTGCCCATTGCCTGTATGTGAACCGCGACATTAGCCATGCTCCATGGCGGGGGGCGGGTGCCGCGGTTCGCGTCTCGGTATGTCCGGCGCCAGCCCGGGGCCCGGCTGGAGGGCGAATCCTGCTGTCCAGCAGGACCTGCTTGCAGGCGGTGAGCCGGTCGATACGGCATGGCCGCGACACGCATCCATGGCTCAGCGGCGCCGGCGCGCCTGGGGAGCTTCGCCCTCCACCACACCGGCTCAGCCAGAGCTTCGCCGCCCCCCCCCTGCACACGCTGCTGGTAGCCGTATAGTAAGCCAGGTATTGTGGAACGATGCTTGGCCAAGGGTACAGCCTGGGGCCCACGACGGAGGGGATCGATGCAACGAACTCAGATTCTGACGTGCCTCGCTGGTCTCACCCTGCTCTGGGGGTCCGCGCTGGCCCAGCCCCAGCCCGTTTTCAGCGCCTCCTACGACGAGGGCTTCGACGGCAGCTCGCGCCTGGGTAAGATCGCCGCAATCCTGGACGGCAAGCCGGAACTGGCGCCTGGCAGGACCGGCAAGGCACTCAAGTCCGGACCGGGAACCGGCTGTGTCGACTACCCGACCGCCGGCCTGATCACACCCGCCGGTGGCACCGTCGAGATGTGGGTCTGCCCCTTGGACTGGAAGCCGCAGGACAGGGAGTTCCACGTCTTCTTCGACACCCGCAACGAGGGTGCCCTGTACCTCTACAAATACTATGAAAGTAGCAGCCTCCTGACCCTGACCTGCGCCAACACCAATGGGCCCTACGCCAGTAGCGCCGTCGACATCAGCGGCTGGCAGCCGGGCCAGTGGCATCACATCGCCGGGACCTGGTCGCCGTTGGGAGTGATAACCTACGTGGACGGCAAGGCCACCAGCAAGATCCCGACGGCGGGGGATCTACCCCTGGCCCTCGGGGAGCGTTTCCGCATCGGCGACCATCCCTGGCATCTGCCGCGCCAGAGCGCCTCACTGATCGACGAGGTACGGATCTATGACCGACCGCTCAGCGCCGCCCACATTGCGGCCCACAGCGCGGGCAACGACGCCTTCACGGCGCCGCTCTCGGCCGACCTCGCCACCCTGACGCTCGAACTGCAGCCAGAGACCTTCGAGGTCGTCGCCCGTATCGGCAGCGGCGGCGCCGACGTTGAGGACGCCCGCCTCAGCGCCCGCTGCGCGGCGGTCCGTCCAGGTGGACACATGCCGGCCTCGGGAGCGGCCCTCCGTTTCGCTGCCGGCCAGGCCGCGCAGACACTGGTCCTGCCGGCCCGGGACCCGGGCGAGTACGAAGTGCTCGCCGTCGTGCTGCTCGACGGGGTGCCGGCCTTTGAGCTGCGCCGGCCCGTGGTCATCCCGGAGACCTCCTGGCGCGGCAACCGTGATGGCCTTGAGGACCGCGTTATCCCACCGTGGACGCCGCTGCAGGCAGGCGCCTCCCGCTTCGCCTGCTGGGGCCGCGAGACCGACTTCGGGGCCGCCGCGCTGCCCGTGCAGATGACCTCAGCCGGGGAGCCCCTGCTGTCGCGGCCGATCACGATCACGGCCACCGTGGCCGGCAAGCCCGTCGTCTGGACCCAGCAAGTCCTGCGCGCCGGGGCCGCCTCGGCGACCCGGGCCGAGTGGTCCGGGGAACTGGTCGGCAAGGCCGGCGAACTGCCGGTCAGGTTGCAGGTGGCGCTCGCGGCGGAATACGACGGCGTGCTGGTGGTGGACCTCAGCGGCACCGAGTTTGCCGGCCTGCCCCTGGACCAGTTCAGCCTCGAGATTCCGGTCAAGGCGGAGCGGGCCCTGTACCGGCATCGCTGGGGTCCGGAATGGGCTGGACTGAGCGGTTCGGTACCTGCTGGCGTGGGCGTCGTCGACCAGGCCGCCTTCATCCCCTACGCCTGGCTGGGCGACAACGACCGCGGCCTGTTCTGGTTCTGCGAATCCGACCAGTTCTGGCCCCAGGGCGAGAGTGACAACGCCTTCGAGACCGTGCGCGGGCCTGGCGAGGTCGCCCTCCGCCTGAACCTGCTGACGGCAGGTCAGCAACTCCCTGCCGACTGGATCTACCGTTTCGGCCTGCAGGGCACCCCAGTGAAACCGCTCGCCAAGGACTGGCGCAAATGGCGCCTGCTGCCCGCCAAGGGGGGCAACGTCAGCATCCTCTGGCCTACCCCGAATCCCGACTCACTGCGCTACTACGGCTATCCCGAGGCCGCCACGCCAGAGCTGTTCACACAGGGAATCGCCGCCCTGCACGCCAAGGCTGCCAAGGCCGTCCCCTATCTCTGCCTGAGCTTCGTCTCGGCCGCCTGCCCCGAGTGGCCCTTCTTCGCGAAGACCTGGGCCATGGGCAGCGCCGACAGCGGCTCGTCCGATGTCGCCGCCTACGGGGCGCCCTTCGCCATGGCCTCGCCGGTCGGGACCGACTACGCCGACTTCATCGTCGGCAAGACCACCCAGTTCGCCGAACGCTACGGCATCGATGGCCTCTACCACGACAACACCCACCCCTACAGCTCACCCAGCCTGGAGGCCGGCTGCGGCTACCTCCGCAACGGCAAACGTCGCCCGACCTACCCAATCCTCGGCTATCGCGCCCTCTACCGCCGCATGTACAACGTGGTCAAAGCCTGGCCGCGAGAGACCTTCACCATGGCCCACATGTCGGGCAAGGTCACCATCCCCATCCTGGCCTACGAGGACTCGTACCTCGACGGCGAACACTTCCGCGGGCGCGTCAAGGATAGCTATATGGACATGTTCACCCTGGATACCTTCCGCGCCGAGTTCATGGGCCGGCAGTGGGGTATCATGCCCTACTTCCTGCCCGAGTTCGACGCCGAGCACGCCGCCCTGATCGAGCCGACGCGGGGCCTGATGGCGCTGCTGCTGGCCCATGACGTCGGCGTCTGGGCGATCTGGTGTAACCCTGCCGTGGTCGATGAGGCCTACGCCGCGCTGGACGACTTCGGCACCGTCGACGCCGAGTTCCTGCCCTATTTCGCGGCCGCCCCGCCGGCCGCGACGGACCTGGCGGACGTCATCGTCAGCGGTTACCGGCGTGCCGATGGGCGGGTGCTGCTCGTGGTCGCCAACCTCTCCCGCGCCGCGCGCTCTGGCGCCATCCGGCTGCAGCCCGCCGGGCTGAAGCTGGGCAGCGTCGCCCGCGTGCTCGCCTGGCCAGAACGCACCGCCGTGCCCCTGGCTGACCAGCAACTCAGCGTGGACGTGCCCGGCCTGGGCTATCGACTGCTGGTCGTCGAACCGGCGCCGTAAACCCGCTGGACTTCTGGAGGGGCGCCCGGCCGCGGGCGCGCGGCGGAGGCCAGCCCAGGCAACCCTTGCCCCGAGGGCGGGGTCAAAGAGTCGCGTCAGCAGCGACCCAAACCCGTGCGTTAAAAGGTTCTCCCCATGCCGAAGATTCTGTACCTCAAAGCCAGCCCCCGCGGCAACGAGTCGTTTTCGAACCGGGCGGCAGAAGCATTCCTGGCGAGTTTCCTGGCGGCCCACGCCGACTACCAGGCCGAGACCCTCGATCTGTTCACCGCCACCATCCCCGAATTCCGCGCCCCCGCGTCTCAGGCCAAGTACGCCGTGATGTCAGGCAAGGCCCCGACCGGCGAGGCTGAACAGGCCTGGAAAGCGATCATCGACGCCATCAACCACTTCAAGAGCGCCGCCGCCTACGTGGTCTCGGCGCCGATGTGGAACTTCGGCATCCCGCACCGCCTGAAGGCCTACATCGACGTCATCGCCCAGCCCGGGCTGACCTTCAGTTACTCGCCCCAGACCGGCTACACGGGCCTGGTCACGGGCCGGCCCATCGTGCTGGTTCTGGCCCGCGGCGGGGCCTATGGCAGCGGTACCGGTGGCGAAGCCTACGATCACCAGGCGCCCTATCTGCGGACCTCGTTCGGTTTCCTCGGTTTCAAGGACATCCGCACGGTCCTGGTCGAACCGACGCTGGCCGCCGGCCCCCAGGCCGCCGACGCCGCCCTGGCCAAGGCCATCGGCGAACTCCGCACCCTGGCGACCGACCCGACCCTGGTCAAGGCCTGACAACACCCCCGCCGTCGGCGGGGCAAACAGAGCCGGCAGCGCGCCGTCCTGCTGGCCAGCAGGATGGCCGCGGAGGCGTACGCCTCTGGGGCCGCGGCCGCTCCACCAATCCGCCATAGTAGACGTGCGACGGGTATGAGACCCAGCGGCGGTCGTTGGTCAGAGTCCAGCCTTTCCGCCGCAGGCGGGAAGGCTGTCCGGCCCCTGGAAGCCGGGATCTCCGCATCCCGGCCGCGGCATGCGGAGATGCCGCGTTCCACCCCGGCGAGCCGGGGGCCCCGACGGAGCCCTCAACCCTGGAGTCTGGCCTCCCGGCCTAGAACTTCATCGCCTCGAAGGCCTGTTCGTAGAGCCAGTGACCGAAGTCATTCGGGTGGTTGATGTTGTTACCGAGCAGTGAGGACTGGTCCTTGCGCTGCAGCACCATCTCCCAGGTGCTGAAGACATCGACATAGGCGCACTTAGCCTCGGCGGCGGCGGCGCGGGTGGCTTCCGCGTAGACGCCCATGCGATGGCTGCCGTAGTGCCAATCGTCGTTGGGCGGGAAGGCCGAGAAGAGGATGACCTCGGCGCCCTTGCGCTCGCGGATCATACCCACCAGAATCACCAGGTTCTTGCGGAACTGCTCGGGCTCGACGCAACCGGTATTGTGATCGTTCATGCCCCAGCCGACCAGCACCAGGTCTGGGCTGGTCTTGCCGATGTACTTGTCCCACCAGTCGATGCCGTGGATCGAGGCGTAACCGGAAATGGAGGCGTCTTCAACCTCGATTTTGGCCTTCGGAAACTGGCCCTGCAGGTACTTGCCATACATCGCCTGGAAACGCAGGTCGGGGGTCGAGGCTTCGCCACCGGCGGTGATGCTATCGCCGTAGGAGACGATCTTGAAGGGCCCGCCCGCTGCGAGTTTGGCGCGGGCCTTGACGAGGCCGGCGGTCTGGTCATTGGGCTGGGCCCAGGCGGTGCCGTTGGTGGTTGCGTAATCGGCCCAGACGAAGAAGGCGTGGTTGCTGAACCCGGCGAACTTGGTGTGGTCGAAGTCCTTCTGGCCGTAGAGGACATTCTTTGCGAAGTCAGGCAGGGTCGACGTCGCGGTCCGGGCAATGGTGCCCTGTTCGTAGTCGACCACGTAGTCGGTGCCCTCCTGGTAGACCACGCTCTTCTCCGTACCGGCCAGGTAGGTGCTGCGCACCACGAGACTGCCTTTGACGACGCGGTCGAAGCAAAGTTTGCCAGGTACGCTCAGCGCCAACACCAGACTCTCGCCCTGCACCTTCATGGTCTCTCCTTCCACACTACGCGGGGTGGCCGCATGCCCAAACATCGGGACCAGAGCCAAGGCGATCGACAGGAGACGTGTGCGCATGTGAGTTACCCTCTGCTGATTCAGAACGGCAAGGGGCTGACCGTGCCGCGCGGTCGGATATCCAGAAGCTGGTCGCCGACCCAGGTGGTCGTATACTCGGTGCCATCGACGGTCTCGCGCTCCACCTTACAGGGCAGCGCAAAGGTCACCTCGCCCTGATCCGCGGCGGCCAACGGGCCCACCACGACGTAGCCGCCAACCACGGTCACCGCCTGCAGGGTCCCATTACGGGAGACATGCACCGTGGCCTGGTCGACCCAGTCGGGGACGCGGACCCGCAGCCCAACCGGGTGCAGGGCGTGGAACGAGATCCGCCCCGCCAGGGGCAGGCCGGAACGAATCCGCACGGCAGGGCTGTCGCAGTCGAAGAGGAGATTGACGCTGAGCATCCCGTCGCGCAGGGTCGCCCGATGTCGCCAGCACTCGGCCAGAGCGTGGACCGCGCCGGAGGTGATGTCCTGCGTCTGAATGGGCCAATCGCCTTCCTGCATGCGGTCGTTCGGAAGCTGCATGCTGAAGCCGCCGACACTGCGGCCAAGCACGTCACGCTCGGCGTCGCGCGAGGGCTTCGGGGTGTCGTGCAGGAAACGGCGGAGCTCGGTGTCGCGGTGCTGCGTCGGCAGCAACATGCTGCGCAGGTAACGTTCCGCCAGGCCGTAGTAGCGCGCTTCTCCCGCCGCCCCCAGGTGCAACGCGGCGCGGATGACATCCCCGGTCTGGTTGATCTCGCCGCGGCCCACCTCGTCAGCCGGGTGATCGGGGAAGACCTCGTCACCCCACCCCCAGGAGCTGAAGTACTGCGGCACGCCGACCGCAAGCGCTTGCCGGCAGGCCGCGATCATCTCCGCGTCGCCGCTGAGCAGCGCGAACTCAGTGATCCCGCTCAGCCCCGAGGTGATGGAGTGCAGGTGGCCGGAAGAGCGGTTCATGGGAGCGAAGGAGCCATCGGGCAGGAACACCTCGGCGAGCCCGGCGCGAGCGTACTGTCCGGCCAGGGTCAGCGCCAGGGGGTCGCCGGTCAGGCGGTGAACCGCCAACAGGGGCTCCACCAGGCGGGCCGCGTTGGGCACGGCGACCCCTTGGCAGCGGTCGGCCATCCCGGCCTGTGCGAGCAGCGCCGGCGACCAGCGACCGTTGGCGTCCGTGACCTGAGCGAGGGTCTGCAGCATGGCCTGTGCCGTGGAGCGGGCCCAGTCGCGCTCGTCGGTGTACATCAGGGCCCACAGCCCGTAGAGCCCCTCGCGCAGGTTGTGGAACTCGATCTCGCGTTTGCCGCCCTTGGCGGGGTCGAAGTACGAGTTCAGGTGGTCGGGGTTGTCGAAGGAGCCTTTGAGGTAACGCGTCAGGATGGCCAGCCCGTCGGCCGGGAACGGCAGTCCGGTGGCCTGCGCCGCCGCCATGTTACCCAACAGGCAGCGGCCAGTGACGTGCGGGATGCCGATGTTCACCGAGTGGTGGAACTCGCCGCTGCCATCGGCCCGGCAGTTCGAGTAGAAGAAGGGCTCGCCGTCGCGATCGGCATCGAAAGAGCTGTTCAGGCAGTGCATGCACAGGCGGATGGCCTCCAAGAGGTCACTGCGAATGGGCAGCGTCTCCAGCGGCAGCGGCGGCCCGACCGCCACCGCGCCGGCCTGGCGCGCTGTCAGGTAGGCGTCGACGCTGGGCCAGTTCTGGATCGCCGCCGGGGGCACCATACGCCGGGCTGCCGCGCGCCGGCTCTCCGCCAGACCGTACTCCTCGCCAGCCTGGCGCGCCGCCGGCGGGATGGCGCGGCTGGTCTCAAGGATGGCCCGCTCCTCGGCGGTCAGAACACGGTCGTAGAGGAGCACCTCCGCGACCTCGCCGCGCAGGAACTCCCGCTCACGTCCCGCGTAGTAGCGCGCGCCCAGGCGGATCTCGTCCATAACCGTCTCCGCCGGGGTTACGGGCCGCACCCCTTCCAGACGCCCGTCCACGTAGAGTCTGACCTCGGTCTCGTCGCGACAAACGACCACCACGGCAAAGGCCCCGAAGGGCGTTGCCGCGGTGCGCTGATTCTGTCGTCCGCCCTGCCTGCCGGCGCCTTCGACACTGAGGTAATCGAACTGCCGGGTCGAGGCATAGAGGTCCACGGTGAAGCCAGGATCAAAGTCATCGCCAGAGCGAGGGCAGACGGAAGCGATCGCCCCTTTGGCGGGTCCCAGCGGGGCCAGCACGGTGACCAGCGTCCAGGTACGGCTGCGGCGGTTGAAGGCGGTGCAAGTCAGGACGTCGTTACGCCCGTCGAACTGCACCGCCGCCAGCGGCCCCCGGCCCTCTGCCGTCACGCACGCCGGCCGCTGGGTAGCCGCCGCCGTGAGCACGACAGCCGGCCCGGGTGCCTTGCTAGCCCAGGCGCTGAGGTGGGCACCATCGCGGCTCAGGCTGCCGCTGGCGCCGGCATCCAGCCACAGAATCAGCCCTTCCTGGGGCGTCGGCAGAGCCGCCGCAGCACCTCCCGGCAACAGCAACACCATGCCTGCCGCCGGCAACAACCGCGTTGGAATGGTCATAGCTCACCGCCGTTCAGCGTTCACGCACGGCCCAGAAACGGTCGACCCAGACGTACTTCACGTTGTCCGGGTTCTTGGGCGGCGCGGCCCACAGGTAGATATCGCCGTGCAGCTTGGCCGTCCCGACCTTGTAGACGTGGTACTGGTCGTCGGCGATATCGGCACAGGTGACGCTGATGTTCGGCATGAAGATGCGGTTCTTGGTGTCATAGATGCCGGCAGTGAACGCCCCGCCCTCATCACCGGTCTTCTCGACGCGTACGGCCACATAGATCGTGTAGTTCGCATCCGGATCCCAGGGCTTGCCGGTCAGCGGTTGCTGGGTCGCCCATTCCAGCGTGCTGCCAACCATCCGCGCCGCCACCTTGTCCGAGGCCAGTTCGTCGTGTTCCAGCGAGGACATGGAGCCCTCCAGGTAGAGGTTGAAGCTGGTGTCCTGAAGATCGAAGACGTCCGCGGCGGGCAGATTCTCGCAACCCGGCGGCGGGGGCGAGGCGATGCGGCCCATGCCCGTGGTGCGCTTCTCGAAGGAATCCAGGCGCGCGCCTTCGGAGATCATGGTGACGCCGTAGGCCAGGGCGATACTGCTGAAGGCCTTGGCATTCTCGATCTCGTCGGCGGGGCCGGGCCAGGGCAGCTTGGCGCGGCTGGCCTTGTCCTTGAGTTCCGCCCAGCGCCGGGCAAAGACGTAACGTACCGGCAACCGCGCTACCTGGACCCGCTGCAGCAGCGCCGGGTCATCCTTGGTGGCCGCTTCAGCCTTGACAAACAGCGCTTCCGCCTGGCCCAACAGCTCCAGACTCAGGAAATCGGCACTGACCGAGGCGAAGCAGGTGAGATTGGTCTTCTTGGCGATCGCCTCGTCGTGGATCAGCGTGATGTACTGGCTGATGTACGGCGCCGCCGCCCCGTAGTAGCCCTGCACGAACTCCGCCACCAGCGTGTCGTTGTCCAACTCGGGATTCCACAGCACCTTGGCCAGAACCCACGCCTTCAGTTCCGCGAACTCTGCACCCAGGGAGGTGTAGGCGCCCTGCTCGAAGATGCCTTTGACGCCGTTGTCGACGAAGAAGCGGACGTTGGGGCCAAGGACCCGCAGGTTGGGGTGCGGCAGGATGTAGTGGGCGAAGTTGGTGGTGTAGTCCCAGATGTACAGGCGCTGGCAGATCTTGGACCAGCCGCGGATGTCGTCGGCGAAGGTCTGGTTGCTGGGCGCGGTCAGGGGCTGCGAGAAATCGCACTCGATACTGCACAGGCGCACGATGACATTGGGCAAGGGCCTGACGTGCAGCGGCGGCTTGCGGGTGTACTGATAGGCCAGGGTGTCGATGGCCACGTTGGGGTACGGCTTGGCCACCGCCGCCGCCACGTAGTTCACGAAGTGCAGCAGGGGCCCGGCCGGCGAGCCCTCCTCCGCCTCCAGCTTCTTGCAGTTCACACACAGGCAGTGGCTGTCGGCATCGTTCTGCGAGACCGAGACGATGTTGACCTCGGGATGGGCCTTCAGGTAGTCCAGCACCTGCTGGGCCATGAACGCCTTCAATGCCTCGTTGGTGACGCAGAGCTGCACATACTCGCCCCCCCCGCCGAGGCGCTTGCCGTCGATCTCGCTGTACCATTCCGGATGGGCCGCGAAGTTCTGGGCCGGCGGCACGAGGGTGAAGAAGGTATGCACAAACAGGCTGCCGTAAGAAACCTTGCCGCCGCGGACCTCGTCCAGACGCGCGGTCGCGCCATTGGACTTGTTGCGCGCCGCCCAGTCGGGATCGAAGGCATCCGACCAGAACGGCTCGCGGTACTCGAGCCTCGGCACGAAGCGCACATGCAGCTCGGGGACCGTCAGTTCGGGCTGGCTGGGGATGGTGCTGACCTTGGACGACCACCAGCGACAGCCGAGCACGTCCTCAAGGAAGGTGTAAACCGCGTACAGCGTGCCCCGCGGCCGATCGCCGGCCAGGATCAGGCACTGGCCGCGGCTCTCCATGACGAGGCCATCCGGCTTGAGAGTGTCCAGCTTTAGGTCCGGCGCCAGTGTCGCCAGGAGCGCGTTCGGCCCGACGAAGACGGCCGGGCCGGCGGGCATGGTAACGAAATCCTGAACCGGGAACTCCGCCCCGGTGATCTGCTTGAGGAAGAGCGCCAGTTCGCTGGCCGCGTGCTTCTCTACGACCGTGGCGTCGGGCGCCACCACGATGACGACATTCGTCTTGCCTTGGCTCGCCAGGGTCAACGGCGCCGCGGCGGCAGCGGAGGCGATGGCCAGGGCAAAGACCGGCAGCAACCTGAGCGTGTGTCCATAACGGACCATGGCAGGACCTCCCCTTGTTCACCGGCAGGCATGGCTCTCGAATCCGGCGGCGCCGCGACCTCGCTCACCGCCGACGAGTCCCTAAGCTAACGCCGACGGGGTCAGGTTGCCAACTCCTGGGCCGCCCGTGGGGCGCAGGTCAGTTGGGTAGGGCATCCTGCCGACCGGAGAACCGTAGACGGCTCGGTGTGGGCGCAGGTCCCAGGGCTCGGGGTTCGGCAGGGTCCCCGGCTCGCCGGGGTGGAACGCGGCAGCTCCGTATGCCGCGGCCGGGATGCGGAGATCCCGGCTTCCAGGGGCAGGCCGGACATCCCGACGTGAGATCCGCGAGTCTCATCCAGGCAGACCCCTACGGAGCTGACTTGCCCGGACCGCCCTCACGACTTGCGCCTCGCGCCTCTCGCGGTAATTTCTGGGTATGAAGCGCTTCATCGCCCTTACCATCGCCGTGGCCTGTGCCCATCTGGCATTTTCCCAGCAGGAGGCCGTCATGTCGCGTGTACCCGAGAATCTGTATCGTGGCGAGCTCGTGTCCTACCCCGGTCCGTGGGCCTTCGAGATCGGCAAGTCGGCCATCATCCTGGTCAGCGACCAGGAGCTCGAGGCGCTGGCCGACCCCGACCGGGTGCTCAATCTGAGCCTCACTTTCGACAAGACCGAGGCCAGCCTGCGACAGCTCTGCGAGCGGGCCCAGGCGGCCGGACAGCGGACGCTGATCATCGCCTTCGACCACTTCTTTGGCCAGTACCGGCCGGGGCAGAACCAGCCGCGCCAACTGACCCCGGATATGGACGAGTACGTGCAGCGCATCGCCGCCATCAGCCAGTTCGCCGCCGGCTATGGCCTCGGACTGGAGCTGAGCCTGCTCAGCCCCCTCGAGATCGGCCCGGCTTATAGCAAGCGCACCGGCGAAGCCGGAACCTGGATGCAGTACCGCAAAGGCCTGCGCGACCCTGCCACCGGCGCTTTCAGCGTACAGACCTGGGAGCAGTTGCGCTGGGCAAACAACAAGGGCGTCGTCGAACTCAAGCAGACCGGCCTGCGCGTCTTCGCTTTCCGCGAGGACGCCGTGCCGGGCACGCCCTACCGCGTGGTGGCGCCGGACTCGATCCGCGAGATCAAGAGCGCCGCCAAGATCGAGCGCTGGACGGCCGCCGACGGCGCCGTGCGCCGCCGCGTCCGGGTCTACGGCGAGGGAGACACGGAACTCGGCCCCCTCGACCGCGTCCTTGTGGTCCTGCTCTACCAGACCCCCGAGATGGACTACTTCAGCCCCACCGCCCTGCCCTTCCTTAACGACCTCGTGGACAAGTATGCCGCCGCCGGGGTCAAGCTCAACGGTCTGTATGCCGACGAGATGCACATTCAACAGGACTGGAATTACTTCGGGCACCATGACCACGGCGAGTTGGCGCTGCGCTACGTCAGTGCCGGACTAGCCCGGCGCTATGCGGAGCTCTACGGCCCGGAGTTCCTCGACTTCGCTAAGTATCTGGTCTATTTCACCCATGGTCAGGAGGACTTCGCCAGCGACCTGAGCGCCAAGCAGGACATCATGCACGTCTTCGGGGCCAGTCCGCAGGACATCCGCCGCAGTGCCCTCTTCCGGGCGCGCTACTACCGCCTGCTGCAGGATGGGGTCGTGGACCTGTTCGTGCGGGCCAAACGCCATGCCGAAGAGCGCATGGGCCACCGGCTGGAATCGCGGGCGCACGCCACCTGGGCCGAGAGTCCCACCATCGACAAGTGGGAGAGCGGCCGTGAGAACATGTTCAGCCACGCCTACGAGTACACGTCCAACTTCGTCTGGTCCAACACCGTCCACCAAGCCGCCGCGGCCTGCTACGACTACTTCCGCTGGGGCGACTTCCTCACCGGCAACGGCAACGACCATGCGGAGTGCGGCTGGCTCGACCGGGATTACCTCGGCCTCGCCCTGGCCTGCTCGACCGGCATCCTCAACGAGGTGCCCTACTCCTATGCCGCCCACTGGGGAATGCCGGCGCCGCTGCAGCAGCGCCGCGGCATCCTCGCCGCTGTCTACGGCACCGCCGGCGGTTTCATGGGCATGGTCCAGGACATGCAGCACCGCGACGTGGAGGTGCTCATGCTCTACCCCATGGATCTGGTGGCGGTCGACGAGCGCTTCGGCAGTTGGATGAGCCAGTACGGTTACGCCAACCTCATCAGCGCCGACAAACTGCTCGAGCGCGGCCGGGTCGCGGGCAACGCTCTCGAGGTTGCGGGGCGCCGTTTCACCACCCTGGTGGCCACCTTCGAGCCCTTCCCCTCGCGCCCCCTTCTCGACCTGCTGCGTCAGTTTGCCGAAGCCGGCGGACGCCTCATCTGGTCCGGCCCGCCACCGCTGCTCGACGCCGCCGGTGCGGAGGCTCTGACCGCCTGGCAGGACCTCTTTGGGGTACAGTACGAACCCGGTCTTGAGGAGGGACTGCGCTCTCCCGGGCGGCAGGTCAGGTTCGAGGGCCCCTTGGCCGGCGTGGCACCGCAGACTATCCTGACCGACTTCCTGGTGGACCGCACTTACCCGGTGACCCCACGCGCCGGCGTGGTGAGCGTGGCTCGCGTCAAAGGCAAGACCGTAGGGACGCAACGCCCGCTGGCCGGGGGCGGCACCGCCACCTTCCTCGGCTACCGGCCACGCGATGACCAGTCCGGCAGCCTGGGCGAGGACGTCCGCAACTGGTTCGAGGTCCTCAATGCCCTGGGCGCTTACCCGGCAACCGGGCGCTTCGCCGGGGTCAACGACAACACCGAGGTCCTCTCACGCACCGGCCCGTATCTGGTGTGCCGCTTCCCCAACGGCACCGTCGCGCTGGGCACGCACCTGCGGGATGTCGAGGAGGACTGGCCGGGCGGCTTCGCCCGCAACGAGGCCGAGGATCGCCCGTACCTGGAGCGCTTTACGCCCGCGGCGATCAACCTCAACCTGAAGGACATCCGCGTCAACGGACACACCATCAACAGCTACGCCGGGGTGGCACCGCTCGCTTTCCGCACCGACGATCAGGGCCGCCTGGTGGCCTTTGCCGGAAGCTGGTCCGACCGGGTCACGATTGACGGCCGTGAGACGGTGTTTGCCGACAAACCCCTGTCGCTGGTCGCCTGGGCACCCGTACCCCAGGACCGCCGGGTGCCCGGCGGGGCGATCCTCTCGATCCGGGTGCAGGGCGAGGGGGTGGTGCGGATACCCGCCTTCACCCTCCCGGCGCAGGTCAGCGTGTTCGCCGAGGGGACTACTCCCGGCAGCCGCGGCGAAGCTATCCCCAGCCGGCGCGAAGGCGACACCTTGGTGTTCACGGTGACGGCCACCACCACCTTCCATTGGCTCTATGTCATCGGCGAGCATCCCTGACCCGCGACCACACCGGCATCGCGCGGGACGTCGCCCGCGATCCCCCGTTCAGGCCTTCCCCCGCGAGCCGCCTGCCACGCTGCCGGGCCGCGTGTTGCTCGGCGCTCCGGCAGGCCACAGGAGCCCGCCATGGCCATACTGACGCTCGCCCGCTTCAACGCGCTGATCTTCGACCTCGACGGCACCCTCATCGATTCCGAGAAGTACCATCGGCTGGCCTTCGCTCGGGCCATCAAGGAGCAGGCCGGCTACGAACTGACACCGGCCGACGAACAGGAGTTCATCGGCAACTCCAGCGTCTGGCTGGCGGCCCGCCTGGCGGAGCGACACGGCCTCACCCTCGATCCGCCCACCGTGGCCGCACGCAAATTCGAGCTGCTTTACGAGGATTTCCAGACAGAGCTCTACCCCGGCGCGGCGGCCTTCGTACGGGCCTGGTTCGGGCGGGTGCCACTCGCCGTCGCCAGCAACTCGCCGCGGCACTTCGTGGAGACGGCGCTGCGACAAGCGGGCCTGCGCGAGTGCTTCGCGGTCATCACCACCGTCGACGACGTGCAGCGCCGCAAGCCGGACCCGGAGATGGTGTGTCTGACCGTACAGCGCCTGCAGGTGCCGGCCGCGGCGGTCCTGGTGCTGGAAGACACGGCGCTGGGGGTCGAAGCGGCGCAGCGCGCCGGCTGTCCAGTGGTCCAGGTCGATAACGGCCTCGTCGCCGCATCGGGAGGCACCTCCCCAGGCGTGCCGGTGGTGACGTGGCCGGAGTTGCTCAGGCTCGGCGCCCCGGGCTGAATACCCACGGTGCCCGCGGACGGAGCGCCGTCAACGCGCGCGGGGATGCGCCTTGGCGTAGGCTTCTTTGAGGCGATCGGCATCGACGTGGGTGTAGATCTGCGTCGACGACAGGCTGGCGTGCCCCAGAAGCTCCTGCACACTGCGCAGGTCGGCACCGGCCGAGAGCATATGGGTCGCGAAGGAATGGCGCAAGCGGTGCGGGCTGTAGTCGACCGGGAGCTCGGCTTCACGCAGGTACAGCTTGAACTGCCGCTGCACAGAGCGCGGCGTGAGGCGTCCGCCGAGAGCATTGCGGAACAGCGCGCCACGCTCACGGACACCAGCCAGGCCCTGTTCGGCGCGGCGCTCAAGGTAGGTGCCCAGGGCCCGCAACGCCGGCTCGCCCAGCATGCAGAGGCGTTCTTTGTTGCCCTTGCCGCGGACGGTGAAGACACCCGTAGCGACATCGAGATCCTCGAGGTTCATCCCGGTGGCCTCGCTGATGCGCAGTCCGGCGCTGTACAGCACCTCGAGCAGAGCACTGTCTCGGGCGGCGCTGCAAAGCGCGCCGGCGCCGGGCCGGTCGCGGCTGTCGGCATGGCGTTTCCAGTAGGCCGCAGGGGCATCCAGGAGCCGCGCCACCTGGTCGCGGTCGAAGACCCCCGGGAGTCGGCGTGGCGGCTTACCGGTCTGCAAACCGGCGAAAGGGTTGGCGGTTGCCACTCCTTCGCGGATCAGGAACCGGTACAGGGAGCGCAGGCTGCTGCGCTTCCGGTTGAGGGAGGTCCGCGCCAACCCCTGCCGGTTGAGTTCAACCAGGAAAGCCCGCGCGTGCCTGGCCTCAACCCCTTCCCAGTCGCACTCGGTCCGGCCCTTCCGGTACCAGGTGTAGTCGGAGAACTGGGTGATGTCGATCAGGTAACTACTCAGCGTGTGCCGCGACGCCTGGCGTTCGGCGCGCAGGTAGCGCAGGAACCCGGCGACGTGCTCGTCACGCGGCGCGACAGCGTGGACCGCGAGCGGGGCGACGGGCGGGGCTTTACCAGAAGCCGTACGCATCATAGCGGATAACGTAGATCCCCAGGAGCAGGTTGGTGAGGACATGGGCCACCACGGCGGTCCAGATGTCCCGCGTGCGGATGATCAATAGTCCGTAGATGGCACCGGCCAGGATGCCGGCAACCACCTCACGATGCTCCAGACCGAACAGCAGCACGGACCAGCAGAAAGCTTCGACCTCAAACTGCCCAAGGGGCGCCTTGAGGAAGTCCGGACGCAGCAGGCGGCGGTACAGGAAACCACGCCAGAAGAACTCCTCGGCAACGGCGATGATGAAGGCGGAGCCACCCAGGCGAACCAGGGTCAACGGCCACCCGCAAAGCTCGGGGGAGTAGAGGCTCTGGGTGGGGAAAGCCGGAAGCCTCCCCAGGGGCAGAACCCCGAAGCGCAAGTACAGCTCTTGAACCAGCGGCATCCCGTCAGCCACACCCAGAAACGGGACCACCCAGATGGCCAGCACGACCACGCCGATAAGCAGGGCGAGGGGGACATGGCGCCACTGGGGCCGAGGGTAGTAACGCCAGGGGCGCAGGGTGACCAGCAGCAGGGCGCCGACCAGGCTGAGTACGGCGTACTTCCAGGCTTGGTCCGGGACCGCCACATCGAGGACCGACTTAAGCACGATCCAGGCCAGAAACGGTAATGCGTGCGCCAGCACCGGCGCGCTGGTCCAGCCGGCCGACGGCGGTGCGTTCGCGAGCGGTTCCAGGTCAGGAGGCACGGTCATGCGGTTCCTCAGAGGTCGGGCTCACGGGTGCTGCCAGGCCGGATTCCGGGGCGACTGCCGGGGCCACCAGCGCGGCCTCCAGCGCGGGCACGGCGGCTGCCCCGAGACCGGTCCGACGCTGCAACTCGGCAAGGACCGCGTCCCCACCGCGGTAAATCCAGTCGTCGATATCCGTGGTCCGTTGGCCTCTGCCATGGCGGAAGCGCACGCGGGCGATGCTCTTGCTCTGCCAACGGCGGAGATCGATATCTACAATGTCGGCATAGGGTACCCGCAGGCCTTCGACCGTGACGAAGTCGGCGTCATCAGCCTGCAGGGTACGGCCCCGGGCCCGCACGAGGCGGTAGAGCACCACGGTAACCACCAGTAAGCAGCCACCCATCATCACGTACTGGGTGCCGATGTCCCAGGCGGTCTTCACGCTGATGGCGCCGTTGGGAAGGTGGTCCCCGGTGCTGAAGGAGGCCGACCAGCCCTTCCCCTCCGCGTAGGCGGGCCACTGCTCGATCTGGCCGGCGGCGAGCAGGCGATTGTACTCAACGGCGCGCTGATTGAAGCGCGGGTAGCCGACCTTGGCGTCCAGGACGCACCACGCGGCGAAGGCGCTGAACGCCACCGCGACAATGCCCATGCGCAAGGCCCAGTTGCTGCTCATACGGGCGCTGATGGCCATGGCGATTCACTCCCTACGTTCGGCGCTGCGGCCGGACTCCCACGGGCTGCGCCCCCCTGCGGACTCCGCCCGCCACCACCTCAGGTTCCCGTCGGCAGTCGACCACGGATCTCACGGTAGTCCGTCCACAGCGTCCAGCCCATCTCCACGAGCAACAAGAGAGCCGCCAGCAGGGCTGCCAGGGGCCATAGCGGCAGCCGGTCCGGACTCTGGTCGCGCGCGCTGGCCCCGGCGTCGGCGACCGCGGGGACTGCCGATACCAGGCGCTGAGTAAGATCATACGGGTTGAGTCGTTCCGCGGACGACTCCCGGCGACTGACGTTAACCTCGACGGGACGGTCTCCGACCGTGAACACCCCCGGTTCGGCCGTCGTCGGAACCTGCGCCGGATCCCCGGCCGGCCGGCCGAGCAGATCACGGAAGGCGGGAACCGGTTGCCCACAGTCGACGCGCGTGATGCCATACCCCGCCGGCACCGCCGTACGAGCAATCTCCTGGATCATCGGCAGAAACGATGCCGTCAGCGGCAGGTCGCTCCACCGCGGGTCAAAGGCCAGCGCAAAGACCAACACGCGGCCGCGGCCGACAGCCTGCTCGATCAGCACCGGGTCGCCAGTGCTGGTCTTGAGGTGCACGGCCTGACTACCACCCAGGCTAAAGCGCAGATACTGACGGATCGGAAAGATGAACAGGTCCGTCCTATCAGCATCTGTAAATATTTCTGCAAGAATACCTTCTGGGTTTACCCACCCCAGATTCCAGGACTCTCCGCGGCGGTGTCCCTGGCCGACGACCTCGGTGAGGCGAGCCTCCAGGAGGCCGTTGGCCCGCAGGCCGTGCAGCATCTGGGCCGGGAACGCACCGGGCGTGCAGACCGCGGTCCCGCCCGCCGTGCAGAAGCTCTTGAGCTGGGCCAGGGCAGCCTCATCGAAACGATCGGCCGCGCCCAGAACGAACACCAGCGGAACCGACGCCAGGTCCGTGGCGAAGAAGGCGTCGGCGGGCACGGTCTGCACCTGGAATGCGCTGCCGTCCTGCAGGCCCTTGGCAAGGAAGAAGGCCTGGGAATCGCGCTCGCCACCGGCGTCAGCCGCAGGCACCACGGCAACCACCGGTACGCTCGGCGGTGCGGCTGCCCAGAAGTGCAGCGAGTCGTCGGCAAGGTAGTCGTCGGGGGTGAGTTCAGCCACGCCGTGCACGGCCCCGTCGTGGCGCAGCGACACGGCCACACGACGCACCTGCAGGGGCGGCAGCGACACGCCCACCGACTGGCGGTCCGTACCGGCCCGCACGGTCAGCGTCCGCTGCTGCGGCACGTCAGCAAAGCTGCGCACCTCCACGATCACGCGGCAGCGCCCCGCGCTGGTCGGGGAAACGACGGCCCCCGTCACCGCGACGTTGGCCAAGCCCGGGTCCGCCGGGCTGAACAGGCGGACGTCCGTGCCTGCCGGCAACGGCTCGCGGCAGTCCTGCCAGTCGGCGATCTGCAGGTCCGAGAGCACGATCAAGCGCCGGGGACCGGGGCCGGCAAGCCAGCGCGCCGCTTCGCGCAGCGCGGCGGCGTGGTGACCGGGTACCGGGCGCGGGGTCGCCGCGGTCAGAGCCGCCAGCAGGTCGGTCGGACGGGTTCCAGGGGGCATGGAGGCCACCACGCGGTCTGCGGAAACGACCAAGCCGACACGCTCGCCGGCGGCCAGTTTACCCAGTTGCTCACGAGCCAGCGCCACGAGACGCTCGTGGGCCCCCGCTGCACCCATGCTCGCCGATACGTCAACCAGCAGAACCGTGACCGCCCCGGCGGTCTCACCGCCACGGCCGGGGACGCTGGCACGACGCAGCGCCGGCCGGGCAAAGGCCAGAACCGCGGCGGCCAGCGCGGCCAGGCGCAGCAGCAGCAGCAGGATGTCGCGCAGGCGCCGCCGCCCCTCGGGCGGCAGTTGCGCCCGCCGCAGGAAACGCGTGCTCGGGAACACCAGCCGGCGCGGAATCTCGCGGTTCATGAGGTGCAGCACCAGCGGCACCGCGAGGAAGGCCAGGCCCAGCAGAAACCATGGGTATTCCAGTCCGATCATCAGCCCAGGGCCTCCCGGCGGTGCAGATAGGCCGCGAGCAGATTCCCCACGTTCTCGGTGGTCGGCACCATGAGGTAATCCACCTGCTGCCCCAGGCAGGTTTCACGAACCCGGTCGGTGAAGCCCTTCATGGCCTGCTGGTAGCCGGCGCGGATCAGGTCGGGCGCGGTGGTGAGTTCCGGCCCAGCCTCGCTGTCGACGAAACGCACGGTCCGGCCGAACGGCAGATCGATCTCGTCCCGGTCCAGGATCTGGAAGGCGATGCAGTCATGGTGAGCAAAGCGCACCCGCCGCAGCACGCTGGCCAGGTCCTCGTCCAAGTCATGGAAGTCGCTGATCAGCACCACGAGCGAGCGCCGCCGGAGAGTCTCGGCCACGTGATGCAACACCGTACCATGGTCAGCGACGCCCCGCGCGCTAAGTTTCTGCAGCTCGGTGAACACCCGCTGAGCGCCATCACGGTGCCGCGCCGGAGGTATCCAGGCGGTGAGACTCTCAGCATAGGCGCAAAAACCGACGCTGTCGCCCTGACGTCGGGCCAGGTAGGCGATGGCGGCGGCCAGCATGGCGCCGTAGCGCAGCTTGGTGCAGAGACTGCGCTCACCCTGGTAGCCCATGGAGGCGCTGGCGTCCAGAACGATGGTGCAGTCGAGGTTGGTCTCCTCCCGGAAAACCTTGGTATAGAAGCGATCCAGCCGGCCATACACCTTCCAGTCGACGTACTTCGGGTCGTCTCCCGGCACATAGTTGCGGTACTGGAAGAACTCACTCCCGAAGCCTTGGTAGAGACTGCGGTGCAGACCCGAAAGAAAGCCCTCGACGACAACGCGCGCCAACAGCGCGTAGCTATCGATACGCACCAGCGTCTCGGGAGTCAGCAGTTCGGTTGCGGTCGGGGAGGGCATGTCCGCCTTGCATCATTCCGGCCCACGATTCCAAACCCGCACGGCGGCAGCGCCGCCAGCGCCACGGTCTGCGCAATATAGCCGGGTTTCGCAGCAACGCCTGAAGACGCGCCCGCGGCAGTCACATGGCCCTGCCCAGGGCTGTTCCAAGATCGCGGTTCCCGCTACGGGTGAGCGCGTGAGAACGTGAAAGCGTGGATTCGTGGCAGACGGCCGGCACACGCGCCGTAACCCTCACGCAATCACGCTCTCACGCTTTCACCGTGCCGGTGAC